>NZ_JBEYTZ010000002.1:0-367429 GCF_040643215.1 Streptomyces sp. NPDC047315 | reverse complement strand
GTTGATAGGCCAGATCTGGAAGCCGGGTAACCGGTGGAGGTGACTGGTACTAATAGGCCGAGGGCTTGTCCATATTTGCTCGCGTCCACTGTGTTGGTTCTGAAACCACGAACAATCAAACCCGTGTCTATGTCCGGGGTTGTTGGTTTCGTAGTGTTTCGGTGGTTATAGCGTGAGGGAAACGCCCGGTTACATTCCGAACCCGGAAGCTAAGCCTCACAGCGCCGATGGTACTGCAGGGGGGACCCTGTGGGAGAGTAGGACGCCGCCGAACAAATTTTATGCCGTGGTCTCCTGGGGATTTATCCCCGGGGGGCCACGGCTTTTTTGCGTTCCCGGGCTGCTTAGGCTGGCCGTATGACCTATGACCTGGTGATCTTCGACAACGACGGTGTGCTCGTCGACAGCGAACCCCTCGCCAACGCCGTCCTCGCGGCGTACCTGACGGAACTGGGGCACCCGACCTCGTACGAGGACTCGCTGCGCGACTACATGGGCGCCGCCGTGCACCGCGTGCACGACCTCGTGCTGGAGCGGACCGGGCAGCGGCTGCCCGCGGACTTCGACGAGACGCTGCACGCCCGCACCTTCGCCGCGTTCGAGAACGAGCTCCGGCCCGTCGACGGGGTCACCGAGGTCCTGGAGGAGCTGGTGGCCAGCGAGGTGCCGTACTGCCTCGCGTCGTCCGGCAGCCACGAACGCATCCGGTTCGGGCACCGTACGACCGGGTTGGACGCCTGGTTCCCCGAGCCGATCGTCTTCAGCGCGCAGGACGTCGGCCGCGGAAAGCCCGCACCGGACCTGTTCCTGCACGCCGCCGAACAGATGGGCGTCGAGCCAGGGCGGTGCGTCGTGGTCGAGGACAGCGTCCTCGGCGTACGGGCGGCACTGGCGGCCGGGATGGACGTGTACGGGTTCACGGCGATGACCCCGGCCGCGAAACTCGAAGGGGCCAAGGGGCACTTCGCCACGATGGCGCAGCTGCCGGCGCTCGTCCTCGCAGGCTGAGCCGATACGGTGGCGGGCATGAGTGGCCGCGGAATGCTGATGTGGGACGAGGCGGTAACGAAGTACGACTTCGGGGACGGCCATCCGATGGACCCCGTACGGCTCGCGCTGACCATGGGGTTGGTGCGGGCCTACGGGCTGGACCGCGCGATGGACGTCGTCGCCGCGCAGCCCGCCGGCGACTCCACCCTCGGGCTCGTGCACCGCGCGGACTACGTGGCGGCGGTGAAGGCGGCCTCCGTCGACCCCCGCGGCGCCGACCAGTCGTACGGGCTCGGGACGACGGACGACCCCGCCTTCGCCGGGATGCACGAGGCGTCGGCGCTGATCGCCGGGCAGTCCGTGGGCGCCGCCGAGGCGGTGTGGCGCGGGGACGCGGCGCACGCCGTGAACTTCGCCGGCGGGCTGCACCACGCGATGGCGGGCTCCGCGGCCGGCTTCTGCATCTACAACGACGCTTCGCTGGCGATCGCCCGACTGCTGGAGCTGGGCGCCGAGCGGGTGGCGTACGTCGACGTCGACGTGCACCACGGCGACGGCGTCCAGGCCGCGTTCTGGGGCGATCCGCGGGTGCTGACGATCTCGCTGCACGAACACCCCCGGTTCCTGTTCCCCGGCACCGGATGGCCCGAGGAGACGGGCGCCGCCGGCACCGCCGAGGGCAGCGCGGTCAACGTCGCGCTGCCGGGCGGAACGGGCGACGAGGGTTGGCTGCGGGCCTTCCACGCGGTCGTGCCGGAGCTGCTGGCCGACTTCCGGCCCCAGGTGCTGGTGACCCAGCACGGCGCCGACACGCACTTCGAGGACCCGCTGGCGCACCTCGCGGTCTCGCTCGACGCCCAGCGGCTGGTGCAGGAGGCGTGCCACGAGCTCGCGCACGAGCACGTCGACGGCGGACGGTGGATCGCGCTCGGCGGCGGCGGATACGCGGTCGTCGACGTCGTACCGCGGTCGTGGACGCACCTCGTGGGCATCGCGGCCCACGCCCCGGTGGACCCGACGTCGATGGTGCCGCAGGAGTGGCGGGACCAGGTGTACGCGCTGACGCGGCAGCCGGGGCCGCTGCGCATGACGGACGGGCGGACGCCCGGGTGGCGCGAGTGGAGCGCGGGGTACGACCCGGCGGACCGGCTGGACCAGGCGGTGCTGGCGACGCGACGGGCCGCGTACCCCCTGCGGGGCCTGCTGGCGTAGCCGTCGGTCGAGCCTGGCGCGTTCGACCGATCGTGGGCAGGGCGGGCGAAACCGGGACCCGGCGGCCCGGAGTGCGGGAGCATCGCCGGATGGTGGGTCCCGGATGGTGAGCCGCACGGAACTGCGGGCGCGGTTGGTCGCGGACGGGCTGGCGGGCGCCGTGGCCACGACGCGGGAGCAGAGCCTGCGGCGGTACCGGCAGTTCGCCGCCCGCGACCCGCGGGTCACCCTCGGACTGCTGCCGCTGCGGCGGTGGAACGAACGGGACGTGCTCGCGCTGATGGCGGACAGGTGCGGTGTTCCGGCCGATTTTTGCCGAGTCAGCGGGCCGGATCTCATCGACCCCGAGCGGACCCTGGACGCGTTGGACGCCTTCGCCGAGCGGCTGGCGGCGGTGGCCGCGCGGCGCGGTGCCGTACTCCTGGGAACCGGACATCCGGGACGGCTGCTGGGGTTCTACGCCGGCCTCGCAGACGCCTTGTCGGCGGCAGGCTGTCTCGTCCTCACCCCCGCGCAGGGCAGATGTGTCGACATAACGACCCGGTTCGGCGTACGCACGTACAACCTTGCCTACGTAAGGGGAGTCGCGCTGGTGCGGGAAGGAGGCGCGCGGGGAACGGTGGGTGTGACCGGCGCACACACCCACTCCCCGCTGCCCGTACGGGCGGCCCTGGAGGGTCTGGCGCAGGGTGGTGGACCCCTGCCCGACCTGGTCGTCGGGGACCACGGGTGGGTCTGCGGGGCAGGTCAGCTGGGTCTTGACACGATCGGGCTGGCCGACGTGGACGACCCCGCGGTGTTCGTGGGGGAGGCCGAGGGGCGGGTGTCGGTGGCGGTCCCGCTGGAGGACGCGGCGCCGGAGGAGTCGTACCGGCCGCTCATGCGCTATGTACTCAATCGGGCCTGTCTGTCACAGTAGGCGGCCGTTGGCTGCTCCTCTTCCCCACTCGTATCACGCGCCCCTAGTCTGGGGAGTGAGCGCACAGCGACGAAGAGTCACCGGAGGGGAAGCCGGTGGGCGTCATGTGCGGAAGGTACAGGTGGGTCATGGCTGCTGGCAGCGAGAGGCCTCTCAACGAGGTCAAGTTCCTTACCGTGGCGGAAGTCGCCTCGGTGATGCGGGTGTCGAAGATGACTGTGTACCGCTTGGTGCACAGCGGGCATCTGCCGGCGATCCGGGTGGGGAGGTCCTTCCGGGTACCGGAGCAAGCGGTGCACGACTACCTCCGCGAGTCCTTCGTGGGGGTGGAATCCGCTTGACGTTCGTTTGCGGGTGCGCGGTGCGGAGCGTGCCGGCGCCCTCGGATTACGGGCTCGGAGCTCGGGCGGGTAGGCTAGGCCGACGTAGGTCGTGTGGGCCCAGACGCCCCGCACCGAGTGAAGAGAAGTGAGCGAGGGTAGTCGTGGGCTCTGTTATCAAGAAGCGGCGCAAGCGGATGGCCAAGAAGAAGCACCGCAAGCTGCTCAAGCGCACCCGCGTTCAGCGTCGTAACAAGAAGTAAGTGAAGTAAGGCTTCTACGACGGCTGCACGTGTCGTACGTGTTGCGCGTGTTGCCGCGGCCCTCTCACCGTTCGGTGGGAGGGCCGCGGTGCGTTCGGGGCCGGTGAGGTGTCCGGGGCGGCAGATGCGGCAGCGGGCGGCAAGGGCGCGGGGAGGCACAGGCACGGTAAAAGTGCGCCGCGTGGACGTCACAGTGCAACAGTGAGCCGCTACGGTGACGTTTGAGGCCGGGACCAGGCCCGTACACAGCAGTTTTGAGGGAAGGCGCTGATCTTGGGGAAGGTCGTGCTCGTCACCGGGGTCGCCCGACAGCTCGGGGGCCGTCTCGTGCGGCGCGTCCAGCGCGATCCCGAGGTGGAGCGGGTCATCGGCGTCGACGCGGTCGTGCCCGAGCACCACCTCGGCGGCGCCCAGTTCGTCCGGGCCGACGTCAGGCAGCCCGCGATAGGGCGCGTGCTGGCCGAGCACGCCGTCGACACGGTCGTCCACCTGGACGTCACCGGGACGCCGCTGGGCGCCGGCGGACGCACGTCCGTCAAGGAGACCAACGTCATCGGCACGATGCAGCTCCTCGGCGCCTGCCAGAAGTCGCCGACGGTCAAGCGGCTGGTGGTGAAGTCCAGCACGAGCGTGTACGGCTCGGCTCCCCGCGACCCCGCCGTCTTCCGGGAGACCACCCCGCCCAAGTCGCTGCCGAGCGGCGGCTTCGCCAAAGACGCCGTCGAGGTCGAGGGGTACGTCCGCGGCTTCGCGCGGCGCCGGCCGGACGTGGCCGTGTGCGTGCTGCGGTTCGCGAACATCCTCGGACCGTGCGCGGACTCCCCGCTCGCCGAGTTCTTCTCGCTGCCGGTGCTGCCGACCGTCTTCGGCTACGACCCCAGGCTCCAGTTCGTCCACGAGGACGACGTGGTCGACGTGTTGCGGATCGCGCTGCACGAGCCGCGCCGGGCCACGCTCAACAGCGGCACGTTCAACGTCGCCGGCGACGGAGTGCTGCTGATGTCGCAGTGCGCGCGGCGACTGGGCCGGCCCACGCTGCCGGTGCCGCTGCCCGCGGTCACCTGGGTGGGGTCGGCGCTGCGCACGGTGGGCGTCACGGACTTCTCGCCGGAGCAGATCCGGCTGCTGACGCACGGACGGGTGGTCAGCACCACCGAGATGCGCCGGACCCTGGGCTTCACGCCCGCGTACACGACCGCGGAGACCTTCGCCGACTTCGCCCGCAGCCGGGGCGAGGGCCTGGTGCCGCCGCAGGCGCTCGCGCGGGCCGTGGACCGGGTCGGGGAGGCGCTGGGGGCGTCCCCGACGGCCCCGGGGGGCCGCGCCCCCGACGTACCGACACAGAGCGACGCCGGATGATGGACACCGGATCCGGATGAGGAGCGCACCGACGATGGCGGACGCCAAGGTCATTCCCTTCGACGACGACCGTGCCCGCGGCAACGTGCAGCGACCGGCCGGACAGCGGTCGGGGCGCCGACGCACCACGGCCGGGGCCGGGGGCGGTCGACGCGGCCGGGCCGAGCCCGCCGCGGTGCGCGCGGCCGGCGAAGCGGACGGGCGGGAGGCGGTCGTGCCCGGGCAGGCTTCGGGCGTGGAGCCGCCCGCCGGGGCGGCTCCCGCACCGCGACCCGCGCAGCGCCCGGACGCGGGCGGCGGCTGGGAACAGCGGCTCGCCAGCGGCCTCGCGTTCCTGCGCCGCCGGGTCACCGGGGAGTACGAGGTCGACGAGTTCGGCTACGACGAGGAGCTGACCGACCAGGTCCTGATGACGCTGCTGCGCCCGATGTACGAGAAGTACTTCCGGGTCGAGGTGAAGGGCGTCGAGAACATCCCCGCCGATGGCGGTGCGCTGGTGGTGGCCAACCACTCCGGCACGCTGCCGCTCGACGGGCTGATGATGCAGGTCGCCGTGCACGACAACCACCCGGCGCAGCGACACCTGCGGCTGCTCGCGGCGGACCTGGTGTTCGTGCTGCCGGTGGTGAACGAGTTGGCGCGCAAGGCGGGGCACACGCTGGCGTGCGCGGAGGACGCGGAGCGGCTGTTGCGGCGGGGCGAGGTCGTCGGGGTGATGCCCGAGGGCTTCAAGGGCATCGGGAAGCCCTTCGGCGACCGCTACAAGCTGCAGCGCTTCGGGCGGGGCGGCTTCGTGTCGACGGCGCTGCGGGCCGGGGCGCCGATCGTGCCGTGCTCGATCGTGGGCGCGGAGGAGATCTACCCGATGATCGGCAACGCGAAGACGCTGGCGCGGGTGTTGGGCCTGCCGTACTTCCCGATGACGCCGACGTTCCCCTGGCTGGGTCCGCTGGGCGCGGTGCCGCTGCCGACGAAGTGGACGATCCAGTTCGGGGAGCCGATCCCGACGGACGGGTATCCGGCCGAGGCGGCGGAGGACCCGATGCTGATGTTCAACCTGACGGACCAGGTGCGGGAGCAGATCCAGCACACCCTGTACAAGCTGCTGGTGCAGCGGAGGTCGGTGTTCTTCTGAAGACCTCGTGACCTCATGACTTCAGGCGGCCATGAGAAGAGGGGTGCGGTGCTGACCGGAGTCAGCGCCGCACCCCTCTGCCTCTGCCGTGCCCGTACCGCTAGCGGTCTTCCTCGGCGCTCAGGCCCAGGCCCGGGAGGAGCCCCGGGAGCAGGGGCGGGAGTGTGATGTCCGGCTTGGGCGCGTCCGCGTCCTTGCCGGGGGTGGGCGTCGTGCCCCCCGAGGGCGGGGAGAGCAGGTCCCCCGCGCCGCCGAGCAGGCCCTGCTCCTCCGGAGTGCGGGAACCGGGCTCCGACGGGCGGGGCTTGCTGTCGCCGCCGCTGCCCGGTGTGGCACCGGGCGCTGACGGGGTGGTGCGGCCGTCGGCCGCGGGGGTGTCCGCGGTGTCCTGCGACGAGGCGTCGGGACGCTCGGATCCGCGGCCCTGCTCCGGGGGAGCGGGCAGCAGGGCCTGGAGCGGCTTGACTTCCTGCTCTATGGCGTCGAAGACGTCGGTCACGTCGTTGCTGACGTCGGCGAGCTGGAGGGGGAGGCGGTCCCGCAGGCCGAGCCACGTCTCGCGGTGGGAGCTGGAGAACGAGTTCAGCTTCTGGAGGGGGCCGAGGGTGCCGTCCCGTTCGTACGCCGCCGACAGCAGGCGGTGCGCCTCGGTGGCGTCGTGCCGCATGCCGTTGAGCGCCCGGCGGATCTCGCCGAGGGACTCGTGGTCCAGGTCGCCGCCCCGGCCCCGCTCCATCAGCCGGCGGGCCTCGCTGAGCCGGGTGGACGCCTGGTCCAGGTAGAGCTCGCCGCGGTCGGAGTCGCCGTCGGCCATGCCGCGGCGGATGTCCTCCATGCCGCGCTTCAGCCCGTACAGCGAATCACCGGGGAGGGCGTCGGAACTGGCAGCGGCCACTCCGCCGAAGGCTCCCGCGGCGACACCGACGGTCAAGCCGCCCGCCGCGAGGCCCTTGGACCAGCGGGAACGGGGCCGCAGCTTCCGGAACGGGGATGCCCGATGGGCGCCGCGGCCGGACTTCCGCTGCTCGGGCACCGTAGGGCCCGCGGACTTCTCGCCCGCGGAAGCGCCCGCCGTGCCCTCCTTGAACATGGCTTCCATGGCGGCCACGAGCTGTGCCCGCTGCACCACCTTGACCTCTGGGTCCAGCTCCGGCTTCGGCAGTTCGCCGAGGCCGGTCGCCAGGGTCAACAGCCGCCCGTGCTCGGCCGGTCCGGCCGGACCGGCCGACTCGGCCGAGCCGTCTTCCGGCTGCTTGGCCGCCTGGTCTTCCAGGGCCTGGGCGAAGGCGTTCGCCCGCCGGTGGGCCGATACGTTCGCGATCACTGGCGGCACCTCCTCTCGTCATGACGGTCGACTCCCCAAGGGGTCTGGAAGGTTGCACGATCTACGCGCATCCACTCGATGGAGTGAGCGGCTGCGGGCAGGGCGTGACCACAGGGAGCCTGCATCCCGCACAACGAGCGGCGCGGCACTTGGGTTACGCGCGAAGGATGATCGGACCAGTGCGTCATCGAGGCGTCACCGAAGGTGAGTTGGGGTCGGGGGACGAGTGGGGGGTCGTGGTGCGGTGGCGGCGGTGCCGCCGGGGGCGGTGGTACGGCGGACGGCGCGGCGGCTCAGCGGGCGTCCTCGGGCAGGAGCCTGGCGAGGGTGCGTACGGCACGGTACTGGAGGGTCTTGATCGCACCCTCGTTCTTGCCCATCACCCGCGCCGTTTCGGCCACGGAGAGCCCCTGCAGGAAGCGCAGGGTGACGCACTCCTGCTGCTGGGGGTTGAGCTTGCGGACGGCTTCGAGCAGCGCGGCGTTGGACAGGGACTCCAGGACGGAGTCCTCCGGGCTGCGCTCGACCTCGTTGGCGTCGAGCATCTCGCCGGTGGTGACCTCCAGCCGGAACCGGCTGGACTTGAAGTGGTCGGCGACCAGGTTGCGTGCGATCGTCACCAGCCAGGCGCCGAAGTCGCGGCCCTGCCAGGTGAAGGTGGAGATGCGGCGCAGTGCGCGCAGGAACGTCTCACTGGTGAGGTCCTCGGCGGTCGCCTTGCCGCCGACGCGGTAGTAGATGTAGCGGTACACGGTGTCGCTGTACTGGTCGTAGAGGCGTCCGAACGCCTCGGCCTCGCCCGCTTGGGCGCGTTCGACCAGTTCCATCATGCGGGCGCTGTCGCTGTCCGCGCTGGGGCGGCGGACGCCCGACGGGGCGGTCGAAGCGCCGCCGGCGCTACGGCTGTTCCGTCTGGCGACCGCACGGCCCCCACCGGGCCGCTTCCCCTCGACGACGGCGCTGCGCGCCGGCCCCTCCTTGTAGGCGTCGGCCAGGGCGTAGCAGGGGGCGGCGGGGCCGCCGGTGGCAAGGCGGGGCATGCTGAGGGCGGGGACGGCGTACGCGGTGGGGACGAAGCCGCGCAAGTGGTCGAAGACCGTTGCGCGGAGCGTAGCCAGGCCCGAGGCGTCAACCCCGACGTGTGGGTACACGGGACTCCCAGAGGCAGAGCTTCCATCACGTGCAGTGCGGGACCGTTCACCCAACGTGGTGGCGGGTGGGTCTCGTATGCGTCTGAGGAGAATAACGCTTCGTACAGGCAGTGCTACACCCAGTTGCTCAAATCATCGTTTCCGTCGCTTCTGTTACCCCTGTACGACGGATCGGGTAGCCGAATATGAGCGTTTGGTGATCGGAAACGTTCGTATTGGGACGTCTGGCGAGCCATGGGGTGTGTCGGGTTCGCAGTTGTGTTCGTTTGCGCGACAGGCGCGACGGGCGCAGTCGGGGCGTGACCGGGTGCGCCCCGTGGTGAGGGAGCGGCGGGCGGGGGCGGGCGTGCGCCGTCAGCGACGGCGGTGCGAGGTCAGCGGCGGCGGCGGTGCAGGGCGACGGCGGCGGCCGTGCCGCCCGCGAGCGCGCCGACGCCGGCGGCGGCCGGGATGCCGACCTTGGCCGCCTTGCGGCCGGTGCGGTAGTCGCGCAGGCGCCAGTCGCGTTCGCGCGCGTGCTTGCGCAGCTTGGTGTCCGGATTGATCGCGTACGGATGTCCCACGAGCGACAGCATCGGGATGTCGTTGTGCGAATCGCTGTACGCCGCGCAGCGCGCGAGGTCCAGGCCCTCGGCGGCGGCGAGGGCGCGCACCGCCTCCGCCTTCGCGGGGCCGTGCAGGGGTTCGCCGACGAGCTTGCCGGTGTAGACGCCGTCGACGGACTCGGCGACCGTGCCGAGCGCGCCGGTCAGGCCGAGGCGGCGGGCGATGATCGTCGCGGTCTCGACGGGGGCGGCGGTGACGAGCCAGACCTTCTGGCCAGCGTCCAGGTGGGCCTGGGCGAGGGCGCGGGTGCCGGGCCAGATGCGGTCGGCCATGTACTCGTCGTAGATCTCCTCGCCGATGCTCATCAGCTCGGAGACGCGGTGGCCCTGCACGATGGAGAGGGCGGACTCGCGGACGTCCTGCATGTGCTCCGGGTCCTCGACGCCGGCGAGCCGGAACCACGTCTGCTGCCAGGCGAACCGGAACAACTCGCTGCGCTGGAAGAACTTCCGCTTGTACAGGCCGCGGCCGAAGTGGAAGAGGGCGGCGCCCTGCATGACGGTGTTGTCGAGGTCGAAGAAGGCGGCGGCGTGGGCGTCGCCGGGGACGGGGAACTCCGGCGCGTCTGCTTGTGCGGGCGCCGCGTCCTCTTGTGCTGGTGTTTGGGCTTCTGCTTCCGCTTCGGCTTCTGCTTGCGCGGCCTCGTTGCGGGCCGCTTCTGCCGCGGCCTCGCCGGCGAGCACGCTGCGCGCGGTCGCGGAGCGCCTTCGGGGGGTGAGCCATCCCAGTGCGGCCATACCGCGAGCATAGCCAGTCTGTTCGGGAGTTCCCGACCTGCGGGGATGCGGCTGGGTGAACAGTGGGGTTCGCCCGTGCGGCACGGACAATAGGAGGCATGAGTCCTTTGTTGCGACGCAGGAAGAAGAAGGCCGAGGAGCGGGTGGTGACGCTGATCGGGAAGCCCGGGTGCCATCTGTGCGACGACGCGCGTGCGGTGGTCCAGGAGGTGTGCGGCGCGACCGGGGCGGCCTGGGAGGAGAAGGACATCACGCAGGACGAGGAGCTGCACCGGGAGTACTGGGAGCAGATTCCGGTGGTGTTGGTGGACGGGGAGCAGCACACGTTCTGGCGCGTGGACGCGGAGCGCTTGCGGCGGGCTCTGGCGGAGTGACGGTGAGGTCGCTCACGGCGCCGTCTCCCTGCGGGTGCGGTGCTCTCTGCTGACCGTGGGTGGCTTGTCGCGCAGTTCCCCGCGCCCCTGTTTCGCTGCCCCCGTCATTCGCCTGCGGGCTGAGGGCGGAGGCATTTAGGGGCGCGGGGAACTGCGCGACAAGCCCACCACCGGGCTGCAGGTGCCATCGGTACGGACTCATCACGGCGTGACCGCGCACGCTGCGGAGCCGTACCTGCGCCCGGAGGGCGTGCGGGGTACCCCGGCGCACTGCGCCCCGCGGGCGCGAGGGGCCCGGTGGCGTGGTGGCGCACGGCACTATCGCTGGGGCGGATCGCGAGGCAGAGTGGAAGCGTCTCGGGGGTGACGCGTGAGGAGTGTGTGCGGCTTTGCGCCCTTCCGGCCCGCAACGGAGCTACGCGGCGTCTGGTTCCAGGTCTGCGCGATCCATGCGCGTGACCCCGATCACTTTGCTCGGACAAATCGGACACAATCTTTGTGCACGCGTTCACAAAGACATAGCCTGCTGTCGACGGGGCGGTCCTGGGACACACGGCCGCCTAGAGCTTCGCTCATCCCGCAGGAGCACCGTGGCAACTGGCCGAAATCACCGACCGGCGACCCGTAGCCGAGGAATCCCCGAGGCCACCGTCGCCCGGCTTCCGCTGTACCTGCGGGCGCTGACCGCTCTGTCCGAGCGGTCCGTGCCCACGGTGTCCTCCGAGGAACTGGCCTCGGCGGCGGGGGTCAACTCCGCCAAGCTCCGCAAGGACTTCTCGTACCTGGGCTCCTACGGCACCCGCGGCGTCGGGTACGACGTGGAGTACCTCGTCTACCAGATCTCCCGCGAGCTGGGGCTGACCCAGGACTGGCCCGTGGTCATCGTCGGCATCGGCAACCTCGGCGCGGCGCTCGCCAACTACGGCGGGTTCGCCTCCCGCGGCTTCCGGGTCGCGGCGCTCATCGACGCGGACCCGGCGATGGCCGGCAAGCCCGTCGCGGGGATTCCGGTCCAGCACACCGACGAGCTGGAGAAGATCATCAGCGACAACGGTGTGTCGATCGGTGTCATCGCGACGCCCGCGGGGGCCGCACAGCAGGTGTGCGACCGGCTCGTCGCCGCCGGCGTCACCTCCATCTTGAACTTCGCCCCCACCGTGCTCTCCGTGCCGGACGGCGTCGACGTGCGCAAGGTCGACCTGTCGATCGAGTTGCAGATCCTCGCCTTCCACGAGCAGCGGAAGTCCGGCGAGGGCGCCGATGCGCCGGCGCTCGATGCCGCGGCACGGGCCGCGGAGGTCGCGCAGGTCGCCGAGGCCGTGCAGGGCGCCGAGGCCGCCGACCGGAAGGGACCTGACGGGGACATGCCCGCCGTGATGCCGGCATGAGTCTCCTCGTCGTCGGACTGAGCCACCGCAGCGCGCCCGTCAGCGTGCTGGAGCGGGCGTCGCTCTCCGCGGACGCCCAGGTCAAGCTGGTCCAGGACACCGTGGCGACCGAGCCCGCCGCCGAGGCGACGGTACTCGCCACCTGCAACCGGATCGAGCTGTACGCGGACGTGGAGAAGTTCCACGCCGGCGTCGCCGAGCTGTCGCAGCTGCTGGCGCACCACAGCGAGGTGGGCCTCGACGAGCTCACCCCGTACCTCTACGTGCACTACGAGGACCGGGCCGTCCACCATCTCTTCTCGGTGGCGTGCGGGCTGGACTCCATGGTCGTCGGCGAGGGGCAGGTCCTCGGCCAGATCAAGGACGCCCTCGCCCGCGGCCAGGAGCAGCACACCGCCGGACGGCTGATCAACGACCTGTTCCAGCAGGCCCTGCGGGTCGGCAAGCGCGCCCACAGCGAGACCGGGATCGACCGCGCCGGCCAGTCCCTCGTCAGCTTCGGCCTGGAGCAGCTCGCGGACGGGACGCCCGTCACCGACTGGGCCGCCGACAAGAGCGTGCTCGTGATCGGCGCCGGCTCGATGTCCTCGCTCGCGGCGACGACCCTCGCCCGGCTCGGCGTACGCGAACTGGCCATCGCCAACCGCACGCTGGACCGCGCCGAGCGGCTGGCCGCCGCGCTCGTGGAGGCCGGCGCCGAGCGGGTCCGAGCGGTGCCCATGACGGACGTCGCCGCCGAACTGACACGTGTGAGCGCGGTGGTGTCCTGTACCGGCGCGACCGGTCTCGTACTGACCGCCGACGCGATCACCGAGGCGCTCGCCGTGCCCGAGACGCCGGCCCCGGCCGCCGTCGGCACCCTGCGCGCGCCCGACGGCAGCCTGGTCGCCCGGCTCGCCGAGACCGCCACCCGCGACGGCCGCGTACGGGACCGGGGCACCCGGCTCGCCGAGCCGCCCGCAGCCACCGACGGCGGCTGCCCGGTCGGGCTCGACGAGGCCCACAGCGCCGCCGACCTCACCCAGCACGGCGTCTGGGTGGACAACGCGACCGGTACTGCGACCGGCAACGCGACCGGCGCCGCGGCTGCCGGAACGTCCCAGCGGCCCGCCGGGCGCCCCGCGGCCGGCGCCGACGGACCCGTCCGCCTCGCCCTGCTCGACCTCGCCATGCCCCGCGACATCGACCACGCCGTCCACCGGATCCCCGGCGTACGGCTGGTGGACATCGAATCCCTCGCCGAAGCCTCCGCCGACGCGCCCATGGCCGCCGACGTCGACCAGGTGCGCGGCATCGTCTCCGACGAGGTCGCGGCCTTCGGCGCCGCCCAGCGCGCCGCGCACATCACGCCCACCGTCGTCGCCCTGCGCACGATGGCCGCGGACGTGGTCGCCGGCGAGATGGCCCGGCTGGAAGGCCGGCTCAGCGGGCTCGACGACAAGCAGCGCGGGGAGATCAAACAGACCGTGCACCGGGTGGTCGACAAGCTCCTGCACGCTCCCACGGTGCGGGTGAAGCAGCTGGCGAGCGAGCCCGGCGGCGCCGGGTACGCCGACGCCCTGCGGACGCTGTTCGACCTCGACCCGGAGACGGTGGCATCGGTCAGCCGGGCCGACACGAACGACACGAACGACACGAATGACGCGGTCGCCGAGAGCGCCGAGACTGTGAAGAACCGAGGACGACGATGACCGAGAGGGCACTGAGGCTCGGGACCAGGAAGAGCAAGCTCGCCATGGCCCAGTCGGGGCTGGTGGCGCAGGAGGTGCGCCGGATCACCGGCCGACCCGTCGAGCTGGTGGAGATCACCACGTACGGCGACACCTCCCGTGAGCACCTGGCGCAGATCGGCGGCACGGGCGTCTTCGTGGCCGCGCTGCGCGAGGCGCTGGCCGCGGGGGACGTGGACTTCGCCGTTCACTCGCTGAAGGACCTCCCCACCACCCAGCCCGAGGAGCTGGTCATCGCCGCGGTGCCGCCGCGCGAGGACCCGCGCGACGTGCTGGTCGCCCGGGACGGGCTCACCTTCGAGCAGCTGCCCGCCGGCGCACGGGTGGGCACCGGCTCGCCGCGCAGGATGGCGCAGCTGAACGCGTACGCGCGGGAGCGCAACACCCGCGTGGAGACCGTGCCGATCCGGGGCAACGTCGACACCCGCATCGGATACGTGCACAGCGGGGAGCTGGACGCGGTGGTACTCGCCGCGGCCGGATTGAACCGCATCGGCAGGAGTTCCGAGGTGACCGACTTCCTCTCGGTCGACTCCGTCCTGCCCGCCCCCGGCCAGGGGGCCCTGGCGATCGAGTGCACCGCGCAGAACGTGGAGCTCGCCGCCCGACTCGCCGAGCTCGACGACCCGGAGACCCGGGCCGCCGTGACCGCCGAGCGTTCCCTGCTCGCCGCCCTGGAGGCCGGCTGCAGCGCACCCGTTGGTGCGCTCGCCGACCTGTTGGGCGACGGACAGGCTGTCACTGAAATGCGCCTGCGGGGCGTCGTCGGCACCACCGACGGCTCCGAGCTGGTGCAGCTGTCCACCACCGGTCCCGTACCCATGTCGCACGGCGACGCCGTCGCGCTCGGTCGCGAACTCGCGTCCGAGATGCTCGCCAAGGGTGCGGCCGGTCTTATGGGGGAGCGAGCGTCTTGAGCCCCACCACCAACCCGACCTCGGCGTACGACTCGGCCAACTCGGCCAACGGGCACGTCACTTTCCTCGGAGCCGGACCCGGTGACCCCGGGCTGCTGACCCTGCGCGCCGTCGACGCGCTCGCGGGTGCCGATGTGGTGATCGCCGAGCCGGATGTGCTCGACGTCGTTCGCGGCCATGCGCGGGCAGGCGTCAGCACGCCTGAGCTGACGGTCGTTGACGATGCATCAACAGCCGCCGGAATCCCCGTACTCAGGGACGCGGTCAATCTTGTCATGGAGGCCGCGCGCAGCGGAAAGCGGGTCGTCCGTGCGGTCAGCGGCGATCCGGGGCTGGACGCCGACGCCGGGCGGGAGATGCTGGCCTGCGCCGCGGAGGGTGTTCCCTTCGAGGTCGTGCCGGGCATCGCCGCCGCGGTGGGGGTGCCGGCGTACGCGGGCGTTCCGCTGCGGGACGCGCAGGGTGCGGACGTGCGCTTCGTCGACGCCCGCACCGCGAGCGAGCGCTGCTGGTCCGAGGTCGGTACGAGCGACTGCACCGTGGTCGTCTCCACCACGCTGGACGCGGTCGCCGCGGCGGCGGGCGAGCTGGTGGCCGCGGGCCGCAAGCCGGACACCCCGCTGACCGTGACGGTCGCCGGGACGACGACCCGGCAGCGCACCTGGAGCGCCACGCTCGGCACCATCGCGCAGACCTTCAAGCAGGGCAAGGTGCTGCCGTCGCCCGAGGGTCACCGGCCGGTGATAGCCGTGGTCGGCGAGCGCAGCGCGGCGGCGCAGCGGGACCAGCTCGCGTGGTTCGAGTCCAAGCCGCTCTTCGGGTGGAAGGTGCTGGTGCCGCGCACCAAGGAGCAGGCCGCCTCCCTCTCCGACCAGCTCCGTTCGTACGGCGCGGTGCCGCACGAGGTGCCGACGATCGCGGTCGAGCCGCCGCGGACCCCGCAGCAGATGGAGCGCGCGGTCAAGGGGCTCGTGACCGGGCGGTACGAGTGGATCGCCTTCACCTCGGTGAACGCGGTCAAGGCGGTGCGCGAGAAGTTCGAGGAGTACGGGCTGGACGCGCGCGCCTTCGCCGGGATCAAGGTCGCGGCGGTGGGCGAGCAGACCGCGAAGGCGCTGGTGGACTTCGGCGTCAAGCCCGACCTGGTGCCGAGCGGGGAGCAGTCGGCCGCGGGCCTGCTGGAGGACTGGCCCCCGTACGACCCCGTCTTCGACCCGATCGACCGGGTCTTCCTGCCGCGGGCCGACATCGCCACGGAGACGCTGGTCGCCGGGCTCATCGAGCTGGGCTGGGAGGTGGACGACGTCACGGCGTACCGGACCGTGCGGGCGTCGCCGCCGCCGGCGGAGACGCGCGAGGCGATCAAGGGCGGCGGGTTCGACGCGGTGCTCTTCACCTCGTCGTCCACGGTGCGGAACCTGGTCGGGATCGCGGGCAAGCCGCACAACGTGACGGTGATCGCGTGCATCGGGCCGGCGACGGCGAAGACGGCGGAGGAGCACGGGCTGCGGGTGGACGTGCTGTCGCCCGAGCCGTCGGTGCACCGGCTGGCGGAGGCGCTGGCGGAGTTCGGTGCGGGGCGGCGGGACGCGGCGGTTGAGGCGGGCGAGCACGTGACCCGCCCGAGCGAGCGCCGCCCGGGCGGCCGGCGCCGCCGCTCCACCTGACGGTGGGCGTGGGGGCTCGCGGGGGTGGTTGCCCCCGCGGGCCCCTTTGACGTGTGCGCCGTTGCGCCTGGGGGTGCGTTGGTCTCCACCGGGCCGGTGGGTGGTTCTCGCGCAGTTCCCCGCGCCCCTGTTTCGCTGCCCCCGTCATTCGTCTGCGGGCTGGGGGAGGGAGTTTTAGGGGCGCTGGGGTCCCCCCGTGCCCGCAGGGCACGGGGGGCGGAACCGCGCGAGCAACCACAGACGGGCCACAGACGGGCCGCGACGCCATCACTGCACAGGCGTCACGGCGCTATCGCGCCGTTCGGCGGCCCTGACGGGGCTACGGGTTCACGGGGACCCGGGGGCCCGGGCCCGTGAAGAGGACCTTTTCGTAGCCCTTCGCTTCGGCGATCGCGTTGATGGCGTTGGCGACCTCCAGCGGGGTGACCCGCGGGGTCGTGGGCTCCATGGGGACGTCGACGATCGTGAAGGTGAAGCTGAGCGAGCCCGGGGTGCTGGGGTTCGTGTGCATGGTGTTGCCGCGGAACTCGTACTCGTGAGACATGGTTGATTCTCCTCTGGAGAGCGTCGTGGCGTGGGGCGGGGTCCCCGGGGGACTACGGGTTCAGGACGGCCTCGACCTGCGGGCCGCTGAAGACCGCCCTGCGGTAGCCCGCCGCCTGGATCACCGCGCTGATCGCGTTGGCGATGTCGACCGGGTTGACCTCCGGCGGCACGGGGTACAGCGGCGTGTGGGCGATGGAGAAGCTGATCTGTACGTATCCGCGCTCGCCGACGCTGTCGAAGTCGGCGGTGCTGCGGAAGGTGGTTCCGTCGGTGAAAACGGCCATGTTCGCCTCCATGACGTGATGTGGAGTGGAAGACAAGTAGCCGCTCCCGACGCGGAACTGACCTGGTGTCAGTGGGGTCGGGGCCCTCCCACGATGGAAGCACGCGGGGGCGGGGGCCTCAACCAAAACGGGTTGCTGGTGGGGCGGGCGGGGTGTGAGGGTCGGGCGATGACAACAGCTTCGACTTCCACGCAGTCGCCTTCCGAACGCGGCCGGCTCCTCGTTTCGCAGCTCGATCTCATCTGGTCCCTGTTCGAGCACTACCTCGTCGACCTCGACGACGACGCCCTCTTCTGGGAGCCGGCGCCCGGCGCGTGGAACGTGCGGCAGGACGCGCAGGGGAAGTGGGTCTCTGACTGGCAGGTGCCCGAGCCCGATCCCGCGCCCACCACGTCCATCGCCTGGATCGCCTGGCACATCGGCTTCTGGTGGACGGCGACCCACCGGCACTGCTTCGCGTCCGTCGAGGTCGAGCGGCAGGAGATCGTCTGGCCCGGGCGTGCCGAGGAGGTCGTCGCGTGGCTGCGGGGGCTGCGGGACGAGTGGCGGGCCGAGCTGGTGCAGCTCACCGACGAGGAGCTGGACTCGCCGGATCAGGTCTACGGTCTGACCTGGGCCGAGGGGCTGAAGCTGGTCGACGTGGCGGCGTGGGTGAACTTCGAGCTGGCGAAGAACGTGTCCGAGATCGGGGTGACCGCACGCCTGCGCCGGGCCGTGGGATAGCACCGTGGCGCGGGGCGTAGCGTGGGGGACATGACTAGCTACGGTTCCTTCCCCGGGTCCCGGCCGAGGCGGCTGCGGACCACCCCCGCCCTGCGCCGCATGGTCGCCGAGACCCGGCTGCACCCGGCCGATCTGATCCTCCCGGCGTTCGTCCGCGAGGGGATCGACGAGCCGATGCCGATCAAGGCGATGCCGGGCGTCGTGCAGCACACCCGGGACACCCTGCGGAAGGCGGCCGTGGAGGCGCGGCAGGCCGGGGTCGGCGGGATCATGCTCTTCGGGGTGCCGGAGGACGGGAAGAAGGACGCGGTCGGGACCGCGGGGACCGACCCGGATGGCATCCTCCAGGTGGCGATCCGGGACGTGCGGGCCGAGGTCGGGGACGACCTGGTCATCATGTCCGACCTGTGCCTGGACGAGTACACGGACCACGGGCACTGCGGCGTGCTGGACGCCGAGGGGCGGGTCGACAACGACGCGACGCTGGAGCGGTACGCCGAGATGGCGCAGGTCCAGGCGGACGCGGGCGTCCACGTCCTGGGGGCGAGCGGGATGATGGACGGCCAGGTCGGCGTGGCCAGGGAAGCGCTGGACACCATCGGCAAGGAGGACGTGTCGATCCTCGCGTACGCCGTGAAGTACTCCTCGGCCTTCTACGGGCCCTTCCGGGAGGCCGTCGGCTCCTCGCTGCGCGGCGACCGCAAGACGTACCAGCAGGATCCGGCGAACGTCCGGGAGTCGATGCGCGAGCTGGCGCTCGACCTGGAGGAGGGCGCCGACATGGTGATGGTGAAGCCGGCCGGGCCGTACCTGGACGTGCTGGCGAGGGTCGCCGACGTGGCGGACGTGCCGGTGGCCGCGTACCAGATCAGCGGGGAGTACTCGATGGTCGAGGCCGCTGCGGAGAAGGGCTGGATCGACCGGGACGCGGCGATCCTGGAGACGCTGACCGGCATCCGGCGCGCCGGGGCGAAGATGATCCTCACGTACTGGGCGACGGAGGCCGCGCGCAAGCTCTGACCCCGCCCGCCCCGGGCAGGCCCCGGTCTAAACCATGTGCGCACCCGTCTGCGTACGCTGTACTCTCGACGTGTACTGCGTACGGTGTACGGCCATGGCGTGGAGGGGCGAGACATGAAGATCCTGGTGACCGGGGCGACCGGCAGCGTGGGGCGGCACGTCACGCGAGCACTGGTGGAACGGGGCGTGGAGGTACGGGTGTTGACCCGGAACCCGGCCGCGGCCGACTTCCCCGAAGCCGTCGAGGTGGTGGCGGGGGACCTGGCGCGGCCCGAGACCCTGCGGCCGGCGCTGGAGGGCGTGGAGCGGTTGTACCTCTTCCCGCACCCGGACACGGCCGGCGAGGTCGTGGCCCTGGCGAAGGACGCGGGGGTGCGGCGCGTCGTCGTGCTGTCCTCCGCCGCCGTGACGGACGGCTCCGACACCACCCACCACACCCCCGTGGAGCGGGCGGTGGAGGAGTCGGGCCTGGAGTGGACGCACGTGCGCCCGGGCGAGTTCATGGGCAACAAGGTCTCGCTGTGGGGGGCGTCGATCCGGGCGGAGCGGCTGGTGCGGGAGCCCTTCCCGGACGGCGCGTGGGCGCCGGTGCACGAGCGCGACATCGCGGACGTGGCGGTCGCCGCGCTGCTGGAGGACGGCCACGCGGGCGCGGCGTACACGCTGCACGGCCCCGAGACGAGCAGCCGCCGCGAACAGGTGGCGGCCATCGCGGCGGCGCTCGGCGAGGAGGTCGCACTGGTGGAGATCAGCCGGGAGGAGGCGCGGGAGCGCTACATCACGGAGGTCGGCTTCCCGCCCGAGGTGGCGGACTTCATGCTCGGCTACACCGACTACGACGGCAATCCGGCCGACCCCGACGCGGAGGAAGACTTCGACGTCACCTCGTACGGCGAGCTGACCAGCCTGCGGGACGCGATCGGGAAGCCCGGGCGGACCTTCGCCGAGTGGGCGCGGGACCACGTGGCCGACTTCCGCTGACTGCTGACCGGCGCCCCGCCGGGGCGGTATCGCACACGGCCGCGGGCCGGGGAGATCGTCCCCGGCCCGCGGTGTTCGTGGTGGTCGCGGCGGTTGCCCGCCGCTGACTCAGCTGTACAGCTGGCTCAGCAGTACAGGTTGCTACCGGTCGGCACCCCGAGGAGCCCGGTGAACTGGGTGTACTTGTTCACCCGGCTCTGCACCTGCGCCGGGTTGCCGCCGTTGCACTCCAGCGTGCCGTTGATGGAGCGGATCGTCTCGCCGAAGCCGCGCTGGTTCACCATCGCGGAGTGGCCCGTCATGGTGCCCGGTCCGCTCTGGGTGTTCCAGTACCACAGGGCCGTCTTCCAGGCCACGGCCGCGTTGTTCTGGACCTGCCAGGGGTTGTTCAGCAGGTCGATGCCCAGGGCGTCGCCCGCGGCCTTGTAGTTGAAGTTCCAGCTGAGCTGGATCGGCCCGCGACCGTAGTAGGCCGCCTGGCCGGCCGGGCAGCCGTAGGGCTGCGTCCGGTCGCAGTAGTGCGGGTAGTTGGCCTGGTTCTGCTCCACGATGTGGACGAGGCCGCCGGTCTCGTGGCTGACGTTCGCGAGGAACGCCGCGGCCTCCTGCTTCTTCACCGTGTCGCTGCCGGTGTTCGCGAAGCCCGGGTAGGCGCTGAGCGCGGCCTTCAGACCGGAGTACGTGTAGAACGAGTTCCGGTTCGGGAACATCTGGTTGAACTGGGCCTCGCTCACGACGAAGGCACCCGGGTTCGGGTTGCCGCCGCCGTTGCAGTTGTACGGGTCCCAGTACCAGGTGCTCACGGTGGGGTCGTAGCCCGGGTTGGCGTGCTCGGCGATGTAGTACTTCCCGTCCCGGTACTTGACAACGTTGCCGGCGGAATACGACACGCCCTGCTGCCAGTTGGGGGCGTTGGTGCACTTCTCGTCCGCCGCTGCCGCGGGGGACGCGGTCGGCACGAGGCTCGCCGCTGCGAGTCCGGTGGCCGCGGTGAGGGCGACGATCAGTGCCTTGACGCGCTCGCGCGTGCGCAGTGTGAGCACGAGTCCTCCTTCGTGCGTCAACGGCCGTTCCCGGAGTGGAGCGTGGGGGCTCGTGGGGGGTGTCCGGGGCTGCCGTGGTGGGGGGTGGTGCTCACACTGAACCGTCTTTGGTGAGTCCGCGTCAAGGTATAGACCAATCGATCACCGTGATTGTCCGACGGGGTCTCGGTTGTGTGCTTCGTCCGGCAACTCCCCTATTTAAAGGGCATGTTGGCGCACCTTCGTAGAGGCGAAGGCGGGGCCGCGCGACGCGGCCCCGCCCTGCGTACGAGGGGTCAGCAGTACAGGTTGCTGCCGGTCGGGACGCCGAGGAGCCCGGTGAAGCGGGTGTAGGTGTCGACGCGACTCTGGACCTGCGCCGGGTTGCCGCCGTTGCACTCGACCGAGCCGTTGATGGAGCGGATCGTCTCGCCGAAGCCGCGCTGGTCCACCATCGCGTCGTGCGGGGTCATGGTGCCGGGACCGCTCTGGGTGTTCCAGTACCAGAGCGCCGACTTCCACGACACGGTGGCGTCGTTCTGCACCCGCCACGGGTCGTTCAGCAGGTCGATGCCGAGGGCGTCGCCGGCGGCCTTGTAGTTGTAGTTCCAGCTGAGCTGGAGCGGGCCGCGGCCGTAGTACGCGGCCTGGCCGGCGGGGCAGCCGTAGGGCTTGCTCGGGTCGCAGTAGTGCGGGTAGTTGGCCTGGTTCTGCTCGACGATGTGGACGAGGCCGCCGGTCTCGTGGCTGACGTTCGCGAGGAAGGCCGCGGCCTCCTGCTTCTTCACCGTGTCGGTGCCGGTGTTCGCGAAGCCCGGGTAGGCGCCGAGGGCGTTCGTCAGGCCGGAGTACGTGTAGAACGAGTTCCGGTTCGGGAACATCTGGTTGAACTGGGCCTCGGTGACGACGAACGCCGCGAAGGCCCGGGCGTCGCCGTGGCCGACGGCGACCGCCGGGGCCGCGGCGGGGGCGAGACCGGCCGCGGCGAGTCCGGTGGCTGCGGTGAGGGCGACGACGAACGTCTTGATGCGGCGGCGAGTGCGCTGGGAAAGCACGATTCCTCCTCCATGCGTCAACGGCGTGCCCCGGGGCGGAGCGCGGACGCTCGCGAGGGCCCCGGGCCGGGCCGCGGTGGGGGGTTGCGCGCCCACTGAACCGTCCGGCTGACCGACCGTCAATGACTGGACCAATGCGAACTCCTGCACCCCGTCAGCATCGGTATGTGCAACAGAACGGCACGTCAGTACGGTTGTTGAACGCATGCGGCACCCTTCGGCGGCGGTGGACCACCGAAGGGTGCCGGACGGGCGGGAGGAAAGGTTTCCGTGCGCGGGCGGGACGTACGGGCCGGGGCCCGGGTTGCGGCGGAGCCGTCAACTCCGGGCCCGTGGGATTCAGTCCTACGCCTCCTCGCCGCCTACGCCCCTCGCCCCCGGTCTTCAGTGCCTACGCCTTCTTCGTCCCCAGCATCACGGCCAGCCGGGACTGGCTGTCCCCGGCGTGGCCCGCGGCCATCGCCTCGTCGAGCAGGGCCGTCAGCGGCTGGAAGAACTCCGTGGAGACGCCCTGGCCGGCCAGGGTGTTCAACAGGTTCGGCAGGGCGGCCTGGTTGACCGCGATGCTGGAGACGTTCGTGACGTGCTCGCCGGAGTCGATCTCCTCGGCCCAGGTCGGCAGTGCGCCCGCCATCGCCGTGACCCACTCCTGCACCGGGCCCGCGATGTCCTTCGCCGGGATGCCGGCCGAGCGGGCGAGCGCCAGCGAGTGCAGGACGCCGATGTTCATCCCGTACATGCCGATCAGCAGCGCGAAGTCGTACAGCGAAGCGAAGCCGGCGTCCTCGCCCACGTACCGGGCGCCGCCCAGCACCCGGAAGGTCTCCTCGTGCTCGGCGAACGCCTCCTTGTCACCGCTGTAGAAGACGTACGCGTGCGGGCCGGCGATCATCTGCGGCACGGCCATGATGCCGCCGTCCAGGTAGCGCACGCCCTGCACCGCCGCCCAGGCGGCCAACTCGCGGGACTGCGCCGGGGTGCCGTTGGTGAGGTTGACGACCGTACGGCCCTTGACCAGGTCCGGGACCGTGTCCAGGACCTCGCGGACGTTGTCGTTCACCATCAGGCAGAAGACGACGAGGTCGCTGGCGGCGACCGCGTCGGCGGGGGTGGCGGCCGGGGTGGCGCCCTGGGCGACCAGCGGGCCCGTCTTGGCCTCCGTCCGGTTCCACACCGTGACCGGGTGGCCGGCCTTCAGGAACGCGGCGGCCAGTGCCGTGCCCATCATGCCGAGGCCGAGGACGGACACGGCGGGCTTCGTGGGCGCGGGCGATACGGGCATGACAGTGCTCCTTGGAAAATAAGGGGGATCAAGTTCCTGCCGGCGACATTCATCCTCCGAGGTCGTTCAAACCTTCACAAGTACGGACTTTTAAGTGCGGTACTTACCGGATGGTGCGTAACGGGGGACGTGGCGGGGCCCGGCGGGGCGGGGTGCGCATCCGACGCCCGCGGCGCACTCTGGAGGTGGGACCGCTGGAGGTGATCCGCCATGCAGACACTCGTCGGCTGGCACGTCGAGATGGAGTTCCGGGAAGACGGCGACCGCACCCGGGCCGCCGCCATGGTCAGGCTCAGCGACGGCACGGAGGTCCGCGGGCACGGCAATGCGCAACGCCACCCCACGGACTCGCCGCAACTGCGGGTCGGCGAGGAGATCGCCGGCGCCCGCGCGCTGATGGACATCGCGTCCCAGCTGTTGCAGAAGGCGCACCACGAGATCGACGACGCGTCCGGGCGCACCTCGTACCCGCTGGGATGAGCCGCGACGTATCCGCTCGGCCGAGTTCTGATGCGTGCGCGTTGATCGGTCGTTGATCCGTCGCAGACGTCTTTGACGCACCGTTCGGGCGGGTGCGCCCCGAACCGGGGCGCACCGGCCACGAACCGGTGAAGGAGACGTCACGACGTGACGCACCAGCGATCAAGACGCGACAGACATACGGCACGTGGGCGGCGCACCCGGCACCGATGGCGCGGGCTGCTGCTCGCCGCCGCGCTCCTCGTCGAGACCGGCGCGGTGGCAGCGGTGGGCGCGGGCGCGGCCTCGGCGGCCCCCGCGCCGCCCGAGCCGGCCGCCGCCGCCCTCCCCGTCGGCAAGGCCGTCCGCATCCAGAACGTCCACAACGGTGGCCAGTTGGGCATCACCAAGACGTCCCTGGGCTCCTGGCCGATCGAGAGCTCCGCGCCCCAGGGCGACGACCGGCACCAGTCCTGGACCCTGGAGGAGGTCTCCGGCGGCCACCGGCTGCGCAACACCGAACTGCCCTCGAACTGCCTGGTCCGGGAGGACGAACCGGTCGCGGGCGACTGCACCGGGGCCAACGCGGTCTGGGACGTGACGTCCGTGGGAGGCGGCGGTCACTGGATCGGGGAGCCGGGCACCGGCCGCCGGCTGACCAGCACCAAGCCGATCAGCAAGAGCGAGAAGGTCGCCGACCTCAAGCTGGACACCATCGGCACGGACCCCGCCACCTGGCTCTTCACCCCCGTCGACTGGCCGCGCCAGCCGCAGCCGCCGCAGGACCGGCGGACGCTGGAGCACATGACGTACCTGACCGCGCACAACGCGATGATCAACACCGAGGACGGGTACGACACCCTCGCGCCCAACCAGCCGCACTCGATGAAGCGCCAACTCGCCGACGGCGTGCGGGCCCTGATGCCCGACGTCAACAGGACGGTCGTGGGCGGGCGGATCCCGCTCTGCCACGGCGGTGGCTGCGGCGGCGTGGTCACCCCCAGCAACACCCTCGACGCCATGCTGAAGACGGTGAAGGAGTTCCTGGACTCCAACCCGGGCGAGATCGTCTCGATCTTCATCGAGGACCAGGGCTCCCTCACGAACGAGGACTACCTCAAGCACGGCTTCGACCTGGTGCCCGGCATCCGTGACCTGATGTTCGTCCCGGACGACGCCGTCGTGGCCGACCCCGCCCTCAAGCAGGGCTGGAACGTCCATGTCAACGGCTGGCCGCTGCTGAAGGACATGGTCGCGAAGAACAAGCGGCTGCTGATCTTCTCCGGGCAGGTCGACAAGGTGAACAACCGCGAGGCCATCGGCTTCCTCGCCGACAAGCGCTGGCGGGTGGAGAACCACTGGAGCATGGGGCCCGGGCTCGGCAACTCCGACTGGGCCTGCTACTCGCGCTGGAGCGAGCGACCGCTGGGCACCCGCCCTTCCGGGAACTTCCGGCCGCTGTTCTTCATGAACCACTTCCGCGACGTGCCGATGGCGCCGACGTACACCACCGACAACCAGAAGATGACGCAGCGCGCCGAGGGCGTGTGCACCACCGCGGCCCGCCGCAAGCCGAACTTCGTCGCCGTCGACCAGTACAAGGACGGGGACCTGTTCCCGCAGATCCAGAAGATGAACGAGTACTGGTACCAGGCGCAGCCCGGGACCGGCGGCGACGGGCAGCAGCCCGACCCGGCCGCCCCCGTCGGCGACCCCTTCGACACCGCGCCCGACCGCCGTGCCCCCAAGCCGGCCGCCGGCGTCCCGCACCCCGAGTGCCGCCCCGAAGGCATGGCCGTGACCGCCGGCACCAACGCCCGCTACTGCGACGTGTACGGCGCCGACGGCCGCGAGTGGCTGGGCGGCAACGGCACCGACCGGCGCGTGGTCGGCTACTTCAACGCCACCCGCAACGGCACCGACGGCAAACCCCGCTATCTCGTCAAGAACATCCCCTGGTCGAAGGTCACCCACATCAACTACGCCTTCGCGCGCGTCGAGGGCGACCGGATCTCCGTCGGGGACGAAGGGGCCGCGAACAACCCCGCCACCGGCCTGACCTGGCCGGGCGTCGACGGCGCCGAAATGGACCCCTCGCTGCCCTACAAGGGCCACTTCAACCAGCTCGCCAAGTACAAGAAGCGGCACCCGCTGGTCAAACCCCTGATCGCGGTCGGCGGTTGGTCCGACACCAAGGGCTTCTACGCCATGACGACGAACGCCGACGGCAGCGTCAACCGGGCCGGCATCGACACCTTCGCCGACTCCGTCGTGGCCTTCCTCGACCGCTACGGGGCGGCCTTCGACGGCGTCGACATCGACTACGAGTACCCCACCGCGATGCCCGACAGCGGCAACCCGGACGACTGGGCGCTGGCCAACCCGCGCCGCAAGGGCCTCCAGGTCGGCTACAACGCGCTGATGAAGACCCTGCGGGAGAAGCTGGACCGCGCCGGCGACGCCCGCGGCCGGTACTACCTGCTGACCTCCGCCGCCTCCGCCTCCGGCCACCTGGTCCGCGGTTACGACGGCGGCGCGGCCCTCGCCTACCAGGACTTCGTCAACGTCATGACGTACGACCTGCACGGCTCCTGGAACCAGTACGTCGGCCCGCAGGCGCCGCTGTACGACGACGGCAAGGACGGCGAACTCGCCGCGGCCGGCGTGTACGACGACGCGAAGAACCCCGAGTACGGCAAGACGGGCTACTTCAACGTCGACTGGGCGTACCACTACTACCGGGGCGCGCTCCAGCCCGGCCGGATCAACCTCGGAGTCCCGTACTACACCCGCGGCTGGCGCGACGTGCAGGGCGGCACCGACGGCCTGTGGGGCACCGCACCCCTGCCCGACCAGGGCCAGTGCCAGCCCGGCACCGGCACCCGCACCCCCTGCGGCAACGGCGCCGTCGGCATCGACAACCTCTGGCACGACACCAGCCGGGGCCGCGAGGTCGCCGCGGGCTCCAACCCGCTGTGGCACGCCCGCAACCTCCAGAACGGCACCGCGCCCCGCTACCTCGGCGCCTACGGCCTTGACCCCGACCAGCCGCCGAACAAGCTCACCGGGACCTACGAGCGCAAGCACAGCGCCGCGCTCGGCGCGAGCTGGCTGTGGAACGCGCAGAAGAAGGTGTTCCTCACCGCCGAGGACGAGCAGACCATCGACGCCAAGGTGCGCTACGTCCGGGACAAGGACATCGGCGGCGTGATGATGTGGGAGCTCGGCGGCGACCTGACCCGCGGGCCCGACGGCACGTACGTCATGGGCCACGACCTGACCACCCGCATCTCCAACGGCCTCAGCGGCGCCGGCGGCTACGCCACCGACCGCGCCGGCGCCGTCAAGCCGCCCGCGCAGGTCCTCGACGTCTCCGTCGAGTTCGCCGACTACCCCACCGGCGAGAAGGACCTGTGGCCGCAGCAGCCCAAGCTGCGGATCACCAACAACAGCGGCAAGCCGCTGCCGTCCGGCACCGAGCTGTCGTTCGACATCCCCACCAGCGCGCCGCCGCTGCTGAAGGACGACAACTGGCAGGAGCTGAAGGACGCCGTGCAGCCCGGCCACACCGGGCCCAACGCGGGCGGTCTGAAGGGCGACTTCCACCGCGTCACCCTCAAACTCGGCTACTGCGAGGGCGTGCCGGCCGGCGGCACCCGGGACATCGGTCTCAAGTACTTCCTGCCGGTCACCGGCCCTGCGAACTTCACGATGAAGATCGGGGACGCCACGTACGGCCTGACCCAGGACCGCCGCAAGGACACCCGGGTCGTCGAGCCCCCGGCGGCCGGCGGCGGCCCCGCCTGCCGGGCGGAGGCGTGGGACGCGGCGCGCACCTACAACCCGGCGTGGGCACCGTTCCAGCTGTGGAAGGTCGACGGCGGCTGGAAGGTCCAGGACGTCAACAGCTCCCTGGTGGTCGACCGCCCCGGCACCTGGACCACCTCCCACCTGGTCGGCTCGCAGGACGGCAACAAGAACCAGGTGTGGAACATCGCCCCCGACGGCGCCACCGGCCGCTTCACCATCACCTCCGCCAGCGGCGGACGCGCCCAGTGCCTGGGCGCCGACAGCCGGCTCGCCGAGCTGTCCGTGAAGGACTGCAACGGCAGTACGGGCCAGTCGTGGCGGTTCACCGACGACAAGGGCGCGCCGGTCGCCGGCATCCCCGCCGACGGCAAGCCCCACGGGCTGCTCGCCGCGAACGGGCACGTCCTGGAGCCGAGGAACAGCGCCGCCACGGCCGGCAGCAAGCTCGTCGCCGGCGACCCGAGCGGAGCCACCCGTACCGTCGTCTCGTACGGCGGCTCCTACTGGCGGGCGAAGTTCTGGACGAAGGGCAACCGGCCGGACGCGGCCGATCCGAAGAACCCGTGGACGAAGCTCGGCCCGGTGGGCTGAGCCCGGACGCGCGCAGGGCCCGGGTCTCCCCGTGGGGGAGGCCCGGGCCCCTCGTCGTACGGGGATCGCGGTCCGGATCTTCCCTCCGGCACGCCCACCGGTTACCTTGGCCGCATGTCCCTTCATCGGATCGAGGTAGTGGTGCCGGTCTTCGGCGACCACTCCTACCGGTGTGACTTCTACGGCTGACAGCAGCCGGGCCCGCTGAGCGGGCCCCCTCCCTCTCGTCCTTCGCGCCGTGGCCGGCCGCTTCCGCCTGCGCCCACACCGGGCCGGGGAACCGTCGGTCAGGCGCCCGCTGTCACCCGAGAACGAGGACCTTCCGCCATGCCCGGAATCTCTCCCGGAACCTCTCCCGGGGCGGACCTTCGCCTGCCCCGCCCCGACATCAACTGGGCCATCAAGCACATGCCTCTGACGGCCCGGGCCGTCGAGGAGCTGGCGCCGGTGCTCGCCGGCAAGCGGCTGGCCATGTGCCTGCACATCGAGCCCAAAACGGCCGCCCTGGTGACCCTGCTCGCACGAGCCGGCACCCGGATCTCACTCACCGGCTCGCCCGGAACGACCCACGACGACGTGGCCGACGCCCTGCGCGGCGAGGGCGTGGCCGTCCCGGGCGTGCGCGCCGCCTTGTTCGGCTACGGGCCGTGCGGCAAGGGCGTCGCCGACACCCTCGCCCACCTGGGCGCCCGGGTCGCGGTCTGCGAGATCGACCCCATGAGGGCGCTGCACGCGATCATGAGCGGCCATCGCGTGGGTCCGTCCGTCGACGTCGTCTCCGACGCCCAGGTCGTCTTCATGGCGACCGGCCACCCCGAGGTGATCGGCGCCGCCGAACTCGACGCCCTGCCCGACGGAGCCGTCCTGGCGGGCGTCGGCCACTTCCCCTGGGAGCTGGACCGCGACGCCCTGACGGCGAGCACGCTGCGCACCGTCGAGTACGGGGACACGTCCCGGCGGCGCGGATACGTGCTGGCCGACGGCCGCGAGGTCGTCCTGCTGGACGACGGCCGGATGCTCAACCTCACCGCGGCGAACGGCAACCCCATCCAGGCCATGGACCTGGGGCTGACCTTGCAGGCGCGCAGCCTCGCCGCGGTGTGCGCCGGTGACCTGGCCGCCGGGCTCCAGTCCGTCCCGACGCACATCGAGCAGCGCATCGCGTCCGACCTGGTGGACCTGTTGAGCGGCCCGGACCGCAGCGGACGGCGCTGACGCTCCCGCGGCATCACAAGCTTCGACACCAACACGCTTCGAGAACCACACTCTTCAAAAGTAAGAGGACACACATGACCCTGATCGACCTGCACCGTCATCTGGAGGGCTCCATCCGCCCCTCCACCGCCCTGGACCTCGCCCGACGGCACGACCACTGGCTCGCCGCCGAACAGCGCCCGTTGGGCCGGGTCGTCGTCACCGACCCGTCGGCAACGACCGGTCTGCTGGACTACCTGCGCCACATCGACGTCGCCTGCTCCACCGCACGCGCGCTGGAGGACTGGGCGCTGATCTCCCGTCAGGCCGTGGAGGACTGCTTCAACGACGGCCTCGACTACGTCGAACTCCGCTTCAGCCCCTGGTTCATCCACACCCAGACCGGGCTCGACCCCGTCGACGTCATCGACGTGGTGTCGGAGGCGATTGGCCGGGCCTCCGCCGACTTCGGCCTGCCCGTGGGCCTCATCGGGATCCTCGTGCGCGACCTCGGGCCGGGCTCCGCGGGGCGCCAGATGGACAGCATCCTCAGCCGGGCGCACCACTTCTGCGGCGTCGACCTCGCCGGTGACGAGGCGGGCTACCCGCCCGACCTGTTCGCGCCCGCGTTCGCCCGCGCCCGCGACGCGGGGCTGCACGTCACCATCCACGGAGGCGAGGCCGCCGGACCGGAGAGCGTCTGGGCGGCGCTGACCGCGCTCCGCCCCGACCGCATCGGCCACGGGGTCCGCTCCGCGGAGGACCCCGCGCTGATGCGGAAGCTCGCGGAGGACGACGTCACCCTCGAACTCGCCCTCACCAGCAACGTCCACACCCGGGCCGCGCGCAGCCTGCGCGAGCACCCCGTCCGGCTGCTCCTGAGGTCCGGAGTGCGGGTCACCCTCAACACCGACAACCCGACGGTCAGCGCGACGCGTACGTCTGCGGAGTACCACAAGGCGGCGGTTGAGGCCGGCCTCAGCGACGCCGACGTACGCACCGTCGCCCACCACGCGGCGACAGCGGCGTTCACCTCGCATGGCCGGTCACTGGCTGCGTAGCCCCAGGCGAGCCCGGCGGACCTTGCTGCAGTGCCGCTGCGTCGGCAGGCGCGGCTTCGCCGCGCGGCGAGCTGCGTCGTAGCGTCTGCAGGCCGTCTGTGGCTGTTCGCGCAGTTCCCCGCGCCCCTAAATACTTGCGCCTCAGCCCGCAGACAAAGGCGGAGGGAGGCACATCAGGGGCGCGGGGAACTGCGCGAACAGCCCCCACCGGGCCGTAGAGACCAACGCACCCCGCAGGGAAGCGCGCAGGGCCCCTAGAGGCGTTCGGGGGTGCGGATGCCCAGGAGGGCCATGCCCTGGTGGAGCGTGCGGCCGGTCAGGTCGACCAGGAAGAGGCGGTTCTCCACCAGCTCGGCGGGGTTCTCCGCGCTCAACACCTGGCACTTGTCGTAGAACGTGGTCAGGTGCGACGCGAGCTGGTACAAGTACGCCGCCAGCTTGTGCGGCTCGTACGAGGCAGCCACCTCCGCGATCACCTCGGCGAACTGGTCCAGGTGCAGCCCCAGCGCCCGCTCGGCCGGGTGGAGCTCCAGCTCCGGGTGCGCGACCGGCCGGACCTCGCCCGCCTTGCGCAGGATGGAGCGGATCCGGGCGTACGCGTACTGGAGGTACACGGACGTGTCGCCGTTCAGCGAGACCATCTGGTCCAGGTCGAACTTGTAGTCCCGCACCGCGGACGTCGACAGGTCGGCGTACTTGATCGCGCCGATGCCGACGTACCGGCCGTTCTCCAGGATCTCCTGCTCGCTCAGCCCGACCTTCTCCGCCTTCTCCCGCACCACCGCCGTGGCGCGCTCGACGGCCTCGTCCAGCAGGTCCACCAGCCGGACGGTCTCGCCCTCCCGGGTCTTGAACGGCTTGCCGTCGGCGCCCAGCACCGTGCCGAAGGCGAGCTGGACGGCGGTGACCTCGTCGTTCAGCCAGCCGGCCCGGCGGGCCGTCTCGAAGACCATCTTGAAGTGCAGCGACTGCCGGGCGTCGACCACGTACAGCAGGGTGGACGCGCCCAGCTTCTGCACCCGGTCGCGGATCGCGGACAGGTCGGTCGCGGCGTAGCCGAAGCCGCCGTTCGCCTTCTGCACGATCAGCGGCGTCGGGTTGCCGTCCGGGCCCTTCACGTCGTCGAAGAAGACGCAGAGCGCGCCCTCCGAGCGAACCGCGACCCCGGTCTCCTCCAGGATCCGGCAGGTCTCCGCCAGCATGTCGTTGTAGCCGGACTCGCCGACGATGTCGGGGTCCTGGATCTCCATGTCCAGCTTGTCGAAGACGGAGTAGAAGTAGATCTTCGACTCGTCGACGAACCGCTGCCACAGCGCCAGGGTCTCGGGGTCACCGGACTGGAGGGCGACGACCCGGTCCCGCGAGCGCGCCTTGAACTCCTCGTCGGCGTCGAAGAGCTTCCGGGACGCCTTGTACAGCCGGTTCAGCGAGGACATCGCCTCTTCGCCGGCCTGCTCGCCCTCGGCGTGCTCGTGGTCCAGCTCGTGCGGGTGCTCCAGCAGGTACTGGATGAGCATGCCGAACTGGGTGCCCCAGTCGCCGATGTGGTGGCGCCGGACGACCTGCTCGCCGGTGAACTCCAGGATCTCCACCATCGCCGCGCCGATCACGGCGGAGCGCAGATGGCCGACGTGCATCTCCTTGGCGACGTTCGGCTGTGCGTAGTCGATCACCGTGGTGCCCGGGGCGGGCGCGTACGGCACGCCGAGCCGGTCGTCGGCGGCGCGCGCGGCCAGGGTCCGTACGATCGCGGCGTCCGAGACGGTGACGTTCAGGAAGCCGGGGCCGGAGACCTCGACCTCCCGCAGCAGGTCGCCGCCGTCCGTCGGCAGCGAGGCCACGACCCGCATCGCCAGGTCCCGCGGGTTGCCCTTGAGCTGCTTGGCGAGCGCGAGGATTCCATTGGCCTGGAAGTCGGCCCGCTCGCTACGTCGCAGCAGCGGGTCTGCGGAACCGGCCTCCGGCAGGGCTGCCGTGAGGGCGTCCGCGAGGCGCTGCTGCACATTCGACGCGAGGGAGGGGACCGAGGCCATGGAATTGCCGTTTCTGGGATTCGGATGGATCCGGACGGATGGTGTTCCGGTCGTCAAGTGTCCCACGGGTGCGGGCGGCGCTTCCGCCGGTTAAACCGGCGCTCCTCGACGGGGTGCGTTAACGGCTTGCGCCGGGCAACCCCGGAGGGGGACCTTCCGTCTGGGACAATGGTGTGATCCGAACGAGGAAGAAGGACGTGCCGACCGTGGCTCAGAGCAGCACAGAGACCGACTGGGTCTCCCGTTTCGCAGACGAGGTCATCGCGGAGTCGGAGCGGCGTGCGCCGGGCAAACGAATCGTCGTGGCGTCCGGCATCTCCCCCTCCGGCCCCATTCACCTGGGCAATCTCCGCGAGGTCATGACCCCGCACCTGGTCGCCGACGAGATCCGCCGCCGCGGGTACGACGTGCGGCACCTGATCTCCTGGGACGACTACGACCGCTACCGCAAGGTGCCGGCCGGCATCCCCGGCGTCGACCCGGAGGCGTGGGCCGAGCACATCGGCCGCCCGCTGACGTCCGTGCCGGCGCCCGAGGGCTCCCCGTACCCGAACTGGGCCGAGCACTTCAAGGCGGCGCTGGTCGAGTCCCTGGCGGAGCTCGGCGTCGAGTTCGAGGGCATCAGCCAGACCGAGATGTACACCTCCGGCGCATACCGCCAGCAGGTGCTGCACGCGATGAAGCACCGCGCCGACATCGACGAGATCCTCGGCCGCTACCGCACGAAGAAGGCGCCCGCGAAGCAGAAGCAGTCCCAGAAGCCGGTCGACGAGGCCGAGCTGGAGGCGGCGGAGGGCTCCGGCGCGGCGAGCGAGGACGACGGAACGGGTTCGGCCGGCTACTTCCCGTACAAGCCGTACTGCGGCGGCTGCGGGCGCGACCTGACCGTGGTCACCGGCTACGACGACGAGACCACCGAGCTGACGTACCAGTGCGGCGCGTGCGGCTTCGCCGAAACGGTGCGGCTGAACGAGTTCGACCGCGGCAAGCTGGTGTGGAAGGTCGACTGGCCGATGCGCTGGGCGTACGAGGGCGTCGTCTTCGAGCCGTCCGGCGTCGACCACTCCTCGCCCGGCTCCTCCTTCCAGGTCGGCGAGTTCATCTGCCCGATCTTCGGCGGCGAGCGCCCCATCGGCCCGATGTACGCCTTCGTGGGCATCAGCGGCATGGCGAAGATGTCGTCCTCCAAGGGCGGCGTGCCGACCCCGGCGGACGCCCTGAAGATCATGGAGGCGCCGCTGCTGCGCTGGCTGTACGCGCGGCGCCGCCCGAACCAGGCGTTCAAGATCGCCTTCGACCAGGAGATCCAGCGGCTGTACGACGAGTGGGACAAGCTCGGCGCGAAGGTGGCCGACGGGTCCGTGCTGCCGGCGGACGCGGCGGCGTACGGGCGCGCGGTGCGCACCGCGGCCGGTGACCTGCCGACGACGCCGCGGCCGATGCCGTACCGGACGCTCGCCTCCGTCGTCGACATCACCGCCGGCCACGACGAGCAGACCATTCGCATCCTCAGCGAGCTGGACCCGGCGAACCCGGTCGCGTCTCTGGACGAGGTCCGCCCGCGGCTGGACCGTGCGGAGAACTGGATCACTACCCAGGTCCCGGCGGACGCCCGCACCGTCGTCCGCGACGAGCCGGACGTGGAGCTGCTGTCGTCCCTGGACGAGGGCGCCCGCGAATCGCTGCGCCTGCTCCTGGAGGGCCTGGACACCCACTGGTCCCTGGAGGGTCTGACGACCCTGGTGTACGGCGTCCCGAAGGTCATGGCCGGCCTGGACCCCGAGGCCAAGCCGACGCCTGAGCTGAAGGTGGCCCAGCGCCAGTTCTTCGCCCTCCTGTACCGCCTGCTGGTGACGCGCGAGACGGGCCCGCGCCTGCCGACGCTGCTGCTGGCGGTGGGCGCGGAGCGGGTGCGCAAGCTGGTGACCGGGTAGCAGCGGTCGGGCTTTTGAAGGGGCCGGTTGACTTCGCGTCGACCGGCCCCCTTCGCGTGTGAGCAGTGTGCATCCTCCGGTCGCCGGAGTTGAGCATCGTGCCTGGTGGTGGCGCCTTGGCCGCTGAATAGCGTCACTGACCGGTCGGGCCGCCCGTGGCGTTCCGGCCGGACCATCAGCTCGATCCGCGCGCCTTGGCGGCGGAGTTCCGAAGGAACGGGGAATCACGTGAAGAAGACGGTTACGACTCTCTCCAGGGGCATGCTCGTCACGGCGCTGGCCGCGGGTGGAATCCTGGTCGCGGGCAACCCGGCGACGGCGGCGGAGAGCGCGGCGGGTCCGATCAACGCGTGCTCCGCGACGCAGAAGAAGGAGTTCGCCACCTCCGGGTACGACACCGACGTGCATCTCAAGCTCTGCGTGGTGCCCCGCACCGGCGGCTGGCTCGTGAGCGCGGACGGCGGTTGGACCGACGGGGGCGGGGTGCGGAAGTTCGACAACTTCGACATCCAGGTCCGGCTGGAGCGCAACGACAAGGACGTCCTGGTGTCCTTGTGCGACATCACCGCGGAGATCAACCGGGCCGACTCCGGGCGGATCCAGTGCCAGACGAAGGTCCACAAGACCGAGAACCAGAAGGGCCTGAGCGCCGACGGAAAGGTCCTCTACGACCTGGACGCGGACGGCGCGGGCGGTTACACGTGGGCGCTGACGGGTTCGCCGCGGCTGACCTGACCTGACCTGACCTGACCGGTCGCCGGTGCGGACCGTCAGGCAGCTCCGCGTGCGCGGAGACCACCCCTTCCTGGCCTGCGACGCGAGGAGGGCTTTGCTCGTCCTTTGCCTGCGGTAGATCTGGGAGACGGGTGCATGATGCCAGGGCGGATGGTCCTCGGACATCCTTTTGGTGTCGGGTAGTCAGATCACTGGGGGTCGTCCGAGGCGTGTCATGCGCCATACCGTGCGCCAGCGCATGGGTTTCCGTGGTGGGCATGGGACTCGTAGTCCTTCGAAGAAGCCGGCCCACCATGCCTTGAGGCCGTCGCGCGGTGGCTTCTGTTTGATGGTGTATGCCGCCCAGGTCGTCAGGTAGACGGGCATCAGGGCTGCGGGGAGGTGGCGTTTGGCGAGCCAGACGCGGTTGCGGCCGGTGTTGCGGTAGTAGACGGCGTGGCGGGAGGGCGCGGTGCGGGGGTGTTGGAGGACGAGGTCGGCGCGGTAGTGGATGTTCCGTCCGGCGTCGAGGGCGCGCCAGGCGAAGTCGGTTTCTTCGTGTGCGTAGAAGAACGGGGTGGGGAAGTCGCCGACTTCGTCGATGACGTTCATGCGGATGGCGTGTCCGCCGCCGAGGTAGGTGGTGACGGGGCCGGACTTGAGTGGGTCGGAGGAGCCGAGGCGGGGGACGTGTCGGCGCTGGGTCAGTCCCTGCTCGTCGGCGATGCGGAAGCTCACGATCCCCAGCCCGGGGTCAGCGGTGAACGCTTCCTGTACCAGTTGCAGGGTGTCGGTTCGGGGCAGGAGTCCGTCGTCGTCCAGGATCACGACGACGTCCACGCCGCCGCCGTGTTCCCGTAGCCATGTGACGCCGGCGTTCCGGCCGCCGGGGATCCCGAGGTTTTCCGGGAGCTCGACGCCCGTCACTCCGTTCGGGAGTTCGGGCAGCTCGGCACCCTGCCCCAGTACGACGACTGCCGGGGCGTCGCCTTCCTGCGCGGCCACGGACTTCAGGAGGGTGCGCAGTTCAGGTTCGCGGTCGCCCATGGTCAGCACGACGACGCCCAGGGTCAGGGGGTTCATGTCTTCCTTGCGTCGGCCGTCCGTCGTCGAGCTGTCACGGCAGGGCGAGTAGCCGCCCGGCCCGCGCTGTGCTTGGTGGAGTTGTGTCTGCGCGCCTGCACTCCGAGGAAGGCGAGGGCGCCGCCCGAGACGGTCAGGAAGCTCCGTCGGTCCACGTCAGTCCTCACGAGAGCGAGCACTGAGGCCACGGAATCGATCTGCGCGCCGGCGGGTCTTCCTATGCCGTGGCCGCCGCGTGCTCGACGGTGGTCAGGGCGGTGTGCCAGGGGTACGGGCGGCACTCGCCGGGTGGGTTGGGGGTGAAGCCGCCGTTGCCGTAGAGGACCGTCACGCCCATGTCGCATAGCTCGTTGACGCTTTGGTCCACCCTGGGGTGTGCGGCGTACGCGCTGTTCACGCAGGGCATTGCGACGATCGGGATGCCCTTGCCGACGGCTTCGGCGGCCACTCCGATGACGAAGGTCCCGGTGAGGCAGAGCGCCCAGCTATTGAGGGAGTTCGCGGTGACGGGGGCGAAGAGGATCGCGTCGGCCTTGGGCCACGCGTCGGGTTCCCCCGGCCGTTTGTAGCGTGACCGCACCGGGTGTCCGGTCAGTTCCTCCAGCGCCGGTAGCTCGTCCCGGAGCCAGTCCGCGGCCGTCGGTGTCAGTCCGAGGCACACGTCCCACCCGCGTGCCTGCGCGGACCGGACGACCTCGGACGCCTGGAGGACGGGCGGCGCGGCGGACCCGAACAGGTACAGCGTCTTCGCCATGCACCCATCCGACCACATCCTAGAGGGCTCCGAGCCGCGCCGACCTTGTCCCACTCCCGTTGTGGTGCGGCACCGACCCCGGTCGCGATTCTCGTCCTCGTACCCTGGCAGCCATGATCCGAGCGGTGGTGTTCGACATCGGCGAGACGCTGGTGCGCGATGACCGGTACTGGGCCCGTTGGGCGGACTGGCTCGGGGTGCCTCGCCACACCCTTTCTGCCCTGGTCGGCGCGGTGGTGGTGCAGGGGCGGGACAACGCGGACGCGCTCAGGCTCGTTCGGCCGGGCCTCGATCTGCCCGCGGAGTACGCGGCGCGTGAGGCGGCTGGCCGGGGGGAGGTCGTCGGTGAGGCGGACCTCTACGACGACGTGCGGTCCGCGCTCGCTGCCTTGCGCGAGCTGGGTGTTCGCGTGGTTGTTGCCGGTAACCAGACAGCCCGCGCTGGTGAGTTGCTGCGCGCTCTCGACCTGCCGGTCGACAAGGTCGCGGTGTCCGGTGAGTGGGGCGTCGCCAAGCCGTCCCGCGGGTTCTTCGAACGGGCCGCGGCACTGGCGGAGGCACCAGCGGCGGAGACGGTCTACGTGGGTGACCATCCGGCGAACGACGTCGGGCCCGCTGCCGCGTGCGGACTGCGTACCGCGCATCTGCGGCGCGGGCCGTGGGGGCACTACTGGGCGGACGACCCGGAAGTCCGCTCGTCCGCCGACTGGTCCATCGACGGTCTGCACGACCTCCTGCCGATCGTGTCGGCGGAACGGGGCCGCTGACAGCGCCACCAACGGGTGCTGATGGTCCTGTTCACGCCCCCGGGCGATGACGGCGCGAGTACGTTTCGACGCGCCGACGTCGAATGGAGACCGTGATGCCCGCGCCCAACGCGCGCGAGGTGGGCCTTCGTGTGGCCTACCAGCGTGGTCTGTCCCGACCTCGGATGACGCAACAGCAACTCGCCGACCGGGCCGGTGTCCACGTCGGGACGCTTCGAAAGATCGAGCGCGGCGCCAGGGGCGCCAGCGATGCCGTGCTCTCCGCCATCGCTGACGCCCTCGGGATCGACATCTCCGTACTGCTCGGCGCGCACGACCGCAGCGCCGGCCGGGTCCGGGCCGCGCTACCGGGGCTGTCAGCGGTGCTCGCCGCGTACGACTTGCCCGACGACGGCCCCGTACGGCCGCTCTCGTAGCTGCGGACCGCGGTCGGTGGTGCTGAGCAGAAGCGCCTGAACGCCCAGTACGTGTCCATTGCCGAGTCGATCCCACCCCTTCTCGCCGAGTTGTTCCGTGCCTTCGACACGACCGCTGACCAGGACCGCCCTGCGGTCGCGAACCTGCTCGTGTCCGCCCTGCGGACCGCTGACGCGGTCGCGTACAAGCACGGTGCGCGTGATCTGTCCGCGCGTCTCGTCGACCTGATGCGGTGGGCCGTGCCGTCCGCAGAAGATCCCCTGGTGGAAGCGGCGGTCGCGTACGTGAGGACGGAGACGTTCTTCGCCGCTCGCGCTCACGCGGCAGGGCTACGCGCGCTGGAGGCGGCCGTGGACCGACTACCGGAGCCGTGTACACCCGCAGCGTCGGCCGCACGAGGTGCGCTCCACATGCGCGCCGCGGTGATCGCCGGGCGCACTCGATGCGCTGCCGCAGCACGCCACCACCTCGGCGAGGCCAGGCGGTTGGCCGAAGGGCTGGAGGAGGGCACCTACGGGGGTACGGCGTTCGGTCCGGCATCCGTGCGCATCCACGAGGTGTCCGTAGCAGTGAGCCTCGGCGGGGACCACATCGCCGCTGCGCTGGACGTCGCGCGAGGATGGCTGCCTCCTGACGACCTCCCGAAGGAGCGTCGCTCGGGCTTCTACATCGAGCTGGCGCGCGCTCAACTCTGGTCCGGGCGGTCGGAGGACGCGTACGAGTCGCTGAAGGTCGCCCGTCGCATTGCGCCGCTACACGCCCGCGAGCATCCGTGGGTGCGCGAGGACGTCGCGAAGCTCCGACGCATCCGCCGGGCGGACGTCGAGGACCTGTCGTCGTTCGCCGAGTGGTGCCACGCGGGAGACGCCTGACACGGGTGACCCGACGTGGGTCACTTGTGGACTCGCTGCGGCTTCATCATCTCTCCAACCGCGAAAGGTTGGGAGACAACCATGGCGCACTCACCGCCGATCGAACCGCAGGTGCTGGTGATCCAGGGCACCGTCAGCCTGGCCCGACTGCACGGCGCTGCGTGCTGGCACTGCGGCGCGGCATCCCGCCCCCTGAAACCGGCCGGCATCGTGCGATTCGAAGCCGAGCAGCGCGAGTGGCAGGTGCGCACCTGCGGATGCCTCCCCGGGCTCAAGGCGGTCGAGCAGCCCGTGCCCGAGCGGCCTGCGATGACGATGCGGGTGTATCGGGTGGGTGTGGACGGGACGCGGTGGCCGGTGGAGCGGGAGGTGAGCGTTCGGGCGACGGATGAGTTGTGCCGGAGCCGATGAAGTTTCCGCCGTGCTCGTGCCCGCGTTGTGTGCGGGGGGCTCGGTGACCGCGAGTGTGAGCTTGGTGGACGTCACGCGGGACGTGCGCCTCGCGGGCGCTGTGGGCTTGAGTCAGCCGCCGAGCAGCGCCGTCGAAGCGTTGCGGGATCGGCTGCGGGGGCACATCGCCATGTTGGCGGAGCCTGCTGAGGCGTACGGGCGCAGTCTCAGCGGCGGTTGGTACGGGCAGCATGTCCTGGCCTGTGTCGCGAGCGCGCGGAAGGCCGCGACCGGCGTCGAGCCCGGCATACGGATCGACGAAGAGCGGTTGCTGTTGGCGGAGTACGTGAAGACGCTGCTCATGTACACGGGGCGCAAGCCGCGGCACAGCGCGTGATCTCCGTGTGCCGACGCAACCCGGGCAAGGGGCCGCATGTGTCGGTGCACGGGTCAGACCGGCCCCGGCCCTGTATCTCCGAATCCCCCGCGACAGGGCCGGGGCCTCCCACACAGAGGAGCACCACATGCTCACCCTCACCCCCGTCAGCGCCGCCAAGCCGACCCCGACCGACGTCACCACGTGCGAGGCGTGCTGGCGCCAACCCGTCACCACGATCCGCAGCGCACCCGGCGTCCGGGACCTTTTGTGCGACGCCTGCGCCACCGAGGGCAACCCCGTACGCGTCGAACTCTTCCCACCGCTCGGGATCTACCGCCTCACCGAACGCCGACTCGAAGCCGGCAAACACGGCAAGCCCACTCCACAGATGCCACCCGACCCCGGCCCACACCCACCACGACCCGCACCGACACCCACACCCGGCGTACCACCGGTATAGACCCGCCCCTGCTGCTACGTCTGCGCGTCGATCGCCTTCACGATCAGCGCCCGTGCCTCCGCTCCGTGCACGGCGAGGGTCTTCAGTCGGGCGAACGCGCGGTGGTAGAGCTCCAGTTCGCTCGGTGCTGTCACGGTGACCTTGGCGGCCAGCAGTTCGACGTGCACCCGGGTCGTGTCGAAGGCGGTGAACTGCTCGACGGGCCACATCACGTGCTCGCGGTCGACCGTGGACGGGATGACCCCGAGGGACATCGAGGGAAGCGCCATCGAGGCGAGCAGGTGACCCAACTGGCCGGCCATCACCTCGGGGTCACCGACTCGGTGGTGGAGGACCTTCTCTTCGATCAGCGTGGCGAACCGGTGGTTCCCGTGGAGGACGGCCTGGGTCCGTCGCATCCGGGCGTCCACCGCGTCGGAGACGTCGTCGGGGGTGCCACGGAACTCAGCGATGGTGCCCATGAGGGCGGTGGCGTAGCCGGGGGTCTGGAGGTAGCCGGGGATGACGTGGGAGGCGTAGACGCGGAAGACGCGGGTGCGTTCGTACAGCGGTCTCGACGCCTCTTGGAGGTGCCGCATTCCGGTGCGCTGGAGCCGTTTCCACTCCACGTACATGGCGTCCGCTTGGCGTCGGGCAGCGATCAGGTCGGCTATCTGGCCCTCGGCGCCGCACGCTCGGCACCAGGCCCGGATGTCGTCGTCCGAGGGATTCGTACGGCCCGCCGCGATCCGCGACGACTTCGCCATGGACCAGCCGCAGGCCGCCGCGAGTTCCTTGCCGGTGATCCCCGCGTCCAGCCGCAGGTTCCGCAGGCGCTCGGCGAGTGCTGCGCGGGCGTCCTGCACGCTGGTCGTCGGGGATCCGGTCATGGGTCAGATGATGTCGTACTCGGCGTGCGGGATCGCCTTCGCCCACACCTGCTCGAACGCGTCGGTGTACGTCGTGACGAGCTGCGGCTCGGTGCTCAGTGCCTTGTCCGACCAGTCGCCTGGGCCGGTGAAGTGGTGTACGCGGACGGCGCGTTCGTCGAAGACCCAGAAGTCGTTCACGGGCACCAGCACGTCGAGTGCACGGCGGCGGGGCAGCCAGCGCACGTCTTCCCCGGCTGTGACGTTGGCTTGGGTGACGTAGTGCTCCCACCGGATGTACTCGGTCACCGGCTCGGAGACGATTCGGGCCCGGCGTACGGTGACGCCTCGGGCGACGGCGTCGGCGATCTGCTGGTGGAAGGGCCGCCACCACGAGGCCCGGTCATTCCAGTCGGTCCTTCTCGCCCTGCTGCCAGGCTTCGAACCGGGGGTTGCTGAAGTACGCGTCCCGGGTCTCCAGGTGGACGGCGGTGCGCTGCGTGGCGGCGATCAGCTCGCCGAAGTCAGTCGAGTTCATCGAGTTCATCGCACGCCTTCCTGATCAGCGGCACCATGCGGCGGGGGAACCTGATGACGGTCTCGCCGGGCGGGATCGGGGCCTTTGCCGGGGAGAGGGAATGACACTTCTCGGCCGTCTCGCTGTCTGCTGTGTAGCTCTGGATCAGCAGGTCTTCTGCTGCATGGTCCACCCACACGGTGGGGCAGCCGTCCTCGTCCGTCTCGGGGTCGATCCCGATGAACCTTAGGTCCATGTCGCCTCCGAAATCACGAAGTTGCGCCTGTTTGCAGACTTGGTAGGTCCATCCTGGTGGAGGTGTCAATAGCCATGCTGAGGTGTGACGAGAAGGAGGTACGGCCTCTGCAAAAGCATGCAACTTTGTGGCGGCCGTCTGCCTGCTCTTCCTACGGTCCGGGGACTGCTTCAGCCCACCGCCTGGGAGCCGCGATGAAGCTCATCCCCCTCTCCGCGGAAGCCGACGTGCGCCCGGGGGGCGCAGCAGTGGCCGTCAGGCACGTGTGGGCAGCCCGTTCTCCGAATCCCCCGGGACGGGGCCGGGGCCTCCCACTCAAAGAGGAGCACCACATGCTGACCCTGATCCCCATCGGCCACGCGAAGGTGGCCGCGACCGACGTCACCACGTGTGAGGCGTGCTGGCGCCGGCCCGTGACCGTGATCCGCAGCGCACCCGGGGCTCGTGACCTTTTGTGCGACGTCTGCGCCGCGGAGGGCAATCCGGTGCGCGTCCTGCTGTTCCCGCCGTTCGGGATCTACCGCCTCACTGAGCGGACGGTGGAGGCGGGGAAGCACGGGAAGCCCACGCCGCAGATGCCGCCGGACCCTGGTCCGCATCCGCCGCGGCCGGCGCCGACGCCCACTCCCGGCGTACCACCTGTGTAGAGGGCGGGCGCGCTCACCGACCCCGACCCGTGGCCTGCCATTCGCGGTCGAGCATCGCGTGGACGACGGAGTCCCGCCAGCGGCCGGCCTTCCGTACGTGTTCGCGGATGCGGCCCTCCTCCACCATCCCCGCGGCGGCCATGGTCGCGGCGGACGCTTCGTTCCGTGGTGAACGGGCACCCCAGACCCGGTGCAGCTCCAGCTCCTCGAACCCGAAGCCGAGGAGGAGCCGTACGGTCTCCACTCCGTATCCCCTGCCCCAGACGTCCGGGCGCAGGGCGAAGCCGAAGGTCGCGGCCCGCTGTAGGTGCGGGTCGGTGGCGAGCCGGCCGAAGCCGACGAGGCTGCCGCCCTCCCGCTCGACGACGGCGAGCGCGTATTCGGAGCGCGGGTCCGCGAGGGCGGACGCGATGGAGCGTTCCACGATTGCCGCGACCTGGCCGTGGGTGCGGGGCTCGAAGCTGAGGTGGTGGGTCGCCTCGGGGCTGCCGTAGATCGCGAACAAGCCGTCCACGTCGCCGGGTTCGAGTTCGCGGAGGGCGAGGCGCGGTCCGGTGCGGTGAGCAGGACGCATGCTCGGGACCTTACTCACGGAGCGCGGCACCGTTCAGACGTTGGCCAGTTCGTCGCAGACTTCGCGGCTTGTGGGCCTGTCGGTCGGGGTGGGGGAGAGCGTGGCCTCGATGATCTTGCCGAGTGTGCCCGGCACGATGACCGGTCGATGTGGTCCGTCCACGATGGCCTGCCGCTGGTCTCGGCGGCTGGCGTCGTCGGGGTAGGCGACGTGTCGGAGTCCGGTGGCGCTGATGAAGAGGGACGCGCCCAGGGCGTAGACGTCCGATGCTTCGGTTGGCGTGGCCGTGCCGGTTTCCAGCACGCTTCGGGAGATTTCGGGGCTCTCGTAGTGGACAAGGCATCCGCGGTAGCTGAAGTCGTACGCGGCGGGGACGGTGCCGCCGTGCGCGAGCGCCAGGTCGATCAGGTTCGTTCCTACCGGGCTGGTGATCAGGTGGGAGGGTTGGATGTCGCCGTGCACCCACCCCGCGGCGTGCAGTGCGGCCACGGCTTCCGCGCACGACAGAGCTTCGCTCGGGTCGGGCTCGGTGGAGGCTCCTTCGGCGCGGTGTGGCTGCCACAGGTCGTAGAGGCTGTCGCCGTGGTGCCAGGGCTGAACGTTCCACGTGCCGTGGGTCCACTCGCCCAAGCTGACGCCTTCCACGTCGAGGTGCTGCAGGACGGCGCCCTCGCGAGCGGGAGCCAGAGCCGTCCACTCCTGCGCGTCCCATCCGTCGGTCGCTTCGACGGGGTAGCCCAGTTTGACGGCGTACGGGCCCCGTTCGGTCTCGACCTGCCAAACCGTCGATCCACGCCTGTGGAGCACGAGTCGTCCCTCCGTGGAGGGTGGCACGACGTCGGCGGGGATCTCGTAAGGGGTTGCGTCTGCCATGAGGTCCGGTCCTTCCGGAGCGTGGGTCGACCCTCAGCCTGGCGAGGATCGCCCCTTGCTCACGTCGCCGACCGGAGGCTACTCCGAGCGCCCGTACGGTCGTCCGCAGTCGGAATCACACTGCGCGGCGTTCTCGTCGTCCACCGTCCACCGGTCATCGTGGACGGTGAACCCGGCGGCCTTGATCGCAGGGGCGGACGTGGTGACCGCTTCGAGCGTTGCGACGAACGCGAGGGCCCGGTCGGCTTGGCGCTCGGCCCGCTCTGGCTGCTGGCCGAAGTGGGCGACGACGAAATGAACGATGCTGTCGACCAGGTCGGGTGGGACGAGGTCACGACCCGTCCTGATTGCGTTGGCCGTTGTGGTCATGTGCTGTGCCTCCTGGGTTGGAGTGGTGCACTGCGTGTGCCATCCCCGCGTGGCCACTGCGTGGAGCAGGTGCACGGGAGCCCAGGGCGTGTCCGGTGAGTCGCGATTCGATGGGGGCTCCTCCTGCAGTGCCACGTGCGGTCGGCCATGCCGTAGGGATGAAGTAGGGGTTTGGTAGGGGGGATTACTGATGGGCAACGGTATGGGCACACCGCAGAGTTGATCTTGTTTCCAAGGCCCGTCAACGCTGCTCTGGAGGAGCCTCGATGCGTAAACACCTCGCCCTGACCACATTTGCCCTGGCCACCGCCGTCACCGCCGGGATGGCGGCACCCGCGACTGCCGCCGGTCCGGACCCGGTGCGACGGGGATTGGAGACGTTGGTGCGCGACGACCACGCGCCTGGCGCGCTGGCGAGTGTGCGGGACGGTTCCGGGCACGTCCGCTCCTATACCGCGGGAGTGGGGGATCGCGACACGCAGGCGAAGGTGCCCCGGGACGGGCAGGTGCGGATCGGCAGCGTGACCAAGACGTTCACCGCGGTAGTCGTGCTGCAACTGGTCGGCGAAGGCAGGATCGGCCTGGACGACACGGTGGAAAAGCACCTGCCGGGGCTCGTGCGCGGGAAGAACATCGACGGAAACAACATCACGGTGCGTCACCTCCTCCAGCACACCAGCGGACTTCCCGACTACGAACAGGACGTCACCGGCGACATCCTGGAGCGCCGCTACGTCTCTCCCCGTGACGCCCTGGACATCGCCCTCCAGCACGAAGCCGTCTTCGAACCCGGGGAGAAAGGGAAGTGGGGGTACAGCAGCACGAACTACCTGCTGGCCGGGCTGATCGTGGAGAGGGTCACCGGACGCCCCTTCGCCGAGGAGGTCGACCGGCGCGTCATCCAGAAGGTCGGACTGCGCCACACCTACTTCCCCGCCCCCGGCGAGACAACCATCCGCGAACGCCACCCCCAGGGCTACCGTCAGGAACCGGGCGCGGCACTGCGCAACGTCACCGAGATCGACCCGTCCGCGTCCTGGGCGGCTGGCGCGATGATCTCCACCAATTCTGACCTGAACGCCTTCTTCTCCGCCCTGCTCGGCGGCAGCCTCCTCAACCAGCCGGAACTCGACGCGATGCGCAGCACCGTGCCGATGCGGGAGAACGACCCCGACCACAACGCCGGGCTGGGCATCATCACGATGCCCCTGCCGTGCACCGACGCCCAGGGCCGCAAGCGCGTCGCCTGGGCCCACAGCGGCACCATCCCAGGCTACGGGACCTGGACCGCGGCCACCGATGACGGCCGCGCCGCGAGCGTCACGATGACCCTGGAGATCACGACCAACCAAGCCGTGGAACACCTCCAGAAGACCGCCGCCTCAGCCCTCTGCAGCTGAACGACCCTGCTGGCCAGACGCTGCGGTCGGCTGCTCTCTGCGGCTTCCCTGTCTCGCCGAGTGCGGCTTCACGAATGGCTGCACCACGGGTCACGGACGTAGCCGGAGGCGGAGGGACGCGACCGTCACGGTGCCATGAGAGATGTAAGCCCGATTGTCGAACCGGGTCGCAACCGCCCGGTGCCGTTTGAGGGCACTCTCAGTGCGCTCCACCTCGTTGCACCGGGCGTACCGGGCACGGTCGAAACCGGCCGGTCGGCCGCCGCGGCTCCAGCGCCGTCGTCGGTTGGCCTGCTGGCCGGGCAGTGCTCTACGTAGCAGGGTCGCAATCGGTGCGGCCCATGAGCCCGCGGCTCGGAAAACGCGTTGCCCTGACCACATCACGCGGGGGATCGTCCCCGCATGGACGAGACAACACGACAGCGCGACGTACAGGACCTCTTCTCCCGCGGGCGGCTGGTCAGCGTGCCGCGGAAGGCGGCGCGGCGGGAGCAGTTGCTGACGCATCTCGCGGAGACGTTGTTCGAGGCGGACGCCGAGTACGGCGAACCGGAGGTCAACGAACGGCTGGCGGCCGTGTACGACGACTACGCGTTGCTGCGGCGCGACCTGGTGGAGGCCGGGAAGTTGCGGCGGCATCGGGACGGGTGCACGTACTGGCGGGCGGCCTGAGGCACGCCTCCTCACAGCGCGCGGCCCGCTGCCAAAGACGCGGGGTTCAGGCCCAGGGCGACCGCCGCCGTCGCGCCCACGTCCGCCAGCGTCGAAGCGTCCGGAAGGAGTTCGACGTCCCGGGACTCCGGGTGGTGGACGAGGACGGGAACGTACTCGCGCGTGTGGTACGCGTGGCCGATCGTGGGGTCGTTGCCGTGGTCACCGGTGACGATCAGTCGGTCGCCGGGGGTCAGGGTGGGGATGAGTTCGGCGAGGCCCGCGTCGATCTGTTCGAGCAGGCGGGCGTAGCGGGCGGTGTCCTGTTGGTGGCCGGCGAGGTCGGTTTCTTGGACGTTGGTGATGACGAGGCCGCCTTCGCGGGCGGCCTTCGCCGTGTGGGCGAGGACGTCCGCGGTCGCCACCGCGGGGCGTCGTACGGCCGCGTCGCAGGCCAGGATGTCCGCGGCCTTGCCGATCAGGGTGACGGGGACGCCGGCGCGGGCGGCGACGTCGGGGAGTTGGCGGGTGTGGTCGAGGGGGGCGCCGAGGTGGCGTACGGCGAGGTCGTCGCCGCGGTAGAAGCCGGACGCGGGGGTGTCCAGGCCGACGGTGCCGCCGTCGCCGTCGCGTACGTACGCGGTCAGCGGCTCGGGGGAGTGGCCGGCGACGGCGATGACGCGGGCGACGGGGGCGATCGCGCGCACCGTGCGGGCCACCGAGAGCACGCCGTCGAAGGAGACGTCCACGAGCCGGCCGGACGCGTTCCAGTTCACGCCCGGGTCCGCTTCCAGGTTGTCGTGGACTAGGACGCGGTCGTCGACGAGGAGGACGCCGGGGCGGGGCTCGGCGACCTGGTGGCCGGCGGCCGTGAGCGCCGCGGTGACCTGGGGTGCGTGGTCCGCGAGGCGGGCGAGGGCGACACGGCCGAAGTCCGCGCCCATCATGGTCTGGTGGCCGGCGTACGTGTCGGCGCCGGCGTAGCCGAGGGCGGCGCGGCCGACGCGCACGCCGAGCGGGGTGGCCGACGCCAGCGAGGGGTGCGGACACAGCAGGCCGAGGCCGAGGGCGCCGAGCGCCGGGAGCCACAGCGGGCGGGAGTCCAGGACGTGGCCGCAGGTGTCGGCGTGGACGTCGCCGGGGCGCAGGGCGCCGGCGTCCGGCATCGCGCCGATGCCGAAGCCGTCGATGACCAGCACGATGACGGTCATGTCGTCTCCAGGGCGCGGCCCTGTGCGTCGTAAAGGCCGGTCAGGCGTGGTGCGCCGGACGACAGGCCGGCGACGACGGCGACCGTCGAGCGGGTGACGAAGATCTGGGTGCGGAAGGAGAGCACCGCGGTGTCGCCGATCCGCGGCGCGGGCGCCCCGGGCGGCGGGGCGTCAAGCAGCCGGTAGTAGTCGATGTTCTCGGCGGGCGCGTCGGCGACCCGCAGCCGTTGGCCGGTGCGCGGCAGCAGCGCGCTGTCGATGCGGGCCCGCGGGTAGAAGCCGCCGCCGAAGACCGCGGGGCGGCCGTCGGCGAGGGTGTGGGCGACCTCGGTGACGTACACGTACGCCGGCTTCTCCGGCTGGTGCGGATCGACGGCGTGCAGCGGGGTGGTGCCGGTCAGCGCGTGGCCGGGTTCGGCGTGCGTGACGCCGTGTTCGGCGAGCAGCGGCAGGGCGGCGACGGACGTGGCGCTGGGGGCGCTCAGCTTCAGCCCGGTGCGGCCGTCCTGCCCGGTGCGGTCGTTCAGCCCGGTGTGGCCGCGGGCGGCCAGCGCCTGACGCGCCCGGATGGCGAGCGTGAGGTTGGGGGTGGGGTGCGGGGCGCCGGTCGTCGGGTCGCACAGCAGGCAGGGGAAGGCGGTGACGCCCGCGATGCGGATGCCGGGCAGGGCCTCCACCGCGTGGGCGAAGGCGTCCAAGCCGTCGAGCGGTACGCCGCCGTCCTGTCCGGGGTAGCCGGCGCCGGGCGCGCTCTCGATGCGTACGAGGACGTCTTGGACGAGCCCGAGGTCCACGGCGGCGTCGGAGACGGCGCGCGCGTTGGCCGCGTCGTACACGGTGACCGTCTCCGGGCGCCAGGCCAGCAGTTCGGGCAGGGCGCGGCGCGGGATCTGCACCAGGTGGCCGAGGTTGCCGGGGCGGGCGGCGCCGGTGGCGTGCAGGGTGCGGGCCTCGCCGGCGTCGATGGCGGCGTACGCGGGGATGTGGTCGGCGACGGCGCGGATCAGCTCCGGGTTGCGGCCGAGCTGCTTGACGACGAACCACAGGGTCAGGCCGAGCCGGTCCGCCTCGGCGGCCAGCAGCGCGGCGTTCGCCGCGACGGCGTCGCGGTCGACGACGTACGTGTCGGGCGGGATCGCGCCCTGCTCGTGGAGGGTCGCCGCGACGTCGACGAGCTCGGGGTTGCGGGCGATGACGGTGTCGAGGAACACGGGTCAGTCCTTGGGGTGCGGGGGGTCGTTCAGCTGGCCGATGGCGCGTCGCAGCAGGTCGATCACCTGGTCCGCGCCCGCGCGCATGGGGTTCACGCGCACGGTCCAGTCGGCGAGCTCGGGCGCGTCGTCCAGGGCTGAGCTGGACATCCGGTACACCAGCGGCGCGATCTCGTACCGGGAGTTCGAACCGACGGGGTAGGGCGCGGCGCCCAATCTGGCGGCTGCGGAGGGGAGTTCGCGGGCCACGGGTCGGTCCAGGCGCACCAGCAGGCAGCGGTCCTGCGCGTTCGCGATCCGCACCTCGGCGACGCCGGGGACCTCGCCGGCCGTGAGGCGTTCGGCGACCTCGGTGCCGACCTGCGACTGGATGGCCCACATGACGGGCACGTGGGTGAGGGCGCGCAAGGCGTCGAGCGCCTGGTGGCCCTGGACCTGGCCGCCGCCGGAGTAGTTGTCCTCGCGGATGCGTTCCACCAGGTCGCGGGTGCCGACGACGACCCCGACGCCTTCCGGGCCGTGCAGCTTGAAGAGGGAGAACGCGGAGGCGTCGGCGCCGAGTTCGACGCCGCAGGCGGGCACGCGCAGCACGGCGTAGTTGTCGTCGACGATGGTGCGGACCCCGGCCGCGGCGCAGGCGGCGATCACTTCGGCGGGGTCGTACGAGTCGGCCAGCCGCTGGCGGGTGTGCTGGACGTACGCCCAGCGGAACCGGCCGGTGGCGAGCGCGGCGCCGAGCGCTGCCGGGTCGTTGAAGTCCACCTCGACGGTTTCGACGCGCAGCGCGCGCAGCGTGACGGCGGTGGTGCGGTACACCGGCGCGCGGTGGATCAGCAGCGGGCCGGCGCCCAGGTCGGCGGCCTGGAGCGCGCAGCGGATGGCGCCGGTGCCGGCGCCCTGCACCAGGGCGGCGTCCTCGGCGCCGAAGAAGCGGGCGAGGACGGCCTCGACGCGGGCGGTGGTGCGCGGCCGGCCGAGCCCGGGCACGACGCCGGCGTCGGCGCGGAACAGATCCGTACCCCGGAAGTGGACGGCGGTGCACTCCAGCAGCCGGAACTGGCGCTCGACGGCGTCGGGCAGCGCGACGGTCGGGAGCGGATGGGTACGGGGGAGGGCGGGGGCGGGGGAAGGCGCGGGGGTGGGCGCGGGGGCGGCGGTCATGGCGTGGTCTCCGTGGGGAGTGGGGCGTACGGTCCCGGCGGGGTTTGGGCGTCGCCGTGCGGTCCCGGCGAGGGCTGGGCGTCGCCGTACGGCTCCGGCGGGAGCTCGGCGCCGCCCGTGAGGAAGCGCACGGGGTTGCGGCGCAGCAGCAGGTCCAGCAGGTCGTCGTCGGCGCCGGCGGCCCGCAGCGCGGGCAGGAAGCCGCCGAAGAGGTGGCCGTACCCCTGGCCGCCCTCGGTGCGCAGATAGCCGTGCCGGGAGACGTCGCAGCTCAGCAGCGCCCGATCGGCGTGGCCGGCCTCCAAGAGGGCGAGCAGCAGGCGCAGCCGGGTCGCGTCCGGCTGGTAGCCCTCCTTGCCGACGGTGTCGAATGCGACGTACGCGCCGCTGGCCGCCAACTCCCGGTGGGCGCGCGGGTCGTCCAACAGGTCCTGGTGGCCGATGCTGATCCGCTCCGGCGGCAGGCCCTCGCGGGTGAGGACGTCGAGCTGCGCCGCGCCGCCGCGCCCGAGGTGGGCGTGGGTGGCAACGGACAGGCCGGTGGTGAGCGCGGCGCGGGCCGCCGCGCGCAGCACCCGGGCCTCCGGTTCGCTGGGGCGCTCGCCGTGGCTGCCGACCTCGCCGATGACGCCGGGGCGCACGCCCGTGCCCGCGATCCCCTCGGTGATCTCCCGGACGAGGACGGCGGTCAGGTGTTCCACGCTGCTGCCGACGACGTCGGGGGTGTGGAAGGGCTCGTAGTACCAGCCGGTGGCCGCGATGACGGGGACGCCGGCGGCGCGCGAGATGCGGGCCAGGGCGGCGGCGTCCCGGCCCATGCCGCGGCAGGTCAGCTCGACGACCAGGCCGAGGCCGTACTCCTCGCGCAGTTGCGTGAGTTCGGTGACGACGGCCGGGCCGTGGCACTCGGCGTCGAGGACGGCGGCGCGGTCGCCGGCCCGGTCGAGGTCGAGGACGAGGTGTTCGTGGGGGAGGACGGGGCCCGTCACCGCGTGGTGGGGGAGCGGGCCGGTGACGGTCTGGAGGTGGGGGAGGGGTGCGTACTGCTCGGTCCGAGGGGGCCGCGTGGGTCGGGGCCGCATTGCGTGGGGGTCCTTCCTGTTCCGCTTCCGCTTTGGCCGGTACGGGGCGGGCGCGGCGCGCGCGGGCGGGGTGCGCCGCGCCGTCGTCCGTCAGCTCTTGATCGGGGTGAACAGGTCCAGCCAGTACAGGACGTTCAGCACGACGCCGCCGACGAGCACCGCGGCCGGCGCCGCGGCCATCCGGACCACCGGCCGCCCCATCGCCTCGTTCAGCAGGTACAGCCCGCCGACGACGAGGATCCCGAGGCCGCCGCCCATGGCGTTGGCGGCCATCAACGAGCCGAAGAGGATGGCGAGTTGGAGCGTGTCGGTGATCGCGCTCCGCAGGTGCTCGGAGGAGTCGCGCACGGTCGGCAGCCGGCCGAGGAGCCGGCCGATGTACGACAGCGCCAGCACCTCGATCGCGAAGACCGCGGCCCCGGCGAGCGCTGCGACGTACGGGTTCGGCATCAGATAGCCGATGGGGTACACGAAGGTGAAGCCGGCGATGCCGTACGCCCCAGACGCCAGCGCCGTCGTCGCGATCAGCGGGATGAAGCCGAACACCCGGTAGAAGTCGACCTGCGCCGCCTCCGCGTAGTCGCCCTTGGCGATCAGGAAGCTGGTGGCCTCGCCGCCGCCGAATATGTGGCCCTGCGCGAGGACGGCGACGCCCGCGCCCAGCAGCATGAACAGCGGCAGGTGGCGGCGGAGCCGGGCCGCGCTGGCGCTGAACAGGGACGCCATCGGGTCGTCGGCCGCGACTGCCGGATCGACGGGCGGGGTGTGGGCGGACGCTTCCTTGTCGAGCTTGCGCTGCTTGAGGTCCTTGGAGACGGCGAGCGCGATCAGCATCAGCACGCCGACCGCCATCGCCAGCGCCCCGGCGAACATGTTCGGCCAGACCTTCATCGTCAGCACGACGAGGGCGAGTTCCAGGGCGCCCGCGGTGGCGCCCCACGCCCGCCCGAACTGCTTGGTGATCGCGAGCACCGGGAAGAGCGTGAAGAGGAAGAGGATCGGCGTCGACATCTGCTGCATCGCCGTGAGGAAGTCCACGGGCAGGTCGCCGGCGACGTCGTTCGCGCCGTTCAGCCCGAAGACGACGACCGCGCCCCACGCGCCGCCCAGGATCGGCGCGAGCCACTTCTTCGGCGACAGCAGCCCGAGGATGTCGGTGGGCAGGAAGAGCAGCCAGGGGTTGAGCACCCCGGTGGACAGCGCCATCGGGGCGCCCAGGCCGAAGATGAAGCCGGCGGAGAGCCCGAAGGAGACGGCGGTGGTGGCGCTGCGGTTGGTGCGCCCCTGGATGAAGTCGAGGAGGAAGGGGCGCACGCCGTCGTTGAAGACGGCGAGGGCCAGGTGGGAGATGAAGGCCGTCAGCGCACAGAGCGCGATGACGGTCAGCTGCTGCGCCAGCGAGAAGTCCAGGCTGCCGGCGTTCGCCGGAGCGGCGGCGAGGATGGTGCTCACGGGGTCACTCCTTCGTGCCCGGGGGGAGAGTTCGGCCCGGTCCGTACGGCGGCGGGTGCGGCACGCAGGGGGGCGCGTACGGGGGCGGGCGGGCGCGCGGTCAGGCGGCGCGGGCGGCGATCGCGCGGGCGAGCACGGGGGCGACGGCGTCGATCTGGTCGAGCGCGAAGCCGAAGACCTTCTTGCCGTCGTCGAGCAGCGCGGCCACGGCTTCGGGGCTCGGCACGGAGCGGCCGAAGGTGTGGCAGGCGTCCTTGCCCAGCAGTCCGACGAGGACGCCGAGGGAGGCGCCGGCGCCGGTGTGGCAGGTGCCGAGGTAGTAGTCGGCCTGGCCGGCGCGGAGCTTCATCGCCGCGTCCATGTCGCTGGAGACGATGACCTCGACGCCGTCGAGCGCGAGCTGCTTGACCGTGTCGGCAACCTCGATCTTGCCGACGCCGCCGGTGAGGATCTTGCTCATGACTGGTGCTCCTTGTCGTGTGCTGCCGCGTTCTGTGCTGCCGCGTTCTGTGCTGCTGCGTTCTGTGCCGCTGTGGGCCTGCTGGCGAGGACGGCCAGGTGCATGCCGAGGAAGTTGACCTCGGAGTCGGGGAGTGCGGCGCCGAGTTCGCGGTGGGCGCGGGCGGCGACGGCGCGGGCGCGGCCCACGGCCTCGGGGTGGTCGGCGAGTTCGGCGGCGACCTGGGCGTCCGTCGGGGACGCGGCGATCGCCTCGCCGTCCAGGAGCCGGGTGAGCGCCATGATCAGATGGCTGGTCAGCATGCCGGCGGTGTCCTCGGTGACGGTCCGGCCCTCGGCGGCGAGCGCGGCCAGCTCGACGGTGACGAAGTCGGCGACCTCGGGCCGTACGGAACCGCCCTCCCGGAAGAGGGCGATGCGCCGGGCGAGTTGGTCGTCCATGCGGTCCTCTCATTCGACAGTAAACAGGATTCTGTATTTTCAGACCGTCAGTTGGCCTGCTGCGCACGGCCGCTGACGGTCGATCAGGGGGGCTAGTACGACGGCAGGCGTTCGCCCCGTACCACCTCGGCTTGTCGGGCGGTCACCAGCGACAGGTCCAGCCGGTCGCGCACCGCGTCCAGCGCGGTGGCGCCGCCGGCACGGCCGATGAGCGCGGCGCTGGAGTTGCGCAGGGCCAGGTCGCGGGTGACCTCGTCGCCCAGCGGCAGCACCTCGACGTCGGGCCCGATCAGACCCTCCACCTCGTCGAGGTTCCACACGGTCGCGTCCGCCCGGTCCTGGGCGAGCAGATCGCGCAGCTGCATGTACGAGGACTCCACCCACCGGACGTCGTCCCGGCCGGCGAACGCCCGCTCGGTGAGTATCCGCTGGTCGTCCGAGGAGGGGTCGACCGCGACGCGCAGCCCGGGCGCCGTCAGCGACGCGCCCTTGCGCAGCAGGACGCCGTGGGCGCCGACGTACGTCGCGGGGCCGAAGTCGGCCACCAGTTCGACGGAGCCGGCGGGGTGGTCCTCCAGCAGCCGGTCGGCGGCGAACCGCGACAGCACCACCAGGTCCACCTTCCCCTCCAGGAGCGCCGCGGTCCGGGCGCCGGCGCCCCGCATGAACGTGATGGCGAAGGGCGCGCCGGCTGCCTCGAAGGCGCCGCGCAGCCCGGTCGCCAGGCCCTCGTACCGCCGCGAGTACGGCAGCGGCATCGCGGCCAGCAGCGTGCCGAGGCCGGACAGGCGCCAGAGCGCGGCGCGGTCCGAGCGCACCAGGAACGTGCCGAGGTGACCGCGGGCGGTCGTCTCGATCGCACCGGCCTCCTCCAGGAGCTGGAGGGCCGCCTGCACGGTGCCGTTCCCGCATCCCAGCTTCTCGGCGAAGTCGCGCACGCGCGGCAGCCGGGCGTCCGCCTCCTGGTGGAGCAGTAGGACGGCGAGCTGGCGGGCGGCGAGGCCGTTCCGGGTGAGGAAGCGCTCGTCAAAACGGTTCACGCTTGGACAGTAACCAGGATTCTGGATACTGACAAGGGTCGATGTGCGGGAGAACGGCACTGCATCTTTCGACGGACCCGCGGTTCCGTCGTGGGCACGACGCATGCGGCCCCGGCGCGCGGGAGCGTTGGAGCATGAAGAACGAAGTGCTGTTGATCGTCGGATGGGTCACCGCGGTCCAGGGCGGCGTGGGGGCGGGCGGCCTGATCTGGGGTGAGGAGCCCTGGGGGCTGCTCCACAAGTGGTGGGACCTGTCGGTGCCGGCGTACGTCGCGATCATGGTCGTCGGCCTCGCGATCGCGCTCCCCGTGGAGGCACGCAAACGCGGCAAGCTCTGACCGCGGTTTCCCTGCGGGGTGCGGCGGTCTGCGCGACAAGCCACAGACGGGTCGCAGACGCCGTCATCGCGCGTGGCACGGCGCTATCGCGCCCGCGGCCCGAGGCAGCCGCACTGCTGAAGAGGCACGCGGGGCACCGCGGACACGCCCCAAGGTCGAGGCGGGGGCGTTACGCGATGTGTTCCGCTTCCAGCTCCGCTTCCATGCGCTGGCGGAACGCCGGCATGACCTGGCGCAGCAGGGTCGCGCTGCGAGGGTGCGTGATGCCGTGGACGTCGCCGAGGTGTATGTCGAGGACGTCGGCCTTCGGGTAGTCGCCGTGCTCGTGCGCGTACGCGACGAAGACGGGGTAGGCCGCGTCGTAGAAGGCGTCCACGTCCGAGGAGTCGTCCACCGGCTGTTCGACCAACGGGTCCACCGCGCGGGGCCGGTCAACGGGCGCCTCCTCCGGACGCTCGTGCTCGTGGTCCGGGTCGCCGAGGATGCGCGTACGGCCGCCGGGGCCGGCGGGAATCCGGATCGGCTCCGCCTCCGCTTCCACTTCCACCTCCGGCTGCTGCCGGGCGTTCTGCTGCGGGTCGTACCCGCCCTCATACGCCCCGCGCTGCACGCCCTGCCGGAACCAGGGGTTCGTCTCCGGGCCCTCCTGCGCGTGCCGCTGGTACTCCAGGAAGCGCTGGTACTCCTCGTAGCGCAGCCGCTCGTCCGCCTCGTACTCGGGCTCGTACGACGGAGGTTCGGCCAACTCCGCAGACGCAGCAGGCTTCTCCTCGGACTTCTCCTCGGGTTGTTCCGGAGCCCGCGTCTGCGCCTCCGGCTCCGGAGCCCGCGTCAACTGCCGCTTCTCCAACGCCACCGGCACCGCAGCCGGCACCGCGGCCGGAGCGGGCGCCACCGCCTCGACCTCCACCTCGACCTTCGGCGCCGGCGGCAGCAGCACCGGATCGACCCCGGCCGCGGCGAGCCCCGCCGGCGCGGTCTCCGCCAGCGGCACGCCGTACTTCGCCAGCCGCAGCGGCATCAGCGACTCCACCGGCGCCTTGCGCCGCCAGCTGCGCCCGTACCGGGCCTGGAGCCGCGCCTGATAGATCAGGCGCTCCTGCTCCAACTTGATGACCTGCTCGTAGCTGCGCAGCTCCCACAGCTTCATCCGCCGCCACAGCTTGAACGTCGGCACCGGGGACAGCAGCCAACGCGTCAGCCGCACGCCCTCCATGTGCTTGTCGGCGGTGATGTCCGCGATCCGCCCGATGGCGTGCCGCGCCGCCTCCACCGTCACCACGAACAGCACCGGGATCACCGCGTGCATCCCGACACCGAGCGGATCCGGCCAGGACGCGGCGCCGTTGAAGGCGATGGTGGCGACGGTGAGCAGCCACGCCGTCTGACGCAGCATCGGGAAGGGGATGCGCATCCACGTCAACAGCAGGTCGAGCGCCAGCAGCACACAGATGCCCGCGTCGATGCCGATCGGGAAGACCAGCGCGAAGTCGCCGAAGCCCTTGCGCTCAGCCAGGTCGCGCACCGCGGCGTACGAGCCGGCGAAACCGATGCCGGCGATGACGACCGCACCGGCCACGACCATGCCGATGAGTATGCGGTGCGTCCGTGTCAGCTGCATCGCGGCCACCCGCGGTCTCCTTCCCTCGTGCCGAAGGCACACTGGCCTGAACACGACTACCGGTTGGGCCAGGGGCACAGCGTGGCACATGCCCGCGGAGCCCGTGTCCCTCGGGGGACCACGGGCTCCGCTGGAGGCACCGGTCACCGGCCACGGCGACCGGGCGGACCGGTCAACTCGCCTTTGTGTCCGGCGCCGTTGACGGCTTGGGGCTCGCGCCCTTGCTCGGCGGGGCGCCGGCGTCCTTGTTGATCGCGGCCACCGACGCCACGGCGTCCTTCGCGGCGCCGATCGCGCCCTTGGTGATGTCCTCGGCCTTCGGGTTCTGTGCGCCCGCGTAGCCGGTGCCGTTGTACGTCAGCGTGATCACGACGTTCCCGGTGCGGGCGACGATCGTGGCGTACGAGAAGTCCGCGTCCGTCTTGCGCAGTTTGTAGACCACCGCCTGCGCCTCGTCGCCGACGCCGCTCGCCGCCGAGGTCTTCAGGTCCGTGGCGCCCTTGGTCCCCTGCGCCTTGGCGAGCTCCTTGCCGAAGCCGTCCTTGGCGCGCTGCTCGCCGCTGAGGTTCAGCGCCTGCTCGGAGTCGAACCGCAGGTACGAGACGTCCATCCAGCGGTACTGCGAGCCCTTCACGCCGTTGTCGTCCAGGCTGTTCCACGAGCAGTTGGCCCGGGCCAGCAGGTCGGAGGACTTCCCGGCGGTGCCTTCCTTCGGCTTGGCGGCGGGCAGCAGGTTCCCCACCGTCCGCTTCGAGATCGACCCGCAGGCGGTCGGCAGCTTCGCGAACCTGGCAGCCTCCACGTTCTGCGGCTGCTCCACGCCCGAGCCGGAGCCCGCCGAGTCGCCGCCGGGCGAGGCGGACGACGACGCGCCCTTCTCCTTGTCGTCCTTGGCCTTCTTGTCGTCGTCGCCGGAGTCCGACGAGCAGCCGGCGAGGACGAGGGCGAGCGGAAGGGCTGCGCAGGCGAGTATGCGGGTGAGGCGGGGGCTAGTTCGGTGCATGGTTCCTTCAGTGGTCGGGCAACGTTCGTGTCGTACGGCGGGCACGCGGCCGACGTACGGTCGCGCGCTCCAGCGGCCGACCAGGCCACCGTACGCGCAACCGGAGGGGCGAGGGGTCGCTCCCGAGATGCCGCGGGGCGGGCGGGGCCGGTGCGCCGGCGGCCTCACTCACGGAACTCGTCGACCAGGTCGCGCGCCACGCTCTGGGCCTTTTCCTGCAGTTCCTTGCCGTCGGGGGGCTCGGCGGCGCCGCCCGGCTGTGCCACGTAGACGACCGTGACGACGACGTTCGATGTGCGGAACACCACGCTGACGGTGCGGCGCTGGGCGTTCGATCCGGCGCCCGCGGTGGTGACGACGTCGTTGAGGAACGCGGCGTCGCCGATGCCGTCGAGCACCCGCGGCTCCAGCTCCTCGGCGTCCGTCGCACCGGCCGCGCCCGCAGTGCCAGCCGTGCTCGTCGGAGGGGCCGACGACGTCGTGGTCGGCTTCGACGCCGGCCCGCCGGCCGTGGACTCCAGCGGCACCCCGGCCGCCGTCTGCTTCTTCTCGAAGACCTGCTGCGCCCGGTCGTCGTCGCTGACGGCCCGGTCGTAGGAGACGACGCGCTCGAAGTCCAGGCTCAGCGAGTGCGCGGCGTCCGGCGACTTCGCCTCCCAGCTGCAGCCCACCCGGCGGTCGGTGTCGTACGTGCTCACGGGCTGGCCGCGCAGCAGTTGCTTCTGCTGCTCGTCGGCCAGCTCGGTCACGCCCGGCAGCAGGTCCTTCAGCGTGGAGCCCGCGACGGAGCCGCACGGCTCCGGCAGGGTGCGGTACTTCCCCGGCTGGGCGGCGGGCGTCGTGCCCGCGCCCGCCTTGGTGTTCACGGCGCCGCTCGCCCCCGCTCCGTCGCTGGTGCAGCCGGCCGCGAAGAGCGCCGCCACCGCGGTGGTCACCGCCGTGAGGCGGGCGGCGTACGTCCTGCGTCGCACGGTTCCGGGCTCCTTCCGGACGGGGTCAACGGGAAAAACAATTGCCGCACCACGACGGCCGACGGAAACAATGTGTATCGCACGCGCAGCAGGGAACGCCGGCCCGCTGGGGCTTTCGCGGGCATTTGTTCCAGTTTTGCGCTTCACTGATCTTGAGGGCCTTTCGGGGGAATGGGGAACCATGTCGTATGTAGAGGTACCGGGCGCGAAGGTGCCCATCCGCATGTGGGCGGAGCCCGCCGGCGTCGAGGACGTCGCGATGCGCCAGCTCCAGAACGTCGCCACCCTCCCGTGGATCAAGGGGCTCGCGGTGATGCCCGACGTCCATTACGGCAAGGGCGCCACGGTCGGTTCCGTGATCGCGATGAAGGACGCCGTCTGCCCGGCCGCGGTCGGCGTCGACATCGGCTGCGGGATGTCCGCGGTGCGCACCACGCTCACCGCGAACGACCTCCCCGGCGACCTGTCCCGGCTGCGCAGCCGGATCGAGCAGGCCATCCCGGTCGGCCGCGGAATGCACGACGAGCCGGTGGACACCGACCGGGTGTACGGCTTCGGCGACACCGCGTCGCCGGCGCGCCTGCGCGACTTCTGGGACCGCTTCGACCTGGTGGCCGACGAGGTGAAGTTCCGCCGCGAGCGGGCGCTCCAGCAGCTGGGGACCCTCGGCTCGGGCAACCACTTCGTCGAGGTGTGCCTGGACGACGAGGGTGCGGTCTGGCTGATGCTGCACTCCGGCTCGCGGAACATCGGCAAGGAGCTGGCCGACCACCACATCGGCGCGGCGCAGCAGCTCGCGCACAACCAGGGCCTGGTCGACCGGGACCTCGCGGTCTTCCTCGCCGGGACGCCCGAGATGGCGGCGTACCGCAACGACCTGTTCTGGGCCCAGGAGTACGCGCGCTACAACCGCGCCGTGATGATGGGCCTGCTCCAGGAGGTGCTGCGCGGGGAGTTCCGGCGCGCCAAGGTCGGCTTCGACCCGGTGATCTCCTGCCACCACAACTACGTGGCGGAGGAGACGTACGACGGCGTCGAGCTGCTGGTCACCCGCAAGGGCGCGATCCGGGCCGGCTCGGGGGACCTGGGGATCATCCCGGGGTCCATGGGCACCGGCTCCTACATCGTGCGCGGACTGGGCAACGAGAAGTCCTTCAACTCCGCCTCCCACGGCGCCGGCCGCCGGATGAGCCGGAACCAGGCGAAGAAGCGCTTCTCGGAGCGGGACCTTGCGGAGCAGACGCGGGGCGTGGAGTGCCGCAAGGACAGCGGGGTGGTGGACGAGATCCCCGCCGCGTACAAGCCGATCGAGCAGGTCATCGAGCGGCAGACGGACCTGGTGCAGGTGGTCGCCAAGCTGAAGCAGGTCGTCTGCGTGAAGGGCTGACGCACCGGCGGCCGGGGTCACCGCTCGCGGTGGACCTTGGTGTTGGACGCCTGGGCGCGCGGGCGGACGACCAGCAGGTCGACGTTGACGTGCGGCGGGCGGGTGACCGCCCAGGCGACGGTGTCGGCGACGTCGTCCGCCGTCAGCGGGGCGGCGACGCCGTCGTACACGCTGGCGGCCTTCGTCGCGTCGCCGCGGAAGCGGGTGGTGGCGAACTCGTCCGTGCGGACCATGCCGGGGGCGACCTCGATCACGCGGACCGGGGTGCCGACGATCTCCAGCCGCAGCGTCTCGGCGAGCACGTGTTCGGCGTGCTTGGCGGCGACGTAGCCGGCGCCGCCCTCGTAGGTGGCGTGGCCGGCGGTGGAGGTCAGCACGACGACGGTCCCGTTGCCGCTGGCGGTCAGGGCGGGCAGCAGGGCCTGGGTGGTGTTGAGGGTGCCGAGCACGTTCACCTCGTACATCCAGCGCCACTCGGCCGGGTCGCCGGCGGACACCGGGTCGGCGCCGAGCGCGCCGCCGGCGTTGTTGACGAGGACGTCGCAGCGGTCGAGCGAGGCGGCCAGGGCGTCCACGGCGGCCCGGTCGGTGACGTCCAGGGGGTGGGCGACGGCGCCGTGGCCCGCGGCAGTCAGCTCCGCCGCGAGGGCGTCGATGCGCTCGCCGCGGCGGGCGGCGAGCACGACGCGGTACCCCTCGGCGGCCAGCCGGCGGGCGGTGGCGGCGCCGATGCCGCTGCTGGCCCCGGTGACGACGGCGACGGGGGTGGTGCTGTCGGCGGGGGTGGGCATGCGGGGCGCTCCTCGGGGGCGGCGGCGGTCGTCCGGCGCGGCCAGGATAGGCGGGTGCGCGAAGGGGGCGGCAGGCGGGCCCCGGCCCGCGGTTCCCTCCGGCGGGGTCAGCGGGCCCGGGGCGCGTACATGATCACGGCCATGCCCACCAGGCAGATCAGCGCGCCGATCACGTCCCAGCGGTCGGGGCGGTAGCCGTCCGCGACCATGCCCCAGGCGATGGAGCCGGCGACGAAGACGCCGCCGTACGCGGCGAGGATGCGGCCGAACTCGCCGTCGGGCTGGAGCGTGGCGAAGAACCCGTACGCGCCCAGCGCGATCACGCCGGCGCCGATCCAGATCCAGCCGCGGTGTTCGCGGACGCCCTGCCAGACCAGCCAGGCGCCGCCGATCTCGAAGAGCGCGGCGACGGCGAACAGGGCGACGGAACGGGCGATCAGCATGGTGACAGGGTGCCACGGGGGACGCGCCCAACTGTCAGGCATTCATGGGCACAGGCGGGCAAAGGTGTGCATATGGTGCGCGACGCACTGTCGGTGGCCGCTGCCGCTGGTGTTCCCTACGCCGTCGGTCACTGCGCGGGTGCGCCGCCGAACTCCCGCACCGCGTCCTCCACGATCTTCACGAGCCGCGCGTGGTGCGCCCCGCGCCAGTACACCCGCTCGCACTGCGTGCACTGCGCGAACACGTCGTACGTCCGCTCGGTGCCGTGCTCCAGTTGGCCGCGCACCGAGTCCTTGTCGGCGTCCCGCAGCGGCCCGTTGCACGCGGTGCAGCGGGTCCACGGCGCGAGCCGCGGGGCGAAGCGCCCGAGCACGTCGCGGAGCTGGTCGTCGGGGCGGTCGCTGTAGACGTACGCCCCCGCCCAGATCTCCCGCCGCCGCAGCAGCCCGCGGTCCCGGGAGAGCAGCACCCGCCGCTCCCGGGCCGAGAGCGCGGCCAGCGCCGGATCGCCGATGTCCGCGCTCTCGTACGCCGCGTCCACGCCGAGCAGCCGCAGCCGCCGCGCCAGCGTCCCGAGGTGCACGTCGAGCAGGAACCGCAGCGGCGCCCCCGGCACGTGCTGCGGGCGCTCCACCCCGTACACCTCGACGCTCTCGCCGGCGCTCGGCACGTGCGAGACCGCGACCTCGCGCCCGTCCACCACCAGCCGACCGGCCTCGGTGAGGGGCACGCCCAGGGACTCGACGACGTGCCCGAGCGTGGAGGAGCCGTCGGTCACCAGCGCCGTACGGCCCCGGCGGCGCTCGGACGGGACGAAGAGGCGCAGCTCAGGGGCGACGCTGACATGGATCTGCGGTCCGTTCACGCCGTCAGCATGTCACCGGAGGGACGCGCGCGGCATCCGGATTGTCCGCGGCGCGGCCCCACCCGACGATGCGTTACGGCCGAAGGTCCAGCCGCCACTCGTTCGACGTGATCGGGTGCCCCGGCGGGTACTCCATGGCGACCTGCCCGAGGAGTTCGAAGCCCACCTTGCGGCAGACGGCGTTGGACGCGCCGTTCGACACCTTCGGGTACGCGAAGAGATAGCGGTGCCGACCGGCGGCGCGGGCGGCCCCGATCACGAGGGCCGTCGCCCGGGACGCCAGGCCGCGGCCCTGGAAGCCGGCCAGGACCGTCCATCCCGTCTCGTACATCGGCAGGCCGTCGGAGGTCGAGACGTGCTCCCAGAAGCCGATCCCACCGGCGGCTTCGCCGGTGGCCGCGACCACGATCCGGTACATCTGCCCGGCGCTGGCGTCGGCGCCGGCCGCGCTGAGCGCGACGTAGCGCCGGTGCCGGTCCAGCAGCTTCTCTTCCGTTTCGGGGCCGCCCAAGTGCGCCATCAGCTCCGGTGCGTTGATAGCGCGCAGCAGATCGAGGTCGTCCTCGGACCAGGGTTCGATCAGCACCGCCGTTGCTCTGCTCTCCATGCTCCGCAGGCTACGGCCGCCCTCTGACAACGCGCGGTCCGCGCGGGCGTCCGCGGCCCGAGTCGCGATCACGGCCGCGGCGGGGTGACGATGAACGAGGGGCCGAATCCATCGCCGCGCGCCGCGCCCGGCGCCGCCGGGTCGAGACGCGAACGGCTTGACGAAGGTCGGGTGAAGACATGTCCCCGGGTATCGATCACCGCTGGTCCGACGTGTTCCAGACTCCCGGAACGCAACCCTGGACCTGGACGATCGGCGAACGCGAGCACTTCTGGGCGTTCTCGTGGCGCCCGTTCCAGGCGAACGAGGCCGGCACGGAGATCCTCAGACACTTCACGACGTCCGACAACAACCTCCAGGAGACGGACCACTTCGACATCAGCGTGTCGTCCGGCAACATCTACCGCTTCAGCGCGATTTGGGTGAGTGGCACATGAAGCTGACCGCACTGTACGACGCAGACGGAAAGATCCTGGCGGCCGTGGAGGAGACGGGGCGGTACGACCACCCCGTACCCGTGGCGACGAAGGACGGCACGGCGGTGGGCACGTTCGAGGTCCCCGAGGGCGTGCGGGAGGCGGGGCTGTACGAGATCTGCACGAGCCTGCGGGTGGATGCGGGCGTGACGAGGCTGGTCGCGACGGACTAGCCTCCGGCTGCGTCCCCGTCCGCCGCGGGTTCCTTCGCTGCGGCCTGGACATATCCGCCGTTCCCTCGCGGGAGCGTTGGTCTCCGCGGCCCGGTGGTGGGCTGTTCGCGCAGTTCCGCCCCCTATGCCCAGAGGGCATGGGGGGACCCCCAGCGCCACCTGATTCGCTGCCCCGTCGTTCGCCTGCGGGCTAGGGCGGAGGTGTTTAGGGGCGCGGGGAACTGCGCGACAAGCCACCCACCGGGCCGCAGGGACCAACGCTCCCGCAGGGAAACGGCGGCCATGTCCGCGCGGCGACGGCGAGCGGGCGCCGTCGCGTCACTTCGTGCGCAGCACCTCGATGAGGCTGCCGTAGCTGTCCGCGCCGTGGCCCGCCGCCGACGCCCGCTCCATCAAGGTCTTCAACAACCGCGGCAACGCGTTGTCGACGCCCCGCGCCTGCGCCGCGTGCAGCAGGTGGTCGATCACCGCGATCTGGACGTCCACGGTGGCGTCGTCACCGGGGTACTCGCCGCGGTCGACCTGCTCGGCGTAGCGGGTGACGAAGTTGCCCACCGTGCCCAGCCAGCGCAGCGCAACCGCGGTGAAGTCCGTCGCCTTCGTGCCCTCGGCCGTGACCACCGCGGTGCCGTGCAGCCAACCGGTCATCGTCGCCCACATCAGGCCGAGCAGGGACGTGTCGTACAGCGAGGCGAGCCCCGGTTCGGCGCCCAGGTAGAGGGGGTCGCCCAGGACCTCCAGGGTCCGGCCGTGCGCGTCGAAGACCGTACGGTCGCCGCTGAACAGGAACATGACATCAGGGCGGCCCACGCCGGGCGGGGTCGTCATGATCGCGCCGTCGAGGTAGTCGACGCCGGCCCCGCGCGCCCACTCCACCGCCGCCAGGGCCTGTTCCGGCGAGCCGGAGGTCAGATTGATCAGCGACCTGCCCTTCAGCGCGTCGAGCTCGGGGTCGACCACCGAGTACAGCGCCGGGTAGTCCAGCACCACGGAGATCACCAACGGGCTCGCCTCGATCGCCTCCCGTACGCTCCCGGCGAGCACCGCGCCCCGCGCCACCAGCGGCGCTGCCTTCTCGGGGGAGCGGTTCCACACGGTGGTCGGGTGGCCCGCCGCCAGCAGCGCCGTGGCCAGCGCCGTACCCATCGAACCCAGGCCCAGCACGGTCACCGCCCCGCGCCCAGCCGCCGCCTCGGAACTCGTCGTCTTGGAACTCATCGGCCCTGCTCCTCCGTTGGGTGTGCTTCGTCTGCACACCAAGATCGCAGCGGGGCAGCGGCGCCGACAGTGACGCCAGTGCCGTCGACCACCAAATTCCTGCCACGCCGCCGCGGCCCCCTAGCCTTCGACCATGAGCGCTGGAACGGTCGCCGTCGTAGCCACCGAGGAGATCGGACTCCCCTCCTGGGACCTGTACGAGCTGAGCATCCCCTGCACGGTCTTCGGAAAGCCCCAGCCCGACCTCGCCGACCCCTGGTACGAGATGCGGCTGTGCGGCACCCGGGACGGCGTCGGCCAACCCGACGCCGCGGACACCGGCGCCGTCGGCCTGACCCTGCGCACCCCGTACGGACTCGACGGCCTGGAGGGCGCGGACACCGTCATCGTCCCCTCCGTGCCCGACGCCTGCGTTGAGGAGGGCCGGCCGCTGCCGCCCGAACTGATCGCCGCGCTGCGCCGCGCGTACGACTCCGGCGCCCGCATGGTCTCCCTCTGCACCGGCGCCTTCGCACTCGCCGAGGCCGGCCTGCTCGACGGCCGCCGCGCCACCGCCCACTGGATGCACACCGCCCAACTCGCCAGCCGCTACCCGAAGGTCGAGGTCGACGACTCCGTGCTGTACGTCGACGACGGCTCCGTCCTGACCAGCGCGGGCCTCACCGCCGGCCTCGACCTCTGCCTCCACCTGGTCCGCCGCGACCTCGGCGCCCGCGTCGCCAACCAACTCGCCCGCCGGATGGTGGTGCCCGCCCACCGGCCGGGCGGCCAGGCGCAGTTCATCGACGAGTCCGTGCCCGAGCGGGACGACGAGGGCCTGGCACCCGTCCTCGACTGGGCCCGCGCCCATCTGGACCGCCCCCTGACGGTGCACGACCTGGCCCGCCGGGCCGCGATGAGCCCCCGCACCTTCTACCGCCGCCTCCAGGCCGCCACCGGCACCACGCCCCTCCAGTGGCTGCTCGCCCAACGCCTGGGCCGGGCGAGGGAGTTGTTGGAGAGCACGGACCTGCCCGTCGACAAGGTCGGCGAACTCAGCGGCCTCGGCACGGCGAACAACTTGCGCCACCACTTCCTGCGACACGTCGGCGTCACCCCCGGCGACTACCGCCGGGCCTTCCCCCGCACCTGCCCGACCGACCCCGTGCGCACCCCCTGACGGCCCATGGCCGGATCTGGCGCCCGGGACGGGGGACTCCAGCGACGATCCCGTACGGCTCAGCCGACGGGACGGCAGCTCACGGCCACACCAGGCAGTACGGCTGGTGCCCCGCCTCGTGCAGTCGGTGGGAGAAGTCCTGCCACTCGTGGAGCAGTTGGTAGACGTTGAACGCGTCGCGCGGGCCCCCGCGGTCGGGGACCGTCGACCAGATGAAGGCGGCGGCGCCGACGGACTCCTCGCCCACGCCGCGCAGCGGGTCGACCACGGTCGTCGGCAGCTTCACGACGGCGTAGTCGGGGTGGAGGACGACCAGCTCAAGCGGCGGGACCTTGTGCAGGGGCATGCCTTCTATGCCGGTGAGGACCATCGCGGCTATGGTCTCGGGCTTGATCTTGGTGAAGAGGCCGCCCATGCCCAGCTCGTCGCCGCCCAGCTCCTCCGGGCGCATCGAGATCGGCACTCTCGCCGCGGTGGCGCCGTCCGGTGCGCCGAAGTACTTGTACGTCACCCCCACGCGGGCGCTCCTGCCTCCCGAGGCGCTCGCGTTCGCTTCCGCGTTCGCATGCGCGTGTGCGCGTGCGTTCGCGTCCGCGTCGCCCCGCCGGTGCCTGCCCCGCCCGGTGGGCTCAGGACCCAGGTCGTCGGTCCCTTCGCCCAGTCCGCCACCGCGATACATATCTCCACCCGACCACTCGCAGCCCCCGCCGCGCAACCCGATCATCGTGACAGTGACCTCCCCCACGAGCGACGGGTGAAACACCTGTCCGCGTGGAACGCTCCGGGCCTCTGACACCATGGATTGCATGAGTCTTCCCTGTATGGCCCCAGTTTCGCAGATGCGAGGAGGCTGACGCCGTTTCGTAATACGGAGCGGTCCCCGCTCCTCACTCATCAGTGGCCGAGATCCACCGTCCGTCGGGCCCCGGCCGCCCCACCCTCGAATCGCAGATCAGGACAGAGTGGCCAAAGTGTCGTATCCATACGAAGCCCCAGTTTCGCAGGCGCTGTTCGACCGCGCCTCCGTCGTGACGCCCGGCGGCGTCAACTCTCCCGTACGCGCCTTCCGAGCCGTCGGCGGCACGCCCCGGTTCATGGTCTCCGGCAGCGGCCCCTACCTCACCGACGCCGACGGCCGCGAGTACGTCGACCTCGTCTGCTCGTGGGGACCGATGATTCTCGGCCACTCGCACCCGGAGGTCCTGGCGGCCGTGCAGGCGGCCGTGGCCCGCGGCACGTCCTTCGGCACGCCGGGCGAGGGCGAGGTGGCCCTCGCCGAGGAGATCGTGGCCCGGATCGCCCCCGTCGAGCAGGTGCGGCTCGTCTCCAGCGGCACCGAGGCCACCATGTCCGCCATCCGGCTGGCGCGCGGTTTCACCGGCCGGGCGAAGGTGGTCAAGTTCGCCGGCTGCTACCACGGGCACGTGGACGCGCTGCTTGCCGCGGCCGGGTCGGGCGTCGCCACGTTCGGGCTGCCGGACACCCCGGGCGTCACCGGTGCGCAGGCGGGGGAGACCGTCGTGCTGCCGTACAACGACCTGGAGGCGGTGCGCGCCGCGTTCGCCGCGCACCCCGGCGAGATCGCCTGCGTGATCACGGAGGCGTCCCCCGGCAACATGGGCGTGGTCCCGCCGCTGCCCGGCTTCAACCAGGGGCTGAAGGACCTGTGCCGCGAGCACGGTGCGCTCTTCGTCTCCGACGAGGTCATGACCGGCTTCCGCACCAGCAAGGCCGGCTGGTACGGCGTCGAGGGCGTCGCGCCGGACCTGATGACCTTCGGCAAGGTGATGGGCGGCGGCTTCCCCGCGGCGGCCTTCGGCGGCCGGGCGGACGTGATGGGCCACCTCGCCCCCGCCGGCCCCGTCTACCAGGCCGGCACCCTCTCCGGGAACCCGATCGCCACCGCCGCCGGCCTCGCGCAGCTGCGGCTGCTGGACGACGCCGCGTACGAGCGGGTGGACGCGGTCTCCGCGCAGATCCAGGCCCTGGTCACGGACGCCCTGACCAAGGAGGGCGTGGCCCACCGGCTGCAGAGCGCGAGCAACATGTTCTCCGTCTTCTTCACGGACGCCGAGGTGCGCTCGTACGAGGACGCGAAGCGGCAGGAAGCTTTCCGCTTCAACGCCTTCTTCCACTCCCTGCTGGCCGACGGCGTCTACCTGCCGCCGTCCGCCTTCGAGTCCTGGTTCGTCTCCACGGCCCACGACGAGCGCGCGATCGAGAAGGTCGCCGCCGCGCTGCCGGCCGCCGCACGCGCCGCAGCGGAGGCCACCGCATGAGCGCGCAGCAGAGCGCGGGCGCGAGCGCGGACGGGGGAGCGGAGCGGACCGTCGTCCACCTGGTGCGCCACGGCGAGGTGCACAACCCCGACGGCGTGCTCTACGGCCGCCGCGCCGGGTACCACCTGTCCGAACTCGGCCGTCAGATGGCCGACAAGGTCGCCGAGGCCCTGGCCGGCCGGGACGTCACCCACGTCGTGGCCTCCCCGCTGGAGCGCGCCCAGGAGACCGCCGACCCGGTCGCCAAGAACCACGGCCTGGTCGTCGCCACCGACGACCGGCTGATCGAGGCGGCGAACGTCTTCGAGGGCAAGACCTTCGGCGTCGGCGACGGCGCCCTGCGCAAGCCCGGGAACTGGCGGCACCTGACCAACCCGTTCCGCCCGTCCTGGGGCGAGCCGTACATCGAGCAGGTCGTACGGATGATGGGCGCGCTGGACGCGGCCCGGGACGCGGCCCGCGGCCACGAGGCGGTCTGCGTCAGCCACCAGCTGCCGATCTGGATCGTCCGCAGCTACGTCGAGCGGCGTCGGCTGTGGCACGACCCGCGCCGGCGGCAGTGCACCCTCGCCTCGCTGACCTCGTTCACCTACGAAGGCGACAAGATCGTCTCCGTGGGTTACACGGAGCCGGCGATCGACCTCGTGCCGGCGCACCTGCGGGCGGGAGCGAAGCCGGTGAAGGGGAAGTCGAAGGCGTTCGGCGCGTAGGTCGCGCGGGCGCGACGTTATGCGGTTGGACGTTGCGCGGCTGGACGTAGCGCCGTTTTCCTGCGGGAGCGTTGGTCTCTGCGGCCCGGTGGTGGGCTGTTCGCGCAGTTCCCCGCGCCCCTGTTTCGCTCACCCTGTCAGTCACCTGCGGGGCAGGGGGTTTAGGGGCGCTGGGGGTCCCCCACGCCTCTCTGGGCGTAGGGGGGCGGAACTGCGCGAGCAACCGACCACCGGGGCGCAGTGGTCATGATTCCGTAGGGAAACGGCGAGGTGCGCTTTCGTCACCATTGGGCAAAAGGCGTCCCAATTGCGGAACCCATGGCTTGGCTGTGACCTCTCACCCCATGCACGGAGAAATCCACGGGGACGGGGACGGGAACGGCAATGCGCAACGACAACGGGCGAATCACCCGACGCAAAGCGATCGGCGCGGGGCTGGCAGCCGCGGCTGCCACCGGCCTCGTCGGCTGCGGCGCCCTCGGCGGCAGCGGCAGCGGCGGCCAAGGGGACGGCGGTGCGAAGGGCGACGGCGGTGTCGGTCGTACTCCGTCGCCCACCGTCCCCGGAAAGCCGATCGGCGACGGCTCCACCTCCGACACCGGCAAGCAGCCGAAGCAACCGCCGGCGCCCACTCCGCTCGCCCCCGGCCAGGCCCCGCCGCAATTCGTGGTCTTCTCCTGGGACGGCGCGGGGGAGACCGGCAGCGGGCTCTTCTCCCGCTTCCTCAAGGTCGCCGACGAGTGCAATGCGGGAATGACGTTCTTCCTCTCCGGCCTCTATCTCCTCCCGGAGTCCAAGAAGGACCTCTACCGTCCGCCGAACAACCGCGTCGGCGCGTCCGACATCGGTTACCTCACCGACGAGAACATAAGGAAGACGCTCGGCGAAGTGCGCCGTGCCTGGCTCTCCGGCCATGAGGTCGGCACCCATTTCAACGGCCACTTCTGCGGCGAGAGCGCGCGTTCCGTCGCCCGCTGGACCCCGGCCGACTGGGAGAACGAGATAGACCAGGCCGTGGCGTTCGTCACGAAGTGGCGCACGCACACCGGGTTCTCGGACGTCGACCCGCTGCCCTTCGACTACGCCAAGGAACTCATCGGCAGCCGCACCCCCTGCCTGCTCGGCCAGGACCGGCTGCTGCCCACCGCGAAGAAGCTCGGCTGGCGCTACGACGCCAGCTCGCCCGGTGGCCGCCAGGTCTGGCCAGGCAAGCGCCAGGGCCTGTGGGACTTCCCGCTCCAGCAGGTGCCCTTCCCCGGCCGCTCCTTCGAAGTGCTCTCGATGGACTACAACTTCATGGTCAACCAGTCGGGGAACGCCACCCAGGGCGCGGTCGCCAAGCGCGCCGGCTGGCGCGAGCAGGCCGCCGGCGCGTACCTGGCGGGCTTCCGTCGCGCGTACGAGTCCAATCGCGCACCGCTGTTCATAGGCAACCACTTCGAACAGTGGAACGGCGGGATATACATGGACGCCGTGGAGGCGGCGATCCGCGGCATGGCGGGGAAGAAGGACGTACGCCTCGTCTCCTTCCGACAGCTCTGCGACTGGCTCGACGCCCAGGACCCGGCCGTCCTCGCCAAGCTCCGCACCCTCGACGTGGGTCGTGCGCCCGAAGGCGGCTGGAACACTTTCCTTAAGGCTTCTTGACAAGGGGCGCCACCCGCCCAATGGGGTTCTAGCGGGCATCGAGGGGGGTCCCAAAGATCGCTGAATCAGCCATGCGAAACTTTTCACATGAGCCTCAGCCGTGCGCATCGCGCTGCCCTCACGGCCGCCTTCCTGGTGACCGGGGCGCTCACCCTGTCCGCCTGCACCGACGGAGGAACCTCCGGGGGCGGCGGTCAGACGAACTTCGTCACCGACACCGGCGGCATCTCCACCGTCGCCAAGGAAGACCGCAAGGCGATCGGGAAGATCGCGGGCGACACCCTCGAAGGCGAGTCCCTCGACGTCGCCGACCTCAAGGGCAAGGTGGTCGTGCTGAACGTCTGGGGCTCGTGGTGCGAGCCCTGCCGGGCCGAGGCCCCCGCCTTCGCCAAGGTCTCCAAGGAGACCAAGGACCAGGGCGTGGAGTTCGTGGGGCTCAACACCCGCGACGTCACCAAGAAGGACGCGATCGACTTCGAGAAGGAGTACGGCGTTCCGTACCCGAGCCTCTACGACCCCGCGGGCAAGCTGATCATCAGCGGCTTCCCGAAGGGGACGCTGCACCCGCAGGCCATCCCCTCCACCATCGTCGTCGACCGGGACGGCAAGGTGGCGGCGCGCTCGCTGAAGGCGATCTCCGAGAAGGACCTGCGCAAGATGGTCGACCCCGTGGCCGCGGAGAAGTGATCCCGTGACGTACGCGGAGCCGGCGGTGCTACTCGCCTCGACAGACATCAACTCGACCGTGCTCGGCGGCGCCCTCGTCGTCGCCATACCGATCGCGGTCCTCGGCGGACTGGTCTCCTTCTTCTCCCCGTGCGTCCTGCCGCTCGTCCCCGGCTACCTCTCGTACGTCACCGGAATCGGCGGCACCGACCTGGCGGAGGCCAAGCGCGGTCGGATGGCCCTCGGCGCCTCCCTCTTCGTCCTCGGCTTCACGGTCGTCTTCGTTTCGGGCGGAGCGCTCTTCGGCTTCTTCGGCGCCACCCTCCAGGAGGAGAAGGGGATCCTCACGAAGATCCTCGGGGTGCTGATGGTGCTCATGGGGGCCTTCTTCATGGGCGCGATGCCGTGGATGACCCGCCGCGAGTTCCGCTTCCACACCAAGCCGACCACCGGCCTGCTCGGCGCGCCCGTCCTCGGTGCGCTCTTCGGCGTCGGCTGGACCCCGTGCATCGGCCCCACGCTCGCCGCGGTGCTGACGCTCGCCGCCGACCAGGGCAGCGCGGGCCGCGGGGCCACGCTCACGGTCGCGTACTGCATCGGCATGGGCCTGCCGTTCGTGCTGACCGCGATCGCCTTCCGCAAGGCGCTCGGCGCGTTCGCCTGGGTGAAGAAGCACTATGTGTGGGTGATGCGCGCCGGCGGCATCATGATGATCGCGACCGGACTCCTCATGCTGACCGGTGTCTGGGACACCATGATGCAGCAGATGCAGGTCTGGTCCACGGGCTTCACGGTAGGGATCTGACCCGATGAGCAAGACGACGACGCCGGCGCAGTCCGAGACGGCGAAGAACGACGACCCGCAGCGGAACGAGCCGCAGCAGACCGAGGCACGACGGGAGGAAGCGGCCGGCGCCCAGCTGTCCACCGCCCCCCGCGAGGAACTCACCGGCGGCCCCACCCTCGGCATCGTGGGCTGGGTCCGCTGGTTCTGGCGGCAGCTGACCTCCATGCGGGTCGCCCTGATCCTGCTCTTCCTGCTCTCCCTCGCCTCGATCCCGGGCTCGCTGATCCCCCAGCGCATGGTCGACGACCTCAAGGTCGAGACCTGGAAGGAGAACAACGAGTTCTGGGCGCCGATCTTCGAGAAGCTCCAGCTCTTCGACGTCTACAGCTCGGTGTGGTTCTCCGCGATCTACATCCTGCTCTTCGTCTCCCTCATCGGCTGCATCGTGCCGCGCACCTGGCAGTTCGTCGGCCAGCTCCGCAGCCGCCCCCCGGGTGCGCCCGGCCGGCTGACCCGGATGCCCGCGTACACGACGTGGCGCACCGACGCCGACCCCGAGCAGGTGCGCGAGGCCGCGCTCGGCATGCTCAAGCGTCGCCGCTTCCGCGCGCACGTCGTCGGTGACGCGGTCGCCGCAGAGAAGGGCTACCTGCGCGAAGCCGGCAACCTGATCTTCCACGTCGCGCTGATCGTGATGCTGCTGGCGTTCGCCGCCGGCCAGCTCTTCAAGTCCGAGGGCGGCAAGCTGATCATCGAGGGCGACGGCTTCGCCAACACCCTCACCCAGTACGACGACTTCCGCTCCGGCGCCCTGTACGACCGGGACGACCTGAATCCGTTCTGGTTCGACCTCAAGAGCTTCGACGCGACGTACGAGCGCACCGGCCCGCAGAAGGGCACCGCCCGCACCTTCGAGGCGTCCGTGCGCTGGGGCAAGCCCGACGGCAAGGAGCAGGACGCCGTCATAAAGGTCAACGAGCCGCTGGAAGTCGACGGCACCAAGGTCCATCTGCTCGCCCACGGCTACGCGCCGGTCGTCACCGTCCGGGACGGCCGGGGGAAGATCGTCGTCGACAAGCGGCCGGTGCCGCTGCTGCCGGTCGACGGCATGATCACCTCGTCCGGCGCGATCAAGGTGCTGGACGGCTACACCGACAAGAACGGCAAGAAGGACCAGCTCGGCTTCAAGGCGTGGTTCGTCCCGACGTTCGGCGGGCACGAGGTCAGCTCGATGTTCTCGCAGTTCCCCGGGCTGGACTTCCCCGTCCTGGCGCTGAACGCCTACCGCGGCACCATCAGCAGCGGCTCGGGCATCCCGCAGAACGTCTACCAGCTCGACACCGCCAAGCTGGAGCAGTTCAAGGACGAGAAGGGCGAGATCTTCAAGCAACTGCTGCTGCCCGGCGAGACGATGACGCTGCCGAACGGCGCGGGCTCCATCACCTTCGAGAAGGACATCAAGGAGTGGGCCAGCTTCCAGATCTCCGAGCAGCCGGGCACCGGCTGGGCGCTCGCGGGCGCGGTCGCCGCGGTCGTCGGCCTCGCGGTCTCCCTCTTCGTCCAGCGGCGACGGGTGTGGGTGCGGGTCGTCACCGGTAAGGACGGCGTCACGGTCGTCGAGATGGCCGGCCTGGGCCGCAGCGAGTCGCCGAAGCTGCCGGAGGAGCTGGGCGCGCTGGCCCTGCGGTTGTACGAGCAGGCGCCGCCGGCAGCGGAGCCGGAGCCGGAGCAGGAATCCGAAGCCGGCTCGAAGCGCGAGGCCGGTGCGGAGTCGGGGAGCGGTGCGGACGTAGAGTCGGACACCGCGCCGGACGCACCGTCCGCATCCGCATCCGCCGACGCCGAAGCACCACCAGCATCAGAAGACACCGCCGACGCCACCGACCCTCATCACACCGAAGTTTCCGCCGAAGGGGCTGAGAAGTGACTCTCGCCGCCGCTACCAACGAGACCTTCGCCGAGATCAGCAACATCCTGATCTACTCGGCGATGGCCGTCTACACCCTCGCCTTCCTCGCGCACATCGCCGAGTGGATCTTCGGCAGCCGCAGCAAGGTCGGTCGTACCGCCGCGCTCCTGACCTCGGATGCCGCCGCCCCGGCCGCCTCCGCCGTCACCGTCCAGGTGCGCGGCAAGCAGGGACAGCAGGGCTCCACCGCCGTCCTCGACAAGCCGAAGGTGGTCACCCGTTCCGCCGCCGGCAACCGTGACGTCCCCGACGGACCCGGCGCCGCCGGCGGCACGTTCAAGGGCGACCTCTACGGCCGCATCGCCATCTCCCTCACCGCCCTCGCCTGGATCCTCCAGGCGGGCGGCGTCATCACCCGCGCGATCTCCGTGAAGCGGGTGCCGTGGGGGAACATGTACGAGTTCTCCATCACCTTCGGTGCGGTGGCGGTCGGCACCTACCTCGCGCTCCTCGTCGCGAAGAAGAACGTCCGCTGGCTCGGCCTGCCGCTGATCCTGACGATCCTCGCCGACCTGGGCCTGGCCGTCGCCGTCTTCTACACCGAGAGCGACCAGCTCGTCCCGGCGCTCGACTCGTACTGGCTGGTCATCCACGTCTCCACGGCCATCATCTGCGGTGCGGTCTTCTACATCGGCGCGGTCGGCTCGATGCTGTACCTCTTCCGCGACTTCCACGAGGCCAAGCTCGCCCGCGGCGAGAAGCCGAGCAACTTCGCCGTCTCCGTGCTGGGGCGCCTGCCGTCGGCCGCGACGCTCGACAAGTTCGCGTACCGGGTGAACGCGGCGGTCTTCCCGCTGTGGACGTTCGCGATCATCGCCGGCGCGATCTGGGCGGAGTCCGCCTGGGGCCGCTACTGGGGCTGGGACCCCAAGGAGGTCTGGTCCTTCATCACCTGGGTCGTCTACGCCGCCTACCTCCACGCCCGCGCCACCGCCGGCTGGAAGGGCCGCAAGGCTGCGGTGCTGGGTCTGATCGCGTTCGTGTGCTGGCTGTGGAACTACTACGGCGTGAACATGTTCGTCCAGGGCCTCCACTCCTACGCGTAACGCCCGCCCACGCCCGTTGCCGAACGCCCCTCCCGGTCACCACGACCGAGCGGGGCGTTCGCCTTTCCTCACGCTCTGCGCCTCGCCGCCAACGCCGCGGCGCGGAAGTCGCTCGGCGGTCGGCCGTAGCGGGCGCGGAACGCCCGGGAGAAGTCCGACGGGCGCGGAAAGCCCCACGCCGTGGCGACACCAGGGCCGACGGCCACTACGCGGCCGTCGAGTACGACCTCAACTACACCAGCGGGACCGGGAAGTGCACCGTGTCCACCGGTGCGGGGACGGTCAAGACCTGCAACCACAACTTCCGGGAGACCGGCAAGATCAGGATCCGGTTGCACGGGGGCGGGGCCCTGTCCGCCTGGTCCCCCTGGGTCAACATCGGCTGACCTGCGCCGCCGTACCAACCCTCTGCCACCGGCCCGTCGGTGCGACCGGCGGGCCCGTCGGTCAGCCCGCGAATCCGGGCTCCGACCGCGACCGCTACTTCTCGTCGCCCTTCGCCTCGTCCGGCTCGCCCTCGTCCTTCTTCTCCCGGCCCCGGTCCTTGCCCTCGTCGCCCAGCGACTTCAGGAAGTCCGGGTTGTCGTCGGGGGCCACCCAACCGCCGCCCCGGCCGCCCCGGGACCCGCCGCCGCCGAACGCCGCGGCGAGGCCGCCGCCCGCGACCGCCCTGCGTGGGCGGCCGGCGATGAACCAGGCGATGGGGCCGAGCGGCATGAAGAGGAGGACGATGATCACCCAGGCCACCTTGGGGAGGTTGCGGACCTCCTTCTCCGGCGTGTTCAGCACGTCGATGAAGGCGTAGATCCACATCCCCAGGACCAGGAGGGGCAGAAGAGTCCTGAGCATGGCCGAACGGTCCCCCAGCTAGAGGCGGCGGAGCCGGCGAGGGCCCCGGTGACTCCCCCAGGGTATCCGGTACCGGATACTGGGCCCATGGCTTACGACGATCTTCGCTCCCTGCTCAGGGCTCTGGAGCGCGAGGGAGACCTCAAGCGCATCAAGGTGGAAGTGGATCCGCACCTGGAGGTCGGGGAGATCGTCGACCGGGTGAACAAGTCGGGCGGCCCGGCGCTCCTGTTCGAGAACGTGCGCGGGGCCTCGATGCCGCTCGCGATGAACGTCTTCGGCACCGACCGCCGGCTGTTGAAGGCGCTTGGCCTCAAGTCGTACGAGGACATCAGCGACAAGATCGGCGGGCTGCTGAAGCCGGAGCTGCCGCACGGCTTCGTCGGGGTGCGCGAGGCGTTCGGCAAGCTCGGCTCGATGGTGCACGTGCCGCCGAAGAAGGTGAAGGACGCGCCCGTGCAGGAGGTGGTCCTCCAGGGCGACGACGTCGACCTCGACCAGCTCCCGGCGCTGTTCACCTGGCCCGAGGACGGCGGCTCCTTCTTCAACCTGGGGCTGACCCACACCAAGCACCCGGAGACCGGGGTGCGCAACCTCGGTCTGTACCGGCTCCAGCGCCACGACAAGCGCACCATCGGGATGCACTGGCAGATCCACAAGGACAGCGCGAACCACTACCAGGTCGCGGCCAGGCGCGGCGAGCGGCTGCCGGTCGCGATCGCCTTCGGCTGCCCGCCGGCGGTGACGTACTCCTCCACCGCGCCGCTGCCCGGCGACATCGACGAGTACCTGTTCGCCGGTTTCGTGCAGGGCAAGCGGATCGAGATGGTCGACTGCAAGACGGTGCCGCTCCAGGTGCCGGCGCAGGCGGAGGTCGTGATCGAGGGCTGGCTGGAGCCGGGGGAGATGCTGCCGGAGGGGCCGTTCGGCGACCACACCGGTTTCTACACCCCGCAGGAGCCGTTCCCCGCGCTGAAGATCGACTGCGTGACGATGCGCAAGCGCCCGCTGCTCCAGTCGATCGTGGTCGGCCGGCCACCGACGGAGGACGGGCCGCTGGGGCGGGCCACGGAGCGCTTCTTCCTGCCGCTGCTGAAGATCATCGTGCCGGACATCGTGGACTACCACCTGCCCGAGGCGGGCGGCTTCCACAACTGCGCGATCGTCTCGATCGACAAGAGGTACCCCAAGCACGCGCAGAAGGTGATGTCGGCGATCTGGGGCGCGCACATGATGTCCCTGACGAAGCTGATCATCGTCGTGGACTCGGACTGCGACGTGCACGATCTGCACGAGGTCGCGTGGCGGGCCCTCGGGAACACCGACTACGCCCGGGACCTCAGCGTCGTCGAAGGCCCGGTCGACCACCTCGACCACGCCTCGTACCAGCAGTTCTGGGGCGGTAAGGCCGGCATCGACGCCACGGAGAAGTGGCCCGAGGAGGGCTACACCCGCGGCTGGCCGAACATGGTGGAGTCCGACCCGTCGACGGCGGCGCTGGTGGACCGGCGCTGGAAGGAATACGGGCTGTGATGGCGGCGGCGGCCGACGCGGCGGACGCCGCTGGCCCCGCCGGGCCCGCCCGTCCGGCCGGCGGCAGCAAGGTCAAGGCGTTCCTGCGGCTGGTGATGATCGAGCACTCGGTCTTCGCGCTGCCGTTCGCGTACATCGCCGCCCTGACCGCGATGTACCAGGCGGACGAGAGCGTCCACTGGGCGGAGCTGGGCCTGGTCACGGTCGCGATGGTGGGGATGCGCACCTTCGCGATGGCGTGCAACCGGATCATCGACCGGGAGATCGACGCCCGCAATCCGCGCACCGCGGGCCGGGAGCTGGTCACCGGCGCGGTGAGCGTGCGCTCGGCCTGGACCGGCGCGCTGATCGCCCTCGTGGTCTTCCTGGGCGCCGCCGCCGCGCTGAACCCGCTCTGTCTGGCGCTGGCGCCGGTCGCCGTCGTCCCGATGGTGGTCTATCCGTACGGCAAGCGGTTCACGAACTACCCGCACGCGATCCTGGGCCTGGCGCAGGCGATCGGCCCGATCGGGGCGTGGCTCGCGGTCACCGGCGCGTGGTCGTGGGACGCGGTGATCCTCGGGCTCGCGGTCGGCGTCTGGATCGGCGGCTTCGACCTGATCTTCGCCGCGCAGGACGTGGAGGCGGACCGGGTGGAGGGCGTGAAGTCGGTCCCCGCCCGCTTCGGCGTCCCCGCGGCCCTGCACGGCGCCCGCGCCTGCCACGTCGTGACCACGGCCCTGCTGGTCTGGTTCGGCCTCGCGACGGACGCGGGGGCCTTCTTCTGGGTGGGCCTGGTGATCGTGGCCGGCGCCTTCGTCTACGAGCACACCATCGTGCGCCCGCACGACCTGTCCCGGCTGAACCGGGCGTTCTTCACGGTCAATGGGTTTATCGGAATTACCCTTTTCGTGTGCGCGCTGCTGGATCTGGTGGTGCGTGGTCTGACGGTGTAGTCGCCGTCCGAAACCCAAAGCCGTACGGACCCGCAACTGTGTACAGTTTTGGCATGGAGACTTTTCCGTTGGTCGAGGCGCGGAACCAGTTGGGCCAGTTGGTCGGCCGGGTCCGCCACGGGCAAGAACACTTCGTCATCAGCGAGTACGGGAAGCCCGCCGCGGCGCTCGTTCCCATAGAGGAACTGGAAGAGCTGGAGCGGCTGCGGGACGCCGCCGACCTCGAAGAGGCCAGGCGGCGTGCGGCTGACCCTCACAAGACACTGCTCAGCCACGAAGAGGTCGCGGCGCTGCTGGAGGAAGACGATCGGCAGGCCGGACTGTGAACCGCACCATCGTCTGGGACTTACGCGCTCTCAAGGAACTCAGGAGCCTTCGCGCCGACGACCCCGTCGGCGCGAAGGCGTGCCTGGGCGGCGATCGCGGGACTGGCGGAGGCGCCACATCCTGATGCGGCGCGACCTCTGGGCGGGTCCGGCTTCTACCGACTTCGGGTGGGAGCTTGGCGAGTGCTCTATCAGGCGGAGGACGAGACGATCACGGTGACCGTCGTCAAGGTCGGCCGCGTCGGCTGAAGGACCCTGACCGGACAGGACCGGGACGGACCGGGACGGTGGGGACGCCCTCGGTGGGCCCGGATAGGCTCCCGGTGTGGAGTCAGCACGAAGTGAAGCGAGCGGGGAAGCGCCCGAGGTGGCGCGCGAGCGCGTCCGGCGGCCCTGGGTCGTGGGGGTGTCGGGGGCGTCGGGGACGCCGTACGCCGCCGCCGTGCTGCGGGGGCTCATCGACGCCGGCGAGGACGTCGACCTCGTCGTGTCGCGGGCGTCGCGGCTGACCCTGCTCGACGAGACGGGGATCTCCTTCCGGGACGCGCACTGGCGCGACGACCTGCGGCAGTGGCTGGCCCGCGGCGCCGACGGCGCGCCGGGGACCTTCGACGTGGACGTGTCGGGGGTGCGGCACTGGAGCGCGGGGGACCTCGCGGCCGGGCCGTCGTCCGGGTCGTACCCGGCGAAGGGGATGCTGATTGTCCCCGCGTCGACCGCGGCCGTCGCGGGCGTTGCGCTCGGTCTCTCGAAGGACCTCCTCCAGCGGGTGGCGAGCGTGACGCTCAAGGAGCGGCGGCCCCTGGTCGTCGCGGTGCGCGAGACGCCGCTGCACGGACAGACGCTGCGACACCTGGTGGCCCTGGACGACGCCGGGGCGGTCGTGCTGCCCGCGTCGCCCGCCTTCTACGCCGGGGCCACGCACATCCAGGACCTGGTGGACTTCGTCGCCGGGCGGGCGCTGGACGCGGTGGGGGTGGCGCACACCCTCTACCGCCGCTGGGAGGGGGAATTGGGGGCGGCGTACCGCGCCGACCGGGGCACACCGTAGTGCCACCGGCCCAGGCCCGGCCCAGGCCCCAGGCATCGGCCCAGGTTCGCGCCTCGGTCCCGTCCCCGTGCCGCCGTGCGGCTTCAGACCACCAGAACTTCTCGGGGAATCGTAGGGGTTCTACCCTGCGTGCCTTAGTTTCTTTCTGATACTTCGCTGGATTGCTGAACAATGGAAGGCTCCAGGCTTATGGACGCGGTGGACAGGCAGCTCATCCAGGCCCTCCGGGAGAACGGCAGGGCCTCCTACGCCGAGCTGGGACGGCTCGTGGGACTCTCCGGCCCCAGCGTCACCGACCGGATCAACCGACTGGAGGCCGCGGGCGTCATCACCGGCTACCGCGCCACCGTCGACGCGGCCTCCCTCGGTCTCGGCGTCACCGCCCTGATCGGGATCTCCCTCTCCGACGCCGCCGACCACGAGGACGTGGCGCGCCGGCTGCGCGACCTCGCGGAGATCGAGGACTGCTGGTTCATCGCCGGCGACGACTCGTACATGCTCAAGGTGCGCGCCAGCGACGTCGACGGTCTGGAGAAGACCATCCGCCGGCTCAGCGGCACCCGCGGGGTCTCCCGCACCCGCACCACGATCGTGCTCTCCACCAAGTGGGAGAACCGGGTCGGCGAGCTGCCCGAAGAGGAGTGAGCGGACGCCCCGCCCGGTGCGGCGGGCGGGGGCACCCCGGGCCGCCGCGGGCGGGGGAAGTACCGTGGGTGAGGGCGAAGCGCCCTAGCCCGATGGACGGAGAAAAATGGGAGGCGGGCACATGGACGCTGGGCTCAAGCGCGAGCTGGAGGAGAAGGTCAGGGCCGGCGAACGGCTGACCCGCGAGGACGGCATCGCCCTCTACGACTCGGACGACCTGGCCTGGCTCGGCGGCCTCGCGCACGAGGTCCGCACCCGCAAGAACGGCGACGTCGTCCACTTCAACGTCAACCGTCACCTCAACATGACGAACGTGTGCACCGCTTCGTGCGCCTACTGCTCCTTCCAGCGCAAGCCGGGCGAGAAGGACGCGTACACCATGCGCATCGAGGAGGCCGTCCGCCTCGCCAAGGCGATGGAGAACGACAACCTCACCGAGCTGCACATCGTCAACGGCCTCCACCCCAACCTCCCCTGGCGCTACTACCCGCGCTCGCTGTCCGCCCTCAAGGAAGCCCTGCCGAGCGTCTCCCTGAAGGCGTTCACCGCCACCGAGATCCACCACTTCGAGACGATCTCCGGCATGTCGGCATCCGACATCCTCGACGAGCTGATCGAGGCCGGCCTCGAATCGCTCACCGGCGGCGGCGCGGAGATCTTCGACTGGGAGGTCCGCCAGCACATCGTCGACCACAAGACCCACTGGGAGGACTGGTCGCGCATCCACCGGCTGGCGCACAGCAAGGGCCTGAAGACCCCCTGCACGATGCTGTACGGGCACATCGAGGAGCCCCGGCACCGCGTCGACCACGTGCTGCGGCTGCGCGAACTCCAGGACGAGACCGGCGGCTTCCAGGTCTTCATCCCGCTGCGCTACCAGCACGACTTCGTCGACATGCAGGACGGCAAGGTCCGCAACCGGCTCCAGGCCCGCACCACCATGGCCACCGGCGCGGAGGCGCTGAAGACCTTCGCGGTCTCCCGGCTCCTCTTCGACAACGTTCCGCACGTCAAGGTCTTCTGGGTGATGCACGGCGTGCAGACCGCGCAACTTGCGCTGCAGCACGGCGCGGACGACATGGACGGCTCGGTCGTCGAGTACAAGATCACCCACGACGCGGACAACTACGGCACCCCCAACAAGCTCACCCGGGACGACCTGCTGGAGCTGATCCGGGACGCCGGCTTCCGGCCGGTCGAGCGCAACACCCGGTACGAGGTCATCCGGGAGTACCCGGGCCCGGACGGGGACCGGCGCGAGTCGCCGCAGCCGATGCGGGTGTGAGGGAAGCAGCGGCAGTGCACCTCACGTACACCCTCGACCCGCCCGTCGACCCCGTGCTGCGCGACGGCGTCCTCAAGCTGTGGACGGACGTCACCAACGCGGGCGGCGCGGTCGGCTTCGTACCGCCCGCCACCCCCGAGCAGATCCGCCCGGAGCTGCGGCGGCACCTCACCGCGATGGTGGACGGCCGCACCCGACTGGTCGTCGGCCACGACCCGGACGGGGAGGTCGCGGCCACCGCGTTCTTCACCTTCAACGACCACCGGCTGATGAAGCACTGGGTCTGGCTCTACACCGTCATGGTCCACCCCCGGCTCCAGGGCGGCGGCCACGGCCGCGGGCTGCTGGCGGCGGCGGCCGACGCGGCCCGCGGCTTCGAGGGCATCGAGGCGATCCGGCTGACCTGCCGGGGCGGCCTGGGCCTGGAGGACTTCTACGCTTCCTGCGGCTACAAGGAAGTGGGTCGGGTGCCCGGCGCGATCCGCGTCGCGCCCGGTGACGACCGGGACGACGTTTTTATGCTGCTACCGCTGCACTGATCGAAACCGGTGCGTGCTTCACTGGAGTGACGTCCTCGGACGACGAAAGACGAAAGACGAGAGAAGGGGCACCCGTGTCAGCCAAGTCGAACGCCGCGCTCAAGTACACCGGCATGCGTCTCGCGGTCTTCGCGGGCTCCCTCGCCGTCGTGGCGGTCCTCGTCCACTTCGGCATCCTGCCCAAGGGCCTCGGCGAGTCCAACTCGGTCTGGGTCGTGCTGTTGGCGCTGGTGATCTCCGCGCCGCTCAGCTTCGTCCTGCTGCGCAAGCAGCGCGAGGCGATGTCCGACCAGATCGCCGGCAAGGTCGACGAGGCGAAGGAGCGGCTGGCGGCGAACAGGTCGCAGGAGGACGAGGCGGTGGACGCCGCGGCTGCCGCCGCTGCGAGCCGGTCCGCCACGGGGTCCGCTGCGGCGCCGCAGGCTTCCGCGTAACGCTTCCGCTCCAGCCGTACCGGCCGACGGCCGGCTGGGACACGAGGGCCGCACCCGTCACGGGTGCGGCCCTCGTTGCGTGCGGTGCCCTCGTTGCGTGCGGTGCTTTCGTACGGCTCGGGGCGCGCTATCGCGCCGTCGCCCGGTATCGATCAGCCGAAAAGTGTGAACACCACTGACCCGTCCGGCCCCGCTCGTTTCAATGGCCACCACACGTCGATCGAGAGGAGAATTCCCCATGACGACGAGGCGCAGCAGGTCGCGCGCGTGGCTCGGCGCGCTGGTGGCGACCGCGATGTCCCTGGTGCTGGCGCCGGGGGTGGCCCAGGCCGACTCCGGCGAACGGTGTCCCGGCGGGTACGTGGCGCTCACGTTCGACGACGGTCCGACGGAGGCGACGCCCGAGGTGCTGAAGGCGCTGCGCGACGCGGGTTCGGTCCGGTCGACCTTCTTCCTGGCCGGCGGCATGGTCAAGGCCCACCCCCAGCACACCCGGAGCATCGCCGCCGACGGGCACGAGATCGCCAACCACTCGTACAGCCACCCCGACCTCAACACCCTCACCCCGGACGCGGCCTTCAAGGAGCTGCGGGACGCCAGCCGGGCCATCAAGGCCGAGACGGGCCGGGCGCCGACGCTGTTCCGGCCGCCGTACGGGAGCACCAACCCGCGGATACGGCTGGACGCGGCCCGGCTCGGGATGCTCGAAGTGCTCTGGACGGTGGACTCGCTCGACTGGCGGGGCATCCCCACGGACGAGATCGTGGCGAACGCGCTCCGGGTGCGCGCCGGCGGCATCGTCCTGCTCCACGAGGGGCCGCCGGCGACGATCGCCGCCATCCCGAAGATCGTCGAAGGGCTTGAGCAGCGCGGGATGTGCGCGGGCCGGGTGGTGTTCTCGGCCATGCCGGTCCAGGCGTGGCCCGGCATGACGTACCACGCCAAGGCCGCGCCCTGGTGAGACGGCCCGGCCCGACTCCTGGGGCACGGCACCTAAATATCGGATAAGTCACACATCCCGGGTGGGGGCGTTCGGAGCTCCGCCCGGGATTTCTGCGTTTCATGGGGTTTTGTGCGGCTTTTGTCGAGGATTCCTTGGTGGGAGCGCCCCGATACCCCAAGGTGACCTTTGAGGACATCAAAGATGCAGTGTTAACGTATTCGGCATGCAGACAGCAGTGCGCCTCCACGATGCCGCGAGCCCCCCGCTCGTGGCGCGCCTGCACGTCGACCTCTGTCGCTGCATGTCCGCGGTCTGTCCCCGCTCGGCCTGACCCCGGCACCACAGCGGCCCCCCGATCCCTGAACCTCCTCGCGCACGGGCGCCGCCTTCCGTTCGTTCCCCGCCCTCAGTCACCACTGGAGTGTGTCCGTGTCCGCGAACACGACGTCCCCCGTAGACCAGAAGCCGTCCGGCTCCGGTCTCCGTCTGCCGAAGGTCCCGTTCTGGGCCCAGATCGTCGCCGGTCTGGTGCTCGGCGTGCTCCTCGGCTGGCTCGCCAGAGGCCAGGACATCGGGTGGCTGAAGGACACCCTCGAACAGGTCGGCAGCATCTTCATCCGGCTGCTGAAGCTGGCCGTCGCGCCGCTCGTGTTCTTCGCGATCCTGGTGTCGATCACCAATCTGCGGAAGGTCAACAACGCCGCCCGGCTGGCCTCCCGCACCCTGCTCTGGTTCATGATCACCTCGCTGATCGCGGTCGCCATCGGCATCACGATCGGTCTGATCACCGACCCGGGCTCGGGCACCGGCCTGACCCCGAAGGACGGCAAGGCCCCGGAGAACACCGGCTCCTGGATCGACTTCCTCACCGGCATCGTCCCGACGAACATCATCACGCCGTTCGCCGAGCTGAAGGTCCTCCAGATCGTCTTCCTCGCCGCCGTCGCCGGCATCGCCGCGCTCGCCCTCGGCGAGAAGGCGAAGCCGATCCTCTCCCTCAGCGAGTCCGTGCTCGAACTGCTCCAGAAGGCCCTGTGGTGGGTCATCCGCCTCGCGCCGCTGGGCACCGTCGGCCTCATCGGCTACGCGATCGCCGACTACGGCTGGGACCTGATCAGCAAGTACGCGACCTTCACCGCGGACGTCTACATCGGCTGCGCCCTGGTGCTGTTCGGCGTCTACCCGCTGCTGCTGGCCACCGTCGCCAAGGTCAACCCGATCCAGTTCTTCAAGGGCGCCTGGCCCGCGATCCAGCTCGCCTTCGTCTCCCGCTCCTCCGTCGGCACCATGCCGCTCACCCAGAAGGTCACGGAGCGGCTGGGCGTGCCGAAGGAGTACGCGTCCTTCGCGGTGCCGTTCGGCGCGACGACGAAGATGGACGGCTGCGCCGCGATCTACCCGGCCCTCGCCGCGATCTTCATCGCGCAGATCTTCGACGTGCAGCTCGGCGTGCAGGACTACCTGCTGATCGCGTTCGTCTCGGTCGTCGGCTCGGCGGCGACGGCGGGTCTGACCGGCGCGACGGTGATGCTCACGCTGACCCTGTCCACGCTGGGGCTCCCGCTGGAGGGCGTGGGCCTGCTGATGGCGATCGACCCGATCCTGGACATGATCCGCACGGCGACGAACGTGGCGGGTCAGGCGCTGGTGCCGGTGATCGTGGCGGCGCGCGAGAAGATCCTCGACCGCGACCAGTACGACGCGGCGAGCGGTTCTCCGATCGACATCGACGAGGACGCGCCCGCGCCCGCGTCGGCCCCGGCCCCGAAGGTCCCGTCCCCCGCGACGGCGTAGCCCTTCCCTCAACCTCTTTGCGGCGCGCCGCCCCCCTCGGGGCGCGGCGCGCCGCCGCCGTTCCCCTTGCGGCCCGAACAGGTCTCCGCACCCCGGCGGTGGCCTTGCCGCGGTTCCTCCCCTTGCGCGGCACGGCCACGGGCCCTGCCGCGGGACCCGTAGCGCCCTGACATTCCCGCCGTACCCCTGCGGCCCGGTGGGGCCTGTTCGCGCAGTTCCCCACGCCCCTAAAAACCTGCCCCAGCCCGCAGATGAATGACGGGGGCAGCGAATCAGGGGCGCGGGGAACTGCGCGAACAGCCCACCACCGGGCCGAGGGGATGAATGTTCCTGCGGTGCTACGGCGGGAGGTTGGGGCGCTGGGGGTCCCCCCGTGCCTGTAGGGCACAGGGGGCGGAACTGAGCGAACAACCACCACCAGGCCGCAGCGGCCAGCGCACCCGCAGGGAAACGGCGCGCACATCCCCAAGCGCAGCGCACGCCGCAGCGCACGCCGCAGGGGGTCGTGGGGAAACGGGGGCGTCGGGTAAGCCGTAGGCTTACCCGGCAGTAGGAGGGGGCCTGCACATCGGCGCAGCGGAGGGACGTCTGGCATGAGTGCGGTGAACACGGACACGGTGAACGCAGACACGGCGAAGCCGCAAGCGGCACCAAAAGCGCAAACCTCCCCCAAACCCAAGCGCCTTCCCCGCGCCGAACGCGAGCGCCACATGATGGACGCCGCCGTCCGCACCTTCGGCCAGCGCGGCTACCGCGCCGCCTCCATGGACGAGATCGCCGAACTCGCCGGCGTCTCCAAGCCCTTGGTGTACCTCTACCTGCACTCCAAGGAAGACCTCTTCACCGCCTGCATCCGCCGCGAGGCAGACGCCCTGCTGGCCGCCGTCGCGCGCGCCGTCGCCCCCGAGCTGCCCGCCGACCGCCAACTGTGGGCCGGGCTCGCCGCGTTCTTCACGCACGCCGCCGAGCACCCTGACGGCTGGGCCGTACTGCACCGGCAGGCGCGGACGCACGGAGAGCCGTTCGCCCTCGAAGTCGCGGCCATGCGCGACAAGATCGTCGACTATGTGGCCGTACTGCTCGCCGCCGCCCGCGAGGGCGACGCCGCGCCGCTGCCGGAGCCCGGCGAACTGGCCGAGCGGGACGTGGTCGCGCTCGCGCAGGCGCTGGTGGGCGCTGCGGAGTCGCTCGCGGGGTGGATGAACGACGGCGGGTCCGTCTCCGCGAAGGAAGCCGCCGCGACGCTGATGAACTTCGCCTGGGTCGGCCTCGGCGACCTCATGGCCGGGGAGCGCTGGTCCCCTCGCTGACCGCCGCCGCGCCCCCCGCGCCGTCGCCGGCTTCCGCCGCGCCGACGAGGTGGATCCGCGCCCCGCGGCGGAGTTGGAACGCCGTGCCGTGCTCGTCGGCCGGCGCCGCGGCGTACGTCACCGCCCCCGGCAGCGGAACGGGCGCGCGGAACTCGGCGCGGGCGTACGTCAGCGCGTACGGATCGGGCACCGCCTCCGCCAGGCAGCGCGCGAAGCTCCACATCCCGTGCGCGATCGCGGTGCGGAAGCCGAAGGCGCGCGCGGTCAGCGGGTGGAGGTGGATCGGGTTCCGGTCGCCGGACACCGCGCCGTACCGCCGGCCGAGCCCGGCCGGCAGCTGCCACTCGGCGCGCTCCTGCAGGTAGTCGGGGGCGCCGACGGCGTGGTCCGCGGGCGCGCCGCTGCGCTCCGGGGCGGTCCGGTGCCGGCACAGGTACCTGCTGCGGGAGACCCAGGCGAGCGCGGCGTCCAACCGCGCCTCCGTCACCACCGTGACCTCCGTGCCACGCCGATGGGGGGTCAGCGCCGTGGCGTACACCGTCAGTTCGGGTGAATCCGTACGGTGCAGGACGCGCCGGGCGCGGACGTCGATCCAGGTGTGGACCAGCCCCAGCAGCGGCAGCGGGAAGTCGCGCGCGGCCAGGATCCGCAGCGCCAGAGGAAGGCCCAGGACGTGCGGGTAGGGCAGCGGCAGGACGCCGGTCGGCGAGGCCGGGAAGCCGCAGAGCTTCGCGTACGCGGCCAGTCGTGCGGCGTCGACGCGCACCGCGCCCGCCGTGGCGCGGCGTTCGGGCAGCGCGGGCCCCGGCCGCCCGGGACGTCCGGGGCGCTTGAAGGGAGAGCTCAGTGCGCCGCGTACCAAGGTGCGTGCGAGGGCCATGGGCCTGACTCCCGGAGGGTGGGGGCTCGCTGACTGGCCGGTAAGGTTACGCGGATGTCAGCGCCGGGTCGAGCGGCCCCGCCCGCGCGGGCCGCGCGAGAAGCGGCGGTTCAGCCGGTACCCGAGCTCCCCCAGCGTCAGCAGCAGCGCGGCGGACGCGGCGCAGGCCACAAGGCTGGACGGCCCGTCGAGGAACAGCCCCAGCAGCCACAGGACCGCGGTGAACCCGGCCCACCAGACGAGCAGGGAGAGCACCATGCGACGGGCGGGGGAGGGTGCCGTGCGCTGCCAACTCATCGTGCCCCGCGCCCCTGCTCTTCGTTCTGGTGATCGCGCTCATCGTACGGCCCGGGACCGGACCGACCGTGGTCATAGCCGATGGACATAACAGGCGATGAGTAACTAACACGAATAAACTCCTCGTTTGCCGTGTGCACGGCACCCGATGACGCCGAGGGACGGGGAGCGAGACATGGACGACGACCGCCTGCGGGCCCACGGCGAAGGGAGCGCACCGTGACGCTCGCCCCGCAGCCGGCCCTGCTCCCCGGCGGTCCGACGCCGTCCGGCACCCGCGCGCACTACGCGGCCGGCCCCGCCGCCCCCGCCCGCACGCTCGTCGACGTCCTCACCCGTACGGCCCAGCGCCACCCGGACGCCCTCGCCGTCGACGACGGCGCACGCCCGCTCACGTACGGCGCACTCCTGGAGGAGGTCGAAGCGCTGCGCGCGGTCCTCGCGGGCCACTGCGTCGCCCGCGGCAGCCGGGTCGGCGTCCGCGTCCCCTCCGGCACGGCCGACCTGTACGTCTGCGTCCTCGCGGCCCTCGCCGCCGGCGCCGCGTACGTCCCCGTCGACGCCGACGACCCCGACGTCCGGGCCCGGGAGGTGTTCGACGAGGCCGGGGTGGCGGGAGTGCTCGGCGCGGGCCGGGCCTACGCGCCCCGCCGCACGCCCCCGCCCGCCCCGCACGGCCCGCCCGCCGTCCCCGTCGCCCAGGGCTCGCCCACCCCCGACGACGACGCCTGGGTGATCTTCACCTCCGGCTCCACCGGGCGGCCCAAGGGCGTGGCCGTCACCCACCGCAGCGCCGCGGCGTTCGTCGACGCCGAAGCCCGGCTCTTCCTCCAGGACGCCCCGCTCGGGCCCGGCGACCGGGTGCTGGCCGGCCTCTCCGTCGCCTTCGACGCCTCCTGCGAAGAGATGTGGCTGGCCTGGCGGCACGGCGCCTGCCTGGTGCCCGCCCCGCGGGCGCTGGTGCGCTCCGGGCCGGAGCTGGGGCCGTGGCTGGCGCGCCGACGCGTCACGGTGGTGTCGACCGTGCCCACGCTCGCCGCGCTCTGGCCCGACCGGGCGCTGGACGGCGTGCGCCTGCTGGTCTTCGGCGGCGAGGCGTGCCCGGCGGAGCTCGCCGCTCGGGTGGCGGTGCCCGGCCGCGAGGTGTGGAACACCTACGGCCCCACCGAGGCGACGGTGGTCGCCTGCGCCGCCCCGCTGACCGCGGACGGGCCCGTACGCATCGGGCTCCCGCTCGACGGCTGGGAGCTGGCGGTCGTGGACGCCCGCGGCGAGGTGGTGCCCACGGGGTCCACCGGCGAGCTGGTGATCGGCGGCGTGGGCCTGGCGCGCTACCTGGACCCGGCCAAGGACGCGCAGCGGTACGCCCCGCTGCCCTCGACCGGCTGGCACCGCGCGTACCGCACCGGCGACCTGGTGCGCGCGGAGCGCGCCGGCCTCGTCTTCCTGGGCCGCGCCGACGACCAGGTCAAACTGGGCGGACGCCGGGTGGAACTGGGCGAGGTGGACGCGGCGCTGTGCGCCCTCCCCGGCGTCGCGGCGGGCGCGTCGGCCGTCCGTACGACCCCGGCGGGCACCCGGGTGCTGGTGGGCTACGTACTCCCCGAGACGCCCGCGCCGGCCGATGCCGCTGCCGACTCCCGTACGCCCCTGCCGCCGGGGGCAGGCACCGCCCTGAGCGCCTTCGCGCCGGACCGGTCCGTGCCCTCGGCCGGGTCGGGGTGCCGGACTGCGTCCGGCGCGGCCCCGGCTGACGGGGTGACCATCCCGGCCGTTTCGACCGACCCGGGCACTTCCGCGCCGGAGGTGCCGGAGGTGCCGGACGTGCCGGACGTGCCGGACGGGCCCGCGTCCCGTGCCGGGACGCAGGCTCCCGCTGACGCTACGGATGCGGACGGGCCGGCCGAGTACCAGGCCGACGCGGGGCCGGTCCCCGCAGACCCGCTGGCCGCCGGCCCGGCCAGCGCACCGCCGGCCGGCGACGTGCTGGCGTTCGACCGCGCCCGGGCCCTCGCCGCGCTGCGCGAGCGGCTGCCGGCCGCGCTCGTGCCGCTGCTCGTCGTGGTCGACGCGCTGCCCACCCGTACCTCCGGAAAGGTCGACCGGGACGCACTGCCCTGGCCGCCGCCCCGGCAGGACGCCCCCGACCCCGCCCGCACCGCCACCGAGGCGTGGCTGGCCCGCCAGTGGAACGACCTCCTCGGAGTCGCCGTCACCGAACCCGACGCGGACTTCTTCGCGCACGGCGGCGGCAGCCTCGCCGCCGCGCAGCTCGTGTCCCGGATCCGGGAGCAGTACGGCACCGGGTCCGTCGGCGACGTCTATCAGCACCCGACGCTCGGCGCGCTCGCCGCCGCCCTGGACGCCCGCGCGGACGCCCCGGGCACCGCCCCCGCCCCGCCGCGGACCGCGGTCCGGCCGGTGCCCCGGACCGCCCAGGCCGTACAACTCGTACTGATGCTGCCGCTGTTCACCGTCGCCGGGCTGCGCTGGAGCGTGCCGGCCGCCGCCGCGGCCAACGTCATCGGCGTCGGCCCCGGCTTCTCCTGGTGGGGCATCGTCCTCGGCTGGCTGCTGGTTGCCAGCCCACCGGGCCGGATCGTGCTCGCCGCCGGCGGCGCCCGGCTGCTGCTGCGCGGGGTGCGCCCTGGCACGTACCCCCGCGGCGGCGCCGTCCACCTGCGGCTGTGGACCGCGGAACGGCTCGCCGACGCCAGCGGCGCGACCAACCTCGCCGGCGCCTGGCTGACGTACTACGCCCGCGCCCTCGGCGTCCGCATCGGCGACGGCGTCGACCTGCACGCACTGCCGCCCGTCACCGGCCTGCTGCGGCTGGGCCGGGGCGCGGCCGTGGAGCCGGAGGTGGACCTCGCCGGGCACTGGCTGGAGGGCGACCGGCTGCACGTCGGGTCCCTGCGGATCGGCGCGGACGCCGTCGTCGGCGCACGCAGCACCCTCTTCCCCGGCGCGCGGATCGGCAAGCGGGCCGAGGTCGCGCCCGGATCATGCGTGCGCGGGACGGTGCCCGCGGGGGAGCGCTGGTCGGGCGTGCCGGCCACCCGGGTCGGCCGGGCGGGCAAGGCGGCCCGGCGCGCCGACCGGCCGCCGCGCCGGGCCCGCTGGACGTTCGCGTACGCCGTGACGTCCCTGCTGCTGGGCCTGCTGCCGGCCCTCGCCGCCCTGCCGGCGCTGCTGGTGCTGCGGCTGGGCCCGGGCCCGCTGACGGCCGTGCCGCTGGCCGCCGTCACCGGGCTCGTGACGTACGCCCTGCTGGTGCTGGTGGGCGTACGGGCACTGGGCGCCGGGCTGCGCGAGGGCAGCCACCCGGTGCACGGCGCGGTCGCCTTCCGGGCGTGGGCCGTGGAGCGGCTGATGGACATGGCCCGGGTGCACCTCTTCCCGCTGTACGCCAGCCTCGCCACGCCCGGCTGGCTGCGGGCGCTCGGCATGAAGGTCGGGCGGGGCGTGGAGGCGTCGACCGTGCTGGCGCTGCCGGCGATGACGACGGTCGGGGACGGCGCCTTCCTCGCCGACGACACCATGGTCGCGCCGTACGAACTGGGCGGCGGACGGCTGCGGCTCGCCGCCGCCCGGGTCGGCAAACGCGCCTTCCTCGGCAACTCGGGCATGGCCGCGGCCGGCCGCCGGGTCCCCAAGCGCGGGCTCGTCGGCGTGCTGTCCGCGGCCCCGAAGCGGGCGAAGGCGGGCAGCTCGTGGCTCGGCATGCCGCCGATCAGGCTGCCGCGGGCGGCGGAGGAGGGCGACGCCAGCCGTACGTACGCACCGACGCGCGGCCTGGCCTGGGCGCGCGCCGCCGTGGAGCTGTGCCGGCTGGTCCCGGTGGTCTGCGCCGTCGGCCTCGCCGTGTTCGGCGTGCTGGCGTTCGCCGCGCTCGCCGAGCGGTACGGCACGGTGGCCGCGGCCGGGCTCGGCGGAGCGCTGCTGCTCGCCGCCGGGCTGGTCGCCTGTCTGCTGGCCGCCGCGGCGAAGTGGCTCGTCGCCGGCCGCCACGGCGGCGCACGGCACCCGCTGTGGTCGGCCTTCGTGTGGCGCGGCGAACTCGCCGACACCTTCGTGGAGGTGCTGGCCGTGCCCTGGCTGGTCGGCCCGACCGCCGGCACCCCGCTGACGGGCCTGTGGCTGCGGGCGATCGGAGCCCGCGTCGGCCGCGGCGTCTGGTGCGAGACGCACTGGCTGCCGGAGGCCGACCTGGTGAGCGTCGGAGCGGGCGCGAGCGTCAACCGCGGCTGCGTCCTGCAGACGCACCTCTTCCACGACCGGATCATGCGGCTGGACCGCGTCGTCGTCGGGGCCGGTGCGACGCTGGGCCCGCACGGCATCGCCCTGCCGGGCACGGTGCTCGGCGACCGGGTCGTGGTGGGCCCCGCGTCGCTGGTGATGCGCGGCGAACGGGTGCCGGCGGACACCCGCTGGCTGGGCAACCCGATCGCGGCCTGGCCCTAGGGGTCCCGGGGGACGAGCGAAGGACCGGTCGACGGAAGGGACCCCGGTGAGCGATTCGTACTTCCCGCTCCACGGCGACGACGGCTACCAAGTCGCCGCCTACGACCTGGAGCTGGCCTACGTCCCGCACACCGGTCGCCTCGCCGGCCGCGCCACCGTCCACGCCGTCGCCCGCCGCGAACTGATCTCGGTGAAGCTCGACCTCGGACGGTTCCGGCTGAACAAGGTGCTGATCGACGGCCGGCGCCCGGCCCGCTGGAGCCACCGCGGCGACAAGCTCCAGATCACCCCCGCCCGCTCGGTGCCCGCCGGCACGTTCTTCACCGTGGAGGTGCGCTACCAGGGCGTACCGCGGCCCGTACGCACCCGGGAGTGGGGCGAGTTGGGATGGGAGCAGCTGGACGAGGGCGCGCTGGTGGCCTCCCAGCCGCACGGCGCCCCCTCCTGGTTCCCCTGCAACGACCGGCCGGACGACAAGGCCGTCTACCGGATCGCGGTCACCGCGCCCACCCCGTACGCCGTCGTCGCCAACGGCACCCTGACCTCCCGCACCACGGGCGCGTCCACCACGACCTGGGTGTACGAGGAGGCCGCGCCGATGGCCACGTACCTGGCGACGGTGCAGATCGGCCCGTACGAGCGAGTGGAGCTCGCGCACGCGGGGCCCGTGCCGCAGACCGCCGCGGTGCCGCCCGCGCTGCTCGGCCGCTTCGCCCACGACTTCGCGCGCCAGCCGCTGATGATGGACCTGTTCACGGACCTGTTCGGCCCGTACCCCTTCGACCGGTACGCGGTCGTGGTGGTGGACGAGGAACTGGACGTTCCCGTGGAGGCGCAGGGGCTGTCCGTCTTCGGCGCCAACCACGTCGACGGGCGGCGCGGCAGCGAACGGCTGGTGGCCCACGAACTCGCGCACCAGTGGTTCGGCAACAGCCTGACCGTGGCCGACTGGCGGCACATCTGGCTGAACGAGGGCTTCGCCAAGTACGCCGAGTGGCTGTGGTCCCAGGAGCGCGGCGGCCCCTCCGCCGCGGCGCTGGCCGCCCGCTCCCGGGCCCGGCTCGCGCTGCTGCCGCAGGACCTGCGGATCGGCGACCCGGGAGCCGACCGGATGTTCGACGACCGGGTCTACGAGCGGGGCGCGCTGACGCTGCACGCGCTCCGGTGCGAGCTGGGGACGATCGCCTTCACGGAGCTGCTGCGGGAGTGGGCGCAGCGCCACCGCCACGGGGTGGTCACCACGGAGGGCTTCATCGCGCTGGCCGCGCTCCATGCGTCCCGCCCCCTGGACGGACTTTTCGGGGCGTGGTTGTACGAGACGGCACTTCCGGAACTCCCCGGCCTTCCGGAACGTCCGCCTCCAGATATTTGAACGGGCAAGGAATTCATCAGGAATTCACGATGGAGGATTAATTCTTCCGGAGGGGGGAAGGGGCTGCGTTCCCCCGGAGTTCCCCGATGGTCGCCATGGACGCGACATGGCGCGCGCTCGGATGCACGGGTCCGGATGGCGCGAGTCCGGATGGCATGAGTCCGGTTGCTCCCGGTGTCGAGGTCCGGGAAAGGCAGGAGCCCCGTTCCTCGCGGACGGGGCTCCTTGGGTACTGCTTAGCCGACGCGATCGTCGACCCCTGGCACTAGGCCGGGGTGACGTTCTCCGCCTGCGGGCCCTTCGGGCCCTGCGTGACGTCGAAGTTCACGAGCTGGTTCTCCTCCAGGGAGCGGAAACCAGACGCGTTGATCGCGGAGTAGTGGACGAAGACATCCGGGCCGCCGCCGTCCTGGGCGATGAAGCCGAAGCCCTTTTCAGCGTTGAACCACTTGACGGTTCCGGTAGCCATAAGCCCTCCTTGGGCCAAAGGGTTGCCCTGCTCCAGAACCTGCAAACAAGTCTGAAAACTACAAAAGCCTGCGGGTCACATGCTCCGCAGGCTCTGTACTGCAAGGGAAACCAAACTGCAACTTGCGTTGAGCGTAGCACGCAGGGACTTCCCAGCGGTAGAGGGAAAGATCACTTCACTCGGACGCCTGAGGCAATCGCCCTTTTGCTGACGATTCCCTGCTCGGGCGGGGCGGGAGTGCCTGGTCAGACGGGGCGTGCGGCGGTCCCTCGCGCTCCCGTGACGGGCGACCCGCACGCGCCCCGACGCCCTGGCCCGTGGCTCCCGGAGCTAGCCTCGCGATGTGGACAGTCCTCGAAATGACCGTGAAGGCCCCGCCGACGCCGCCGCCGCTGCCGACTCCGCCCCTGATTCCGGCCTCGCCTCCGGCGCCGGCCGCGACCGCGACCGCGCCGTCGACCGTCGGCCCGCCCGGCCCCGCGTCGGTCACATCCAGTTCCTGAACTGCGTGCCCCTGTACTGGGGGCTGGCCCGCACCGGCACCCTCGTCGACTTCGAGCTGACGAAGGACACCCCCGAGAAGCTCAGCGAGCAGCTGGTGCGCGGCGAACTCGACATCGCGCCCATCACCCTCGTGGAGTTCCTGCGCCACTCCGACCGGCTCGTGGCCTTCCCGGACATCGCCGTCGGCTGCGACGGCCCGGTGATGTCCTGCGTGATCGTCTCCCAGGTGGACCTGGAGCAGTTGGACGGCGCGCGCGTGGCCCTGGGCTCCACCTCGCGCACCTCCGTGCGCCTGGCCCAGCTGCTGCTGGCCGAGCAGTACGGCGTCGCCCCCGACTACTACACGTGCCCGCCGGACCTCGGTCTGATGATGCAGGAGGCGGACGCGGCCGTCCTCATCGGCGACGCGGCGCTGCGGGCCGCCCTGCACGAGGCGCCCCGGCTCGGCCTCCAGGTCCACGACCTGGGGCAGATGTGGAAGCAGTGGACCGGGCTCCCCTTCGTCTTCGCGGTCTGGGCGGCGCGCAAGGACTACCTGGCCCGTGAACCCGAGGTCGTCCACGAGGTGCACCAGGCGTTCCTCGCCTCCCGCGACCTGTCGCTCGAAGAGGTCACCAAGGTCTCCGAGCAGGTCGCGCGCTGGGAGACGTTCGACGCGGAGCTGTTGGAGCGGTACTTCCGGACGCTGGACTTCCGCTTCGGTGCCGACCAGCTCGCCGGCGTACGGGAGTTCGCCCGCCGCACCGGCCCGACGACCGGGTTCCCCGCCGAGGTGGCCGTCGACCTGCTGTCGCCCCGCTGACGCCGTCGCCTGCGTCGGCCCGGGCCCTCAACCTGGGCCCTCGGCCGGCTGCCGTAGGCTGGAGCGGCCCCCAGCAGGCCCGTACGCGATCCGTACGAGCCCCAGGAAACGCAGGACAACCGCCGAAAGGTGACAGCCGGTGACCGAGAAGGCCGACCTCCAGTCCGTGCTGGACCGTGCCGCCGACGGCGGGCGCATCACCCCCGAGGAAGCGCTCGACCTCTACCGCCACGCGCCGTTGCACGCCCTGGGGCGCGCCGCCGACGCCGTGCGCCGCCGCCGCTACGCCGGTACGGAGCACATCGCGACGTACATCATCGAGCGGAACATCAACTACACCAACGTCTGCGTCACGGCCTGCAAGTTCTGCGCCTTCTACGCGGCGCCCAAGGACACCGACAAGGGCTGGACCCGCGACCTCGACGACATCCTGCGCCGCTGCGCCGAGACCGTCGAACTCGGCGGCACCCAGATCATGTTCCAGGGCGGCCACCACCCGGACTTCGGCGTCGAGTACTACGAAGAGCACTTCTCCGCCATCAAGGCCGCCCACCCCGAGCTGGTGATCCACTCCCTCGGCGCGTCCGAGGTCGAGCACATGGCCCGGATCTCCGGCGTCTCCGTCGAGGACGCCATCCGCCGCATCCACGCCGCCGGCCTCGACTCCTTCGCCGGCGCCGGCGCCGAGCTGCTGCCCGAGCGCCCCCGCAAGGCGATCGCCCCGCTCAAGGAGTCCGGCGAGCGCTGGCTGGAGATCATGGAGACCGCGCACCGGCTGGGCGTGGAGTCCACCTCCACCATGCTCATGGGCACCGGCGAGACGAACGCCGAACGCATCGAGCACCTGCGGATGATCCGCGACGTACAGGACCGGACGGGCGGCTTCCGGGCCTTCATCCCGTACACGTACCAGCCCGAGAACAACCGCCTGAAGGGCCGTACACAGGCGACGATCTTCGAGTACCTGCGGATCATCGCGGTCGCCCGGCTCTTCTTGGACAACGTCGCCCACATCCAGGGCTCCTGGCTGACCACCGGCAAGGAGATCGGCCAGCTCTCGCTGCACTACGGCGCGGACGACCTCGGCTCGATCATGCTGGAGGAGAACGTCGTCTCGTCGGCCGGCGCCAAGCACCGCTCCAACCGGCTGGAGATCATCGACCTGATCCGCAAGGCGGGCCGGGTGCCGGCGCAGCGGGCGACGACGTACGAACACCTCGTCGTGCACGACGACCCGGCGAACGACCCGGTCGACGACCGCGTGGTCTCCCACATCTCCTCGACCGCGATCGAGGGCGGCACGGCCCACCCGGAGCTGAAGCTCCTCAACGCCACCTGACGGCCCCGGCGTGCTGACCATCCACGCGGCGGACCTGCTGGTGCCCGGGGCCGGGCCCGCGGTCCCCGGCGGGGCGCTGGCGGTCTCCGGCCGCGAGATCGTCGCGATCGGACCGTACGAGGAGGTCGTGGCGGCCCACCCGCAGGCCCGGGTGCGCCGCTGGTCGGGCACCCTCACCCCCGGCCTGGTCCACCCGCACGGGGCGTGGCTGCTGGAGCACGCGTACCACCCGGACCCGCGCGAGGCCGAAGAACTCGGCACCGAGCCGCTGACGGGTGCGGCGCTGGTGGCGCTGGGGATGGACGACGCCCGCTGGGGCGCGAGTGCGCGGCGCGGGGTGCAGAGGTTGCTGGCGCACGGGGTGACCGCGCTCGTGGGCCCGCTGCGGCGCGCCCCCGCGGCGGACGCGGTCGCCCGCGCGGGCCTCACGGTGCTGCCGGGCCCGCGCCCGTCGCCCCCCGAAGCCCCGTCCCTACGCCCCCCTCCCGCCGCGTACGCCGCCCCCCTCACCCCCGGCGCCCACGCGAACTTCACGATCTCCACCCCCACGACCCGCCAGGCAACGACTCTGTCGGGCCGCCTCGTCTTCCGCCGTGCCTGAGCGTGCGCTGTTGGGGGCGCGGGGAACTGCGCGACCAGCCACAGACGGTCTGTAGTCGCCGACACCACGTAAACGACAACGGCGCTGGTGCGCCCCTGACATCCCCGCTGTCCCAGGAGCGTTGCTCTCCACCGGCCGGTGGTGGGCTTGTCGCGCAGTTCCCCGCGCCCCTGACGTGCCCGCCGTTTCCCGCGGGAGCGTTGGTCTCTACCGGCCGGTGGATGGTTGTTCGCGCAGTTCCGCCCCCTACGCCCAGAGGGCGTGGGGGGACCCCCAGCGCCCCTAAACCCTCTGTCCCGCAGGTGGACGACAAGGTGAGCGAAACAGGGGCGCGGGGAACTGCGCGCTCAGCCCACCAGCGGCAGGTAGAGGCCAGTCTTCCTGTGGCGTTATGGCGAGTGTGCCTAGGGGCCTGGGGGACCCCCAGCGCCCCTGGGTACCTGGCGTCGAGCCTGCTCGGTAGAGGGCGGCCGATACGTAGCCGCGCCTGAGTACCTGAGGTCGAGCCTGCTCGATGGGGGCGGGTCGCGCGCACCCCGCTTCACCCCGCGGGAGGCGAGCGCGCAGAATGGGGGCGTGAACCGTGCCTCGCTGGACAAGCAGCCCCGAGAAGTCGCGTCCATGTTCGACAAGGTCGCGAAGAACTACGACCTCACCAACGACGTGATCTCGCTCGGCCAGGACCGCAGATGGCGCAAGCAGGTCGCTCGCGCCCTCGACGCCCGCCCCGGCGAGAAGGTGCTCGACCTCGCCGCCGGCACCGGCACGTCCTCGCTGCCGTTCGCGCAGGCCGGCGCCTTCGTCGTGCCGTGCGACTTCTCGCTCGGCATGCTCCAGGAGGGCAAGAAGCGCCACCCGTGGCTGCCGCTCACCGCCGGCGACGCCACCGCGCTGCCCTTCCGCGACGGCGTGTTCGACGCGGTGACGATCTCCTTCGGGCTGCGCAACGTCCAGGACACCGACCGCGCCCTGCGCGAGCTGAACCGGGTCACCAAGCCCGGCGGCCGGGTGCTGATCTGCGAGTTCTCGCACCCCACGTCGGCTCCGTTCCGCACGGTGTACGAGGAGTACCTGATGCGCGCGCTGCCGCCGCTGGCGCGCCAGGTGTGCTCGAACCCGGAGGCGTACGAATACCTCGCCGAGTCCATCGAGTCCTGGCCGGAGCAGGCGGAGCTGGCGGCCATGCTCCAGAAGGCCGGCTGGTCCAAGGTGGCCTGGCGCAACCTCACCGGCGGCATCGTGGCGCTGCACCGCGGCACCAAGCCGTAGCGCACCAAGCCTTAGCGCACGAAGCCGTAGCGCACCAAGCCCGGGACTGCGGGGCCCCGGGACCGATCACGCGGTGAACGGGCCCGGGCCCGGGCTCACGCCGCCGCCCCGGCCTCCGCCCCCTGCGCCAGCTCCAGCCGGAAGCAGTACCCGCGCCGCACCGGGTCGCTGCCCGGCACCTCGTACTCCTCCGCCTTCTGCATCCCCAGCCGCCGCGTCACCGCGATCGACCGCTCGTTGCGCCCGTCGACCATCGCCACCACGCGCTCCACGCCCGCCGCCCGCACCCGCTCCAGGGTCGTCAGCGCCGCCGCCGTCGCCAGCCCCCGCCCCCACGCGCTCCTGGTCAGCCGCCACCCGATCTCTATCTCCCCGTACGGGCCGAAGTCCTCGCGCGGCCACGGCTGGGCGCCCGTGAAGCCGACCGCAGCGCCCTCTTCGTCCAGGACCGTCCACAGGCAGAAGCCCAACTCGGCGTCGTGCCGCCGCTGCCGCGCCGTCAGCTCCTCGTACTCGAAGAGCGCCGCGCTCCGCCCGCCGTGGAACCTCATGACCTCGGGGTCGTCGAAGATCCGGTGCCACACCACGGCGTCCTCGTCGGTGGGCACGCGCAGTCGTGCGGCGGGGAGGGGCCTGCTCATGAGGGGAGCCCTTCAGTCGGTTGATCGGTAGGTCCACATAGACTGCCCATGTCCCGTGCCGTTCAGCACGCCCAATTCCGAGTTTTCGGGAGATTCAGCCGTGACCGAGCCACCAACGGAACACACCGCGGATGTGATCGTCGTCGGCGCGGGCCCGGCGGGCTCCACGACCGCGTACCACCTCGCCAAGGCCGGACTCGACGTCCTGCTGCTGGAGAAGACGGCGTTCCCGCGCGAGAAGGTCTGCGGCGACGGCCTCACGCCGCGCGCCACGAAGCAACTCGTCGCCATGGGCATCGACATCTCCGAAGAAGCCGGCTGGCTGCGCAACAAGGGCCTGCGGATCATCGGCGGCGGCATGCGCCTCCAGCTCGACTGGCCGGAACTCGCCTCGTACCCGAACTACGGACTGGTGCGCAAGCGCGACGACTTCGACGAGCAACTCGCCCGGCAGGCGCAGAAGGCCGGCGCCCGGCTGTACGAGCGGTGCAACGTCACCGCCCCGATCGTCGACGACCGCACCCGCCGCATCACCGGCGTCAGCGCCAAGCTCGGCGAGGAGAAGACCCCGGTCACCTTCCACGCCCCGCTCGTCGTCGCCGCCGACGGCAACTCCACCCGGCTCTCGCTGGCGATGGGGCTGCACCGGCGCGAGGACCGCCCCATGGGCGTCGCCGTCCGCACGTACTTCACCTCCCCGCGCCACGACGACGACTACCTGGAGTCGTGGTTGGAGCTGTGGGACCGGCGCGGCCCCGGCCCGGACCGGCTGCTGCCCGGCTACGGCTGGGTCTTCGGCATGGGCGACGGCACCTCCAACGTCGGCCTCGGCGTCCTCAACACCTCCGCCTCCTTCAAGGAGTTGGACTGGCGCGAGGTGCTGAAGACGTGGTGCGCCTCGATGCCCGAGGAGTGGGGCTTCGTCGAGGAGAACATGCAGGGCCAGATCCGCGGCGCCGCCCTGCCCATGGCCTTCAACCGCCAGCCGCACTACACCCGCGGGCTGCTGCTCGTCGGCGACGCCGGCGGCCTGGTCAACCCCTTCAACGGCGAGGGCATCGCGTACGCCATGGAGTCCGGCCAGCTCGCGGCCGACGTCATCGTGCAGGCCAGCGCCCGCGCCACCGCCGCACAGCGCGAACTCGCCCTTCAGCGCTACCCGAAGGTCCTCAAGGACACCTACGGCGGGTACTACTCGCTGGGCCGCGCCTTCGTGAAGCTGATCGGCAACCCGAAGGTCATGAAGATCGCCACCCAGCGCGGGCTCACCCACCCGATGCTGATGCGCTTCACGCTGAAGATGCTGGCCAACCTCACCGACCCGACGGGCGGTGACGCGATGGACCGCATCATCAACGGCCTGTCGAAGGTGGCGCCCAAGGCGTGACCGGAGCGCAGGCCGCGGCTTGACCTTGTCACCGTGTGAAGGCGTGCAGTGGGGCCCGAGCCCGTGCCGCTCGTGGGCACGGGGAAGCACAAGGAGGCCCCTCGCATGATCAGGTCGTACGCCGGCTCCGGACCGTACTGCTACAACCACTCCCTCGCCATGACCGTGGGCGTGGAGCGGATGCCCTCGCCCACCGTCCTGGAGACCCTGACCGGCTCCCCCTTCGGGGTCCAACTGATCGGCGGCACGCTGCCGATGTTCGACCCCTACGGCTGGGACCCGGAGCTCGGTCTGAACCAGGCGGTCGACCACCTCGGGCTGTCCTGCCTGCGCACCTCCGGCGGTAGCCCGGAGGAGGCGCTGGCCCGGCTGCGGGAGGCCGCGGCCCGCGGCCCGGTGCTGGTGGGGCCGTTGGACATGGGGCTGCTGCTGTACCGCCCGGGCACCCCGGACCCCGGCTTCGGCGACCACTACGTGGTGGTGCTCTCCGTCGACGGACCCGCCGACGGGTCGGCGAAGGTGCTGCTGCACGACCCGCAGGGACACCCGTACGCGACGACGTCCGGCGCCGCGTTCGTCGAGGCGTGGCGGGGAGAGAAGGTCACGTACATCGACGAGGAGTTCGTGATGCGCTCGGACTTCGTCTCGGAGCGGGAGGTCACGGCCGAGGAGGCGCTGCGCGCTTCGCTGCCGGGCGCGGTGGCGTGGCTGGCCGGGCGGGACGACCTGCCCATGCCGGCCGGCACCCTCGGCGGCGCCGCCGCGGTCGAGGGCTTCGCCGAGATGGTCGCGCGGGGGCTCGACCCGGAGCTGCGTCAGCTGATGGCGGACTTCGTGATCCGGGTCGGCACCCGTCGCCTCTCCGACGCCGCCGACTGCCTCGCGCACCTCGGCCTCACGGACGCGGCCCGGGTGGCGACGGGCCAGGCCCGAACCCTCGGCTCCCTCCAGGAACCGCTGGTCACCGGCGACGACGACGGCCTCAGGGCCGGTCTGGCGCGGCTGGCGCCGGGGTACGAGCAGCTGCGGAAGGCGCTGGAGGCGGCGCTGGACTGACCGTCCCGGGGACGGCGGGGCAGGTGGTGGGCCGCGCGGGCGGGGGAGTCCGTACGCCCTGGCCACGGCCTGCTCGCCGCTCGCCGTCACGGCTCGATGCGGTCGCGGAAGTTGATGCAGCCCTCCAACTCGGCGGTGTGCCGGCCGCCCGCGACGTCCACGGACACCGCGGCGAACGCCATCCGGTGGCTGTCCCACTTGTCCGTGACGCGGTCGATCGTCAGCCGCACCGGCACCCGCGTCTCGGCGACCTGGCGGTGCAGCGACAGCTTCAGCGAGGTGACGAGGATCCGCTTGCGGGCCTCGGGCAGCCCCACGCGCGGGAGCGTGGCGAAGGCCGGGATGTGGTCGTTGGTGTACGCGTACAGCATCGAGGCCAGCGTGTGGTACGACACGATCTGCGCCAGGATCGAGCCGTGCAGCACGGGTCTGTACGGCGCGCTCTCGCTGACGTCCGCCGTCAGGTCCACGTCGAACACCCCGTGGTAGGCGACGCCGTCGAAGCTCATGTCGGTGGCCGACCACGGGGTGTGACACCAGGCCGCGGCCAGATCCTCGTTGATCTTCAGAAAGCTGGGTTGGTCGGACACGGCGGTCACCTCTCGGCTGTCGGCTGCGCTCACGGTCCCTCGTCCCGACCGCCGGCGGCCCCCGGTGCTCGGGCCGGGCGTCCGGTGCTCGGACCGCTGGTCTACCCGCGCCTTGGACGACACACCGGACGTACCCTCCGAACCACCCGAAGTGGGGAGCGCGCGGAATGCCCGCGGGGCGCCGACGGGGTGGCGGGAACGTGCCGTGCGTACCGGCTCACGGAATTTCCGTGATGCGCTCCATGTGCTCCTCTCCCCAGGCGCCGAGGGGTGCGAGCGCGTCATTGAGGGAACGCCCGAACTCGGTGAGGGAGTACTCCACCTTCGGCGGCACCTGGGGGAATTCCTCGCGGTGGATCAGCCCGCTGTGCTCCATCTCCTTCAGCTGCAGGATCAGCATCCGCTCGCTGATCCCCTCGACCGCGCGCCGCAGTTGGCCGAAGCGCAGGGGCCCGTCGGCCAGGTAGAAGAGGATCAGCCCTTTCCACTTGCCGCCCATGACGGTGACGGCCGCGTCCAGTCCGCACGTGAATTTCCGCTGCTTCATTGTTCTCGCCCAGCTCCGCCCTGACAAAAGTGTGAGTACCCAACAGAATTGTAGGTACTTGATCATTTTTCGGTGGCGTTCCAGCATGGCGGAAGGCGCGCCGATCGCGCTTCTCCTTCCGGCCGCTTCCTTACTTCCGCCATGTCTTCACGGCTTTGCGCTATTCGGCGCGCCTTCGAACAGGAGTGATCCGCATGTCCACGCCCGCTGCCACCCCCGTGACCGTCCTGGGGCTCGGCTCCATGGGCAGCGCACTCGCCGCTGCCTTCCTCGCCGCCGGCCACCCCACCACGGTCTGGAACCGCACCCCCGCGAAGGCGGCGGCGCTGGCCGCCCGCGGGGCGGTCCACGCACCGTCCGTCGAAGCCGCGGTCGCCGCCGGCCCGTTGGTGGTCACCTGCTTCTCCACGTACGACGCCACCCTCGGCGCACTCGCCCCGGCCGCCGCCGCGCTGCGCGACCGCACCCTGGTCACCCTCAACAGCGGCTCGTCACAGGGCGCGCTGGAGACCGCCGAGTGGGCGGCGGCGAACGGCGCGGACTTCCTCGGCGGAGTGGTCAAGAACGTCCCCCAGGCCGTCGGCCTGCCCGACACCCAACTCCTCTTCGCCGGCGACCGGTCCGTCTTCGACGCGTACGAGCCGGTCCTGCGGGTCCTCGGCGGCGACACCGTCCACCTCGGCACCGAACCCGACCTCGCCGTCTTCTACGAGTCGGCCGTCGGCGCCACGCTGCTGCCCGCGTTCGTCGGCTTCCTCCACGGCGCCGCACTGGTCACCGCCCGCGGACTGCCGGCCAGCTCGATGGTGCCGATGAGCGTCAAGTGGATGCAGATGATCGCCTCGGTCCTCCCCGCGTACGCCGAGGAGATCGACTCCGGCGACTACTCGCGCCCCTTCTCGTCCGTCAACGTCTTCCACGACGGACTGGCCAGCGAGAGCCGAGCGGCCGAACTGGCCGGCCTGGACACGACCTGGCTGGAGCCGCTGCACGACCTGATCCGGCGCGCGGTCGCGGAGGGCCGCGCGGATCAGAGCGTCTCCGCCCTGATCGAGATCCTGCGCGGAAAGTGAAGCGGAGCGGCACGTCGATAGGGTGATCCGATGACGCAGACGCCCCCGACGAACGCCGCGCCGCGGCCCGCGCCCCAGCCGTACCTCGCCGAACTGTTCTCCCTGGAGGGGCGTACGGCCCTGGTGACCGGGGGCAGCTCCGGCATCGGCCGGGCCATCGCCGGCGCGCTCGCCCGCGCGGGCGCCTCCGTCGTCGTCCTCGCCCGCCGCGAGGCCGAACTCGTCGCCACCGTCGACGAGCTGACCGCGGCCGGCTGTCGCGCCGCCTGGGTCAGCGCCGACCTCGCCGACCGCGCCGCGGTGCGCACCGCAGCCGAGGAGGCGGTGGCCGCCTTCGGCGAGCCGGACGTCCTGGTGAACGCCGCCGGCGTCAACATCCGCCCGCCGCTGGGCGAACTCACCGAGGCGGAGTGGGACACCACGATGGCGGTGAACCTGACCGCCCCGCACCTCCTCGGTCAGCGCTTCGGTCCGGCCATGGCGGCCCGCGGCCACGGCCGCATCGTGCACGTCACGTCCCAGCAGGCGCACCGCGCCTTCGTCGACAGCGGTGCGTACGGCGTCTCCAAGGGCGGGCTCGAATCGCTCGCCCGCTCGCAGGCGGAGGCGTGGTCCCGCCACGGCGTCACCGTCAACACGCTGGTGCCCGGCTTCGTGATGACGCCGCTCAACGCCCGGCTCTCCAGCGACCCGGCGAAGGTCGCCGCCCTCGCGGCCCGCACGATGACCGGGCGCAACGGCCTGGTGGACGACTTCGCCGGCGCGGCCGTCTTCCTGGCGTCGGCGGCGTCCGCGTACGTCACCGGTCAGGCGATCTTCGTGGACGGCGGGTTGTCCGTGCACTGAGTGCCGACTGCTCCCCTGCCTTCGGGTGGGGGAGCAGCGGCGCGTACGGAGCGGGTCGGGCTACTCGAAGACGACGCCGGACTGTTGGCCCTCGCCCAGGACGACGTTCATCGACTCGTTGTACGCCGTCCACTGCACGGTGGTGACGTCACCGGCGTGGAAGGGGGTGGTGTCCGGAAGGAAGCCGGTGACCACCTCGTTGGCGATCTGCCAGGTGCCGTCGCACAGCGGGACGGCGGGCGCCGGGCTGCCGGGGTCGGGGTGGGGGGCGTCCCACTTGTGGATGGTGGTGCGCACGTAGTGCTGGTGGCCCGCGCCGGACTGCGAGGCGTGCAGCTCGATCGCGGCCACGCCGGAGCCGGGGGCGCAACGGTAGGCGACGTGGAAGGTGTTCGGGTCGGCGGTGGCCGAGAGCACCTTCACCTGGGGCGCCGACGGGGTCCCCACGGTGGCGGGCTGGGCGGCGGCGGGCAACACCGTGCCGGCGAGCACGGTGCCGGTCGCGGCAATGGTCATCACAGCTCTTCGTATGGTGATCACGAGCCGGACACTAACCCAGCTTTTGCGGAACTGCTCGTTCCTTTAGTGATCACCGGCCCGGACGGAGACGCGACAGGGCCGCGGCTCCGCCCCCGAGCGGGGGAGCCGCGGCCCTGTGGTGCGCGTGTGGGTGGGCGGTACGGGTCAGAGCACCCGGACCGCGCCGGTCGCCGGGTAGCCCGACAGGTCCTGGATGACCACGCCCTTACGGGGGTTGGCGGCGTCGAGGTACTTGCCGTCGCCGATGTACACGCCGGTGTGGTACGCGCTGCCCGCGGCACCCCAGTAGAGGATGTCGCCGACCTTGAGGTTGCTGGTGCCCACCTGGCGGCCGGCGGTGGACTGGTCCTGGGAGACCCGCGGCAGGTCGATGTTGATCTGGCGGAACGCGGCCTGCACCAGGCTGGAGCAGTCCCAGGAGTTGGGGCCGGTGGCGCCCAACACGTAGGCGTCGCCGACCTGGGCCTTCAGGAAGGAGATGACCTTCCCGACGGAGCCGGAGGCGGCCGTGGAGGACGAGTTGCTGCTGCTGCCGGTGGAGGCGGAAGCGGAGGCGGTGGTGGCGTTGGAGAGCGAGGTGCGTTCGGCGGTGCGGGAGGCGCGCTCCTGCTCGGCGGCGCGCTTCTTCGCCTCGGCCTTCTCGGCCTCCGCCTTGCGGACGGCCTCGGCCTTGGTCTTCTTCGCCGTCTCGGAAGCCTTGCTCGCCGCCGTGTCCTCGGCGAGCTGCAATTCCTGCTCCAGCGCCGTCTGCTGCGAGTTCGCCGCGGACTGCTGGACGACGTGGGAGATGGAGGACGCCACGTCGAACGCGGGCATCTCGACGGTCTCGGTCACGGGGTCGGCGCTCGCCGGCGCCGCCGCACCGGCCACGGCGATGGTGCTGAGGACGCCACCGGCAACTCCGGCGCGCAGCGCGATGGCAGAGGCGCTGCGCTGGCGGGGCTTCCGGTGGCTGGGTATGTGAGCGGTGTGGGACATGAGTACACCGTTATCAGCCGTACATAGATGCCATCAAGAAACGTGGGGTGCGCCACAGTTGCGACCGGAATTAGTCAATCCGCTTCTGTTCGAGCTTTATTGACGCCGTAACGGGCAATGCGGACATTCATGATCATGCTCGTGAGCATGTGGTTTCAATAAAAGGTCCGAATTGCCCTTCACCTAGCACCTCGACGCCCCGTTGGCCAAGCCCCGCTTTCCCGGCCCTCGGTGTCATGTGGCGCAGGTCACAGGGTCACGGGGATGTCACGAAGTCCTGTTCCTTTGGTGCGCCTTGCCGACGGGAGTTCGTGAACGCGTGCACGCATCGACCCCACGGGTACCGGGAGTGATCCTCCCGTCGCGGTGAGGGGTGGCGGCGCGCGCCGGAGTCTCGCCGTCCGCTCTTCGCGCGCCCCCGGCTCCCTCCTCGTCCACTCCCGTCCGCCCGAACCTCCGCGTGAGTGAGGCGATGTCGGGGAGGCGCCTTTTATCACCCGAAGCGGTCGATCGCCAATTTGCCCGAATGGACCGGCCCCTGATAGTGGATCACGCCTCCGACCAGGGATAACTCCCTGGGATGTTACGCGATGTGACGCCGTGAGCGCTTCGCGTACGAAGATCACTCCTGTTTTGAGCCCATGATCGTCCTGCGGGTGGTGGAGATCACAAAGGCGATGGTCGACCCCGTGTCGCAGATCACAGACCGGCGGGCATAGGATGCGGGCCATCGGGCTTGTGAACTGCCTCACATGTAAGCGATCTTCGAGGCGGCGAGCCGAAAGGCCCGGTGCGGTCCACGGTCAGCGACGACTGGAAGGAGCGAGGAGGGTGAATGCCTACGCGCCCATCCTTGTACTCGGCGCCCTCGGGGCAGGGTTTGCGATCTTCTCCGTGGTCATGGCCACGCTGATCGGCCCAAAGCGCTACAACAGGGCGAAGCTCGAAGCGTATGAGTGCGGCATCGAACCGACGCCGACTCCGGCCGGTGGTGGTCGATTCCCCATCAAGTACTACCTGACGGCGATGCTCTTCATCATCTTCGACATCGAGATCGTCTTCCTCTACCCCTGGGCGGTCAGCTTCGACGCCCTGGGTCTTTTCGGGCTCGTGGAGATGCTGCTCTTCGTGCTCACCGTCTTCGTCGCCTACGCGTACGTGTGGCGGCGCGGCGGCCTGGAATGGGACTAGGCCGTGTCTGACAAATCCCGTCTGGGCTGAGGAGCACCCATGGGACTCGAAGAGAAGCTTCCGAGCGGTTTCCTGCTGACCACGGTCGAGCAGGCCGCGGGCTGGGTGCGCAAGGCATCCGTCTTCCCTGCGACGTTCGGACTGGCCTGCTGCGCCATCGAGATGATGACCACCGGAGCCGGCCGCTACGACCTCGCCCGCTTCGGCATGGAGGTCTTCCGCGGCTCGCCGCGCCAGGCCGATCTGATGATCGTCGCGGGCCGGGTCAGCCAGAAGATGGCGCCCGTGCTGCGGCAGGTGTACGACCAGATGCCCAACCCCAAGTGGGTCATCTCCATGGGCGTGTGCGCCTCGTCGGGCGGCATGTTCAACAACTACGCCATCGTGCAGGGCGTCGACCACGTCGTCCCGGTCGACATCTACCTGCCCGGCTGTCCGCCGCGCCCCGAGATGCTGCTGGACGCGATCCTCAAGCTGCACCAGAAGATCCAGAGCTCCAAGCTCGGCGTGAACGCGGAGGAAGCGGCCCGCGAGGCGGAGGAAGCGGCGCTGAAGGCGCTTCCGACGATCGAGATGAAGGGGCTGCTGCGATGACCGACCGACCCCGCGGCCCCGCCGGGGGCGCGCACGGCCACCCCCGGCCCGCAGCGGCCAGCGCAGGTGCACACGCTCACAAAGGGGCAGCACGGTGACAGACGAACCCAACCCGGAGAAGGAGCTCAGCGAGCAGAACCTTCCCGGTCAGCGCGGTGAGCACGGCGAGGAGATCCGCGTACAGCGCGGCATGTTCGGCGCCAACAACGGCGGCGACACCTCCGGCTACGGCGGACTCGTACGCTCCGTACGGCTCCCCGGCGCCGCCACCCGCCCCTACGGCGGCTACTTCGACGAGGTCGCCGACGAACTCGAAGGCGCCCTCGAAGAAGAGGGCCTCCTGCCGGAGAACGCGATCGAGAAGACCGTCGTCGACCGCGGCGAGCTGACCTTCCACATCGCCCGCGAGCACCTACCGCAGGTCGCCCGCACCCTGCGGGACGACCCGGCCCTCCGCTTCGAACTGTGCACCGGAGTCAGCGGGGTGCACTACCCCGAGGACAAGGGCCGCGAGCTGCACGCCGTCTACCACCTGCGCTCGCTCACCCACGGCCGGCTGATCCGGCTGGAGGTCACCGCCCCCGACGCCGACCCGCACATCCCGTCCCTGGTCGCCGTCTACCCGACGAACGACTGGCACGAGCGCGAGACCTACGACTTCTTCGGACTGGTCTTCGACGACCACCCGGCGCTCGCCCGGATCATGATGCCGGACGACTGGCAGGGGTACCCGCAGCGCAAGGACTACCCCCTCGGCGGCATCGCCGTCGAGTACAAGGGCGCGCAGATCCCGGCTCCCGACCAGCGGAGGTCGTACTCGTGAGCACACCCTCAGCATCGGCACGCGAGACCACCGAAGGTCCCGTCTACACCGTCACCGGCGGCGACTGGGACGAGGTCGTCCAGACCGCGGCCAAGGCGGACGACGAGCGCATCGTGGTCAACATGGGGCCCCAACACCCCTCCACCCACGGAGTGCTCCGGCTGATCCTGGAGATCGACGGCGAAACCGTCACCGAAGCCCGCTGCGGCATCGGCTACCTCCACACCGGCATCGAGAAGAACCTCGAATTCCGCACCTGGACGCAGGGCACCACCTTCGTCACGCGCATGGACTACCTGACGCCGTTCTTCAACGAGACGGCGTACTGCCTGGGCGTGGAGAAGCTCCTCGGCATCGAGGACCAGATCCCGGACCGGGCCAACGTCATCCGGGTGCTCCTGATGGAGCTGAACCGGATCTCCTCCCACCTGGTGTGCATCGCCACCGGAGGCATGGAACTCGGCGCCACCACGATCATGATCTACGGCTTCCGGGACCGCGAACTCGTCCTCGACCTGTTCGAGCTGATCACCGGTCTGCGGATGAACCACGCCTACGTCCGCCCCGGCGGCCTCGCCCAGGACCTGCCGCCGGGCACCGTGGACCGACTGCGCGAGTTCGTGAAGACCATGAAGAAGAACCTGCCGCAGTACGACGCGCTCGCCACCGGCAACCCCATCTTCAAGGCCCGCATGCAGGACGTCGGCTACCTCGACCTCGCCGGCTGCATGGCCCTCGGCGCCACCGGCCCGATCCTGCGCTCCGCCGGCCTCCCGCACGACCTGCGCAAGACCGACCCGTACTGCGGTTACGAGAACTACGAGTTCGACGTGCCGACCGCGGACACCTGCGACTCCTACGGCCGCTTCCTGATCCGGCTGGAGGAGATGCGCCAGTCGCTGCGGATCGTCGAGCAGTGCATCGACCGCCTCGAACCCGGCCCGGTCATGGTCGCCGACAAGAAGATCGCCTGGCCCGCGCAGCTCGCGCTTGGCCCGGACGGACTCGGCAACTCCCTCGACCACATCAAGAAGATCATGGGCACCTCCATGGAGGCCCTGATCCACCACTTCAAGCTGGTGACCGAGGGCTTCCGCGTACCGGCCGGACAGACCTACGCGGCCGTGGAGTCCCCCAAGGGCGAACTCGGCGCACACGTCGTCTCCGACGGCGGCACCCGCCCCTACCGGGTCCACTTCCGGGACCCGTCCTTCACCAACCTTCAGGCCATGGCGGCGATGTGCGAGGGCGGCCAGGTCGCTGACGTCATCGTCGCCGTCGCGTCCATCGACCCCGTGATGGGAGGCGTCGACCGATGACGGCCCAGTCGTCGAACCCGGGAGCGTCCAACCCGGGAGTGCAGCTCGGGATGCCCCAGCTCCCCGCGCCCGACTACCCGGCCGAGGTCCGCGCCCGGCTGGAGCGGGACGCCAAGGAGGTCATCGCGCGCTACCCCGAGTCCCGCTCCGCGCTGTTGCCCCTGCTCCACCTGGTGCAGTCCGAAGAGGGCCACGTCACCCGCACCGGGATGCAGTTCTGCGCGGACGTGCTCGACCTCACCACCGCGGAGGTCACCGCCGTCGCCACCTTCTACACCATGTACCGGCGCAAGCCCTCCGGCGACTACCAGGTCGGGGTCTGCACCAACACGCTCTGCGCGGTCATGGGCGGCGACGCCATCTTCGAGGCCCTCAAGGAGCACCTCGACGTCGGCAACGACGAGACCACCGACGACGGCGCCATCACGCTGGAGCACATCGAGTGCAACGCGGCCTGCGACTTCGCCCCCGTGATGATGGTGAACTGGGAGTTCTTCGACAACCAGACGCCCGAGTCCGCCAAGCGGCTCGTTGACGACCTGCGCGCCGGACGCGAGGTCACCCCCACCCGCGGCGCGCCCCTGTGCACCTTCAAGGAGACCGCGCGGATCCTCGCCGGCTTCCCCGACGAACGCCCCGGCGCGGTCGAGGCGACCGGCGGCGCCGGTCCCGCGTCCCTGGTCGGGCTGCGGCTCGCCAAGGGCGAGTCCCTGCCCCCGAAGGTGGTCTCCCCGCGCGCGTCCCGACCGGCCACCGAGGAGGGGGAGTGATGACCTTGTCCACCCAACACGGCGACGCGACCGGATCCGGAGCCGGCGGCCCCGGGGGAGAGGTGAACCCCGAGAAGCTGCTCGCCCCCGTCCTCTCCTCCTTCTGGGACGCCCCCGACTCCTGGACCCTGGAGACCTACCGCCGCCACGACGGCTACGAAGGACTGCGCAAGGCGCTGGCGATGTCGCCCGACGACCTCATCGCCTACGTCAAGGACTCCGGCCTGCGCGGCCGGGGCGGCGCCGGCTTCCCCACCGGAATGAAGTGGCAGTTCATCCCGCAGGGAGACGGAAAGCCCCACTATCTCGTTGTCAACGCCGACGAATCGGAGCCGGGGACCTGCAAGGACATCCCGCTCCTCTTCGCGAACCCGCATTCCCTCATCGAGGGGATGATCATCGCTTGCTACGCGATCCGTTCGAACCACGCCTTCATCTATCTCCGGGGCGAGGTCGTGCCCGTCCTGCGCCGTCTCCACGAGGCGGTACGGGAGGCGTACGCGGCGGGATACCTCGGCAAGGACGTCCTCGGCAGCGGACTCGACCTCGACATCACGGTGCACGCGGGCGCCGGCGCGTACATCTGCGGTGAAGAGACCGCGCTGCTGGACTCCTTGGAAGGGCGGCGCGGCCAGCCCCGGCTGCGACCCCCCTTCCCCGCGGTCGCCGGTCTGTACGCGTGCCCCACTGTGGTGAACAACGTCGAATCGATCGCATCGGTTCCCGCGATCCTGAACCGCGGCAAGGACTGGTTCCGTTCGATGGGCAGCGAGAAGTCCGCGGGCTTCACGCTGTACTCGCTCTCCGGCCACGTCGCCAACCCCGGCCAGTACGAAGCCCCGCTCGGCATCACGCTGCGGCAACTGCTCGACATGAGCGGCGGCATGCGCCCCGGCCACCGGCTGAAGTTCTGGACCCCCGGCGGCTCGTCCACCCCGATGCTCACCGACGCCCACCTCGACGTCCCCCTGGACTACGAGGGCGTCGGCGCCGCCGGCTCCATGCTCGGTACCAAGGCGCTCCAGTGCTTCGACGAGACGACCTGCGTCGTACGGGCCGTCACCCGCTGGACCGAGTTCTACGCGCACGAGTCCTGCGGCAAGTGCACCCCCTGCCGCGAGGGCACCTACTGGCTCGTCCAACTGCTCCGCGACATCGAGGAAGGCCGGGGCGTCCCCTCCGACCTCGACAAGCTCAACGACATCGCGGACAACATCAACGGCAAGTCGTTCTGCGCCCTCGGCGACGGCGCGGCTGCCCCCATCTTCTCCTCGCTCCAGTACTTCCGGGAGGAGTACGAGCAGCACCTGACCGGCCACGGCTGCCCGTTCGACCCCCGCAAGTCCACCCTCTGGGCCGACCGGAACACCACCACGGAGGTGACCGCATGACAGTGACCACCAGCGCTCCCTCCGGGGGCGGTCAGGCCCCGGTCCCGCCCGAGGACCTGGTGTCGCTGACGATCGACGGAGCGGAGATCAGCGTCCCCAAGGGCACGCTCGTCATCCGCGCCGCCGAACTGCTCGGCATCGAGATCCCCCGGTTCTGCGACCACCCCCTCCTCGACCCCGCCGGCGCCTGTCGCCAGTGCATCGTCGAGGTCGAGGGCCAGCGCAAGCCGATGGCGTCCTGCACCATCACCTGCACCGACGGGATGGTCGTCAAGACGCAGCTCACCTCGCCCGTCGCCGAGAAGGCGCAGAAGGGCGTGATGGAGCTGCTGCTGATCAACCATCCGCTGGACTGCCCGGTCTGCGACAAGGGCGGCGAGTGCCCGCTGCAGAACCAGGCCGTCTCCCACGGCGACCCCGACTCACGCTTCGACGGCAAGAAGCGGACGTACGAGAAGCCCGTGGCGATCTCCTCGCAGGTGCTGCTCGACCGCGAGCGGTGCGTCCTGTGCGCCCGCTGCACCCGCTTCTCCAACCAGGTCGCCGGCGACCCGATGATCGAACTCATCGAACGCGGCGCCCTCCAGCAGGTCGGCACCGGCGAGGGCGACCCCTTCGAGTCGTACTTCTCCGGGAACACCATCCAGATCTGCCCGGTCGGCGCGCTCACCTCGGCCGCTTACCGCTTCCGCTCCCGCCCCTTCGACCTGGTGTCGTCGCCGAGCGTGTGCGAGCACTGCGCCGGCGGTTGCGCCACCCGCACCGACCACCGCCGCGGCAAGGTGATGCGTCGGCTCGCCGCCGACGACCCCGAGGTCAACGAGGAGTGGGTGTGCGACAAGGGGCGGTTCGCGTTCCGCTACGCCCAGCGCCCCGACCGGCTGACCACCCCGCTGGTGCGTGACGCGGACGGCGTGCTCCAGCCCGCGAGCTGGCCCGAGGCGCTGGCTGCCGCCGCGGCCGGGCTCTTCGCCGCCCGCGGTCGCGCCGCGGTCCTCGCCGGCGGCCGGCTCACCGTCGAGGACGCGTACGCCTACGCCAAGTTCGCCCGGGTCGCCCTCGACACCAACGACGTCGACTTCCGGGCCCGGGTGCACTCCGCCGAAGAGGCCGACTTCCTCGCCGCGCGCGTCGCGGGGCGCGGCCGTGACCTGGACCGCAGCGGGCTGACGTACAGCCAGCTGGAGAAGGCGCCGGCCGTGCTGCTCGTCGGGTTCGAGTCCGAGGAGGAGGCCCCCGGCGTCTTCCTGCGGCTGCGCAAGGCCAACCGCAAGCACGGCCAGCGCACCTACGCGCTCGCCACCCACGCCACCCGCGGCCTGACGAAGGCCGGCGGCACCCTGCTGCCGGCCGCGCCCGGCACCGAGACCGAGTGGCTGGACGCGCTCAGCGGCAGCGTCGGCCTATCCGAAGGCACCGAGGGCGCCGACGGCGCGCGGGCCGCCGAGGACCTGCGCAAGGACGGCGCGGTCATCGTCGTCGGCGAACGCCTCGCGGGCGTACCCGGCGGACTGACCGCGGCCGTGCGCACCGCCACCGCCACCGGCGCGCAGCTCGTGTGGATCCCGCGGCGGGCCGGCGAGCGCGGCGCGGTGGAGGCGGGCGCCGTCCCGTCCCTGCTGCCCGGCGGCCGGCCGGCGACCGACCCGCGGGCCCGCGAGGAGACCGCCGACGTCTGGCGCGTACGCGAACTGCCGCACCGCTACGGCCGGGACACCGGGCAGATCGTGGAGGCCGCCGCGAACGGCGAACTCGGCGCACTGCTGGTGGCCGGCGTGGAGCTGGCGGACCTGCCCGACCCGGCGCGGGCACGCGCGGCGCTGGACGCCGTCGGCTTCGTGGTCAGCCTGGAGCTGCGACCCGGCGAGGTCACCGAGCGGGCGGACGTGGTCCTTCCGGTCGCCGCCGTCGCCGAGAAGTCCGGCACCTTCCTCAACTGGGAGGGCCGGGCCCGGATGTTCGAGGCGGCGCTCAAGCCGGACCAGATGACCCGCCCGCTGCCGCCGACCGACGGACGCGTGCTGCACATGCTCGCCGACGAGATGGACGTACCGCTCGGCCTGCCGGACGTACGGGCCGCCCGCGCCGAGCTGGACCGGCTCGGCGGGTGGCGCGGGCCGCGGGCGACCGAGCCGATGGAGTCCGGGCAGCCGCTGCCCCGCGCGGGCGAGGGCGAGGCCGTACTCGCAGGCCACCGACTGCTGCTGGACCAGGGCCGGCTCCAGGAGGGCGACGCCGCGCTGGCGGGCACCCGCCACGCCGCCGTCGCCCGGCTCTCCGCCGCCACCGCCGCCGAGACCGGCGTCAAGGACGGCGACGAACTGACCGTCACGGGGCCGACCGGTTCGGTGACGCTGCCCCTGGCGGTGACCGAGATGCCCGACCGGGTGGTGTGGCTGCCGCTGAACTCCACCGGCGGCGGCGTCGCTTCGGACACGGGGGCGCTGCCCGGACGACTGGTTCGCATCGCTCCCGCGCGGTCCGGGGCGGCGACGGAAGCGCCGGAGGTGCGCTCATGACCGGCCAGACCTTGGCCACCGGGGTCGCGCAGGCCCCGCTGAACGTCCTCGCCGCCGAGGACCTGTCGATGTTCGGACGCGACCCCTGGTGGCTCGTCGTCATCAAGGCGGTGTTCTGCTTCGCGTTCCTGATGGTGACGGTGTTGTTCTCCATCGTGTGGGAGCGCAAGGTCGTGGCCTGGATGCAGCTGCGCATCGGGCCCAACCGGCACGGTCCCTGGGGGCTGCTCCAGTCGCTCGCCGACGGCATCAAGCTGATGCTGAAGGAGGACGTGATCGTCAAGCGCGCGGACAAGGTGATCTACGTCCTCGCGCCGATCGTCGCGGCGATCCCGGCGTTCATGGCGATCGCGGTGATCCCCTTCGGCCCCGCGGACAACCAGGTCTCCATCTTCGGCCAGCGCACCACGATGCAACTGACCGACCTGCCGATCGCGATGCTGTACGTGCTCGCGATCGCCTCCGTCGGGATCTACGGCATCGTGCTCGCGGGCTGGTCGTCCGGCTCGACCTACCCGCTGCTCGGCGGGCTCCGCTCGTGCGCGCAGATGATCTCGTACGAGATCGCGATGGGCGCGGCCTTCGCCTCCGTCTTCCTCTACTCGGGGTCGATGTCGACGTCCGCGATCGTGGATGCGCAGGCGGACCGGTGGTTCGTGATCCTGCTACCGGTGTCGTTCATCATCTACGTCGTCACGATGGTCGGCGAGGTCAACCGCGCCCCCTTCGACATGCCGGAGTCCGAGGGCGACCTGGTCGGCGGCTTCAACACCGAGTACAGCTCGATCAAGTTCGCGATGTTCATGCTGGCGGAGTACGTCAACATGGTCACCGTCTCCGCGGTCTCGGTCACCCTCTTCCTCGGCGGCTGGCGCGCTCCGTACCCGATCTCCACCTTCTGGGAGGGCGCGAACCAGGGCTGGTGGCCGATGCTCTGGTTCGTCCTCAAGGTCCAACTGCTGCTGTTCTTCTTCATCTGGCTGCGCGGCACGCTGCCGCGCGTCCGCTACGACCAGTTGATGAAGCTCGGTTGGAAGGTCCTCATCCCGGTGTCGGTGGTCTGGCTGATGCTGGTCGCCACCGTCCGCGCGCTGCGGAACGAGGGCTACGACTTCCAACAGATCCTGCTCTACGTGGCCGGCGCGATCATCGCCGTCCTGTTGCTCACCTTCGTCGCCGACCTGTTCCGCGGCAGTCGGGACAAGCGTGCGGAGGCCGAGGCCGCGCAGGAACCGCCGCCGGCGTTCGACCCGATGGCGGGCGGGTACCCGGTGCCGCCGCTGCCCGGGCAGACCCTGCCGCCCGTACCGCGCAGGCGTCCGCGCCACGATCGGGAGCTCATTGTCAGTGGCGGAGTCAATACTGTGAGTGACGGTCCCGAAGACCGGCGTTCTCGTGACGGAAAGGAGGCTGACGGTGTCTGAGCGAGCAGAGGGGCCGCAGGGGTCCCAAGATCCCCGGGCCGAGCAGGGTTCCCCGACGTCGGGGGAGAAGTTCCTGAATCCGGTCGCCGGCTTCGGCGTGACCTTCAAGGCCATGTTCAAGAAGCGGCTGACCGAGCAGTATCCGGAGCAGCAGAAGGTCACGGCGCCGCGCTTCCACGGCCGCCACCAGCTGAACCGCCATCCGGACGGCCTGGAGAAGTGCGTCGGCTGCGAGCTGTGCGCCTGGGCCTGTCCGGCCGACGCGATCTACGTCGAGGGCGCCGACAACACCGAAGAGGAGCGGTACTCCCCGGGCGAGCGCTACGGCAGGGTGTACCAGATCAATTACGCCCGCTGCATCTTCTGCGGCCTGTGCATCGAGGCGTGCCCCACCCGCGCGCTGACGATGACGAACGAGTTCGAGCTGGCCGACACCTCCCGGGCGAACCTGATCTTCACCAAGGAGCAGCTCCTCGCCGGCCTCGACGAGGGCATGGTCGACAGCCCGCACGCGATCTTCCCCGGCATGGACGAACAGGACTACTACCGGGGGCTGGTCACCGAAGCCGCGCCCGGCACGGTCCAGCAGGTCGCCACGTCCAAGGGGGAGAAGGGCGAGGAGGTGGACGCATGAGCGGCACCGCCGCCACCTGGCAGACCCTGGCCGCCAGCACCACGTCCACGGGCGAGGCGTTCCAGTTCTGGGTGCTCGGCACGGTCGCGGTGATCGGCGCGCTGTGCACGATCCTGATGAAGCGCGCCGTCCACAGCGCGCTCTGCCTCGCCGGGACCATGATCATCCTGGCGGTCTTCTACCTCGCCAACGGCGCGTACTTCCTCGGCATCGTCCAGATCGTCGTCTACACCGGCGCGATCATGATGCTGTTCCTCTTCGTCGTCATGCTGGTCGGCGTCACCGCGGCCGACTCGCTCAAGGAGACGTTGAAGGGGCAGCGCTGGTGGGCCGCGGCCTGCGGGCTCGGCTTCGGCGTCCTGCTGATCGCCGGCATCGGGAACGCCTCCTTGGAGACGTTCAACGGCCTCGGCGCCGCCAACTCCGCCCACGGGGGCAACGTCGAGGGCCTGGCCGCCCTGATCTTCACCAAGTACGTCTTCGCCTTCGAGATCACCGGCGCCCTGCTGATCACGGCGGCCGTCGGCGCGATGGTGCTCACGCACCGGGAGCGCACCGAGCGCGCCAAGACCCAGCGCGAGCTGGCGGAGGAGCGGGTGCGCGAGGGCAAGCAGCTCCCGCCGCTGCCCGCCCCCGGCGTCTACGCCCGGCACAACGCCGTCGACGTTCCCGCCCTGTTGCCCGACGGCACCCCGGCGGAGCTGTCCGTCAGCCGCACCCTGCGCGAGCGCGGTCAGATCCGCGACGTGTCCAGCGAGGCCCTGGAGGACCTCAAGGCCCTGGAGCAGCGCTCCGAGGAGCGGTTGGGGCGGGACGAGGGCGCGGACGCGACCGGCCGTGACGGCGACCGCGACCGGGACGAAGAGGAGGCCACACGGTGAATCCGGTCAACTACCTCTACCTCGCCGCCCTGTTGTTCACCATCGGCGCGGCAGGGGTCCTGATCCGGCGGAACGCCATCGTGGTGTTCATGTGCATCGAGCTGATGCTCAACGCCTGCAACCTCGCCCTGGTCGCCTTCTCCCGGATGCACGGCAACCTCGACGGCCAGATCATCGCCTTCTTCACGATGGTCGTCGCCGCCGCCGAAGTCGTCGTCGGCCTGGCGATCATCGTGTCGCTGTTCCGTTCGCGCCATTCGGCCTCGGTCGACGACGCCAGCCTGATGAAGCTGTGAGGGGCTGACCCGTGGAAAACCTGATTGCGCTGCTCATCGCGGCGCCCCTGCTCGGAGCGGCGGTGCTGCTGTGCGGCGGGCGGCGCCTCGATCGCACGGGCCACTGGCTCGGCACCGCGCTCGCCGCCGCGTCGTTCGTCATCGGCGCGGTCCTCTTCGTGGACATGCTCGGCAAGTCCGCCGACGACCGCGCCATGCACCAGAAGCTGTTCAGCTGGATCCCCGTGGAGGGCTTCCAGGCGGACATCGCCTTCCAGCTCGACCAGCTCTCGATGACGTTCGTGCTGCTGATCACCGGCGTGGGCACCCTGATCCACGTGTACTCGATCGGGTACATGGAGCACGACGAGCGCCGTCGGCGCTTCTTCGGCTATCTGAACCTCTTCCTCGCGGCGATGCTGCTGCTCGTCATCGCCGACAACTACCTGCTGCTGTACTTCGGCTGGGAGGGCGTCGGCCTCGCGTCGTACCTGCTCATCGGCTTCTGGCAGCACAAGCCCAGCGCGGCGACGGCCGCGAAGAAGGCGTTCCTGGTCAACCGCGTCGGCGACATCGGCCTGTCGATCGCGATCATGCTGATGTTCACCACGTTCGGGACGTTCGCCTTCGGCCCGGTCCTCTCCTCCACTGGGGAGGCCAGCGAGGGCAAGCTGACCGCCATTGGCCTGATGCTGCTCCTCGCGGCCTGCGGCAAGTCGGCACAGGTGCCGCTGCAGTCCTGGCTGGGGGACGCCATGGAGGGCCCGACCCCGGTCTCGGCCCTGATCCACGCGGCCACGATGGTGACCGCCGGCGTCTATCTGATCGTCCGCTCCGGCGCGATCTTCAACGCGGCGCCGGACGCCCAACTCGTCGTCGTCATCGTCGGCGCGGTCACGCTGCTCTTCGGTGCGATCGTCGGTTGCGCGAAGGACGACATCAAGAAGGCGCTCGCCGGATCCACGATGTCCCAGATCGGGTACATGATCCTGGCGGCCGGCCTCGGCCCGATCGGCTACGTCTTCGCCATCATGCACCTGGTGACGCACGGCTTCTTCAAGGCCGGGCTGTTCCTCGGCGCGGGTTCCGTGATGCACGGGATGAACGACGAGGTCGACATGCGCAAGTACGGCGGCCTGCGGAAGTACATGCCGGTCACCTTCGTCACCTTCGGCCTCGGCTACCTCGCCATCATCGGCTTCCCGGGCCTGTCCGGCTTCTTCTCCAAGGACCTGATCATCGAGGCCGCATTCGCCAAGGGCGGCACCGAGGGCTGGATCCTCGGCGGGGTGACCCTGCTGGGCGCCGCGATCACCGCGTTCTACATGACGCGCGTGATGCTGCTGACCTTCTTCGGCGAGAAGCGCTGGCAGCCGGACGACAAGGGCGAGTTGCCGCATCCGCACGAGTCCCCGAAGTCCATGACGATCCCCATGGTCATCCTGGCCTTCGGCTCGGTCTTCGCGGGCGGCTTCTTCGCCATCGGCGACCGCTTCCTGCACTGGCTGGCGCCCGTCACCGGCGAGTCCCACGGCAATCCGCCGATCAGCGCCGGCGCGGTGACCACCTCCACGGTCGTGGTGCTGCTGATCGGCGTCGGCATCGCGTACGGGATGTACGGCCGCCGGCCGGTGCCGGTCACCGCCCCGCGCGGTTCGGCGCTCACCCGGGCCGCCCGCCGCGACCTGCTCCAGGACGACTTCAACCACGTGGTCCTGGTCCGCGGCGGCGAGCACCTGACCCGCTCCCTGGTCTACGTCGACCACAAGCTGGTGGACGGCGTCGTCAACGGCACGGCAGCGTCCGTCGGCGGACTCTCCGGCCGGATGCGCAAGCTGCAGAACGGCTACGTCCGCTCGTACGCCGTCTCGATGTTCGGAGGTACGGCGGTGCTGATCGCCGCGACCCTGCTGATGAGGGCGGTGTAACTGCGATGTCCTTCCCGCTCCTTACGGCGACGGCGGTGGTCCCGGCAGTCGGGGCGATCGTCACCGCTGCGGTGCCCGCCGCGCGCAGGACGGCGGCCAAATGGCTGGCCCTGCTGTTCTCGCTGGTCACGCTGGTGCTGGCGGTGGTCGTCCTGGTCCGGTTCGACCCGGACGGCGCGCGCTACCAACTCACCGAGTCCCACTCCTGGATCGCCGAATTCGGCGTGCGCTACGAACTGGGTGTGGACGGCATCGGGGCCGTGATGGTCGCGCTGACCGCGCTGCTGGTCCCGTTCGTCATCCTGGCCGGCTGGAACGACGCCGACGCCCAGGAGACCGGCAGCTCCCGCTGGCGCCCCACCCAGGGCTTCTTCGCCCTGATCCTGATGGTCGAGGCGATGGTGGTGCTCTCCTTCGAGGCCACCGACGTCTTCCTCTTCTACATCCTCTTCGAAGCCATGCTCATCCCGATGTACTTCCTCATCGGCGGCTTCGGGGACCGGGCCCACCAGGGCACGGACGCCAACGCGGCGGCGCAGCGCTCGTACGCGGCCGTGAAGTTCCTCCTCTACAACCTGGTCGGCGGGCTCATCATGCTCGCCGCGGTCATCGGGCTGTACGTGGTCGCCGGCAGCTTCTCGCTCTCCGAGATCGCCGACGCGCGGGCCAGCGGCTCGCTGGACATGGCGACCAACACCGAACGGCTGCTCTTCCTCGGCTTCTTCTTCGCCTTCGCGATCAAGGCGCCGCTGTGGCCGCTGCACACCTGGCTGCCGAACGCGATGGGGGAGGCCACCGCTCCGGTCGCCGTCCTGATCACCGCGGTGGTCGACAAGGTCGGCACCTTCGCGATGCTCCGGTTCTGCCTCCAGCTCTTCCCCAACGCCTCCGAGTGGGCGACCCCGGTGATCGTGGTGCTGGCGCTGATCAGCATCGTGTACGGGGCGCTGCTCGCGGTCGGCCAGCGCGACATCAAGCGGCTGATCGCGTACGCCTCCATCTCGCACTTCGGCTTCATCGTCCTCGGCATCTTCGCGATGACGTCGCAGGGGCAGTCGGGCGCGACGCTCTACATGGTCAACCACGGGATCTCGACCGCGGCGCTGATGCTGGTGGCCGGGTTCCTGATCTCCCGGCGCGGCTCGCGGCTCATCGCGGACTACGGCGGAGTGCAGAAGGTGGCGCCCGTCCTCGCGGGCACCTTCCTCGTCGGCGGTCTGGCGACGCTGTCGCTGCCCGGGCTCGCGCCGTTCGTCAGCGAGTTCCTGGTCCTGGTGGGCACCTTCTCGCGCTATCCGGTCGCCGGCATCATCGCCACGTCCGGCATCGTGCTGGCCGCGCTCTACACCCTGGTCCTCTACCAGCGGACGATGACGGGCCCGGTCAAGGAAGAAGTGCGCAAGATGCCGGACCTCAGGCCGCGCGAGCTGGCGGTGGTGGCGCCGCTGATCGCGCTGCTGCTCTTCCTCGGCGTGTACCCGAAGCCGGTGACGGAGATCGTCAACCCGGCGGTGGAACACACGCTGTCCGACGTACAGAAGCAGGACCCCCGGCCGGAGGTGGAGGCCAAGTGAGCCCGACAGCTGTCCACAACCTGTGGACGACGGCGGCCGATCCGGTCGGCAAGATCAATGCGCCCGACATCGAGTACGGCCAGTTGGCGCCGGTCCTGATCGTGGTGGGCGCGGCGGTCGTCGGTCTGCTCCTGGAGGCGTTCCTGCCGCGCAGGATGCGCTACCACGCGCAGATCGTGCTCACCTCGTTCGCACTGATCGCCGCGTTCGCCGCGATCATCGGCCTCGCCGAGGCGGGGTACGGCACGTCCAAGGTGAACATCGCCGCGATGGGCGCGATCGCCATCGACGGGCCGACGCTCTTCCTCCAGGGCACCATCCTGTTGGTGTCGTTGGTCGCGGTCTTCACCTTCGCCGAGCGCAAGCTCGATCCGGAGGCGCACGGCCAGAGCGTGGACTCCTTCGTGGCGCAGGCCGCGGCGGTGCCCGGCAGCGACAGCGAGAAGGCCGCGGTCAAGGCCGGTTTCACCACCACCGAGGTGTATCCGCTGGCGCTGTTCGCGATCGCCGGCATGCTGGTCTTCCCCGCGGCGAACGACCTGTTGACGCTCTTCATCGCGCTGGAGGTGTTCTCCCTCCCGCTGTACCTGCTGTGCGCGCTGGCCCGCCGCAAGCGGCTGATGTCGCAGGAGGCCGCGGTGAAGTACTTCCTGCTGGGCGCCTTCTCGTCGGCGTTCCTGCTGTTCGGCATCGCCCTGCTGTACGGGTACGCGGGCTCCGTCTCGTACGCCCGGATCGCCGACGTCGTCGACGGCACCGTCCGCACCGTGGACCCGGCGCTCGCCGACACCATGGGCAATGACGCCCTGCTGCTCGTCGGCTCGGCGATGGTCCTGATGGGCCTGCTCTTCAAGGTCGGCGCGGTCCCGTTCCACATGTGGACCCCGGACGTCTACCAGGGCGCGCCCACCCCCGTCACCGGCTTCATGGCGGCGGCGACCAAGGTGGCGGCCTTCGGCGCGCTGCTGCGGCTGCTGTACGTGGTGCTGCCCGGGCTGCGGTGGGACTGGCGGCCGGTGATGTGGGGCGTCGCGATCGTCACGATGCTGGCGGGCGCGATCATCGCGATCACCCAGACGGACATCAAGCGCCTGCTGGCGTACTCCTCGATCGCGCACGCCGGGTTCATCCTGGCCGGTGTGATCGCGGTGACGCCGGAGGGCATCTCCTCCGTCCTCTTCTACCTGGGGGCGTACTCGTTCGTCACGATCGGCGCGTTCGCGGTGGTCACCCTGGTACGCGACGCGGGCGGCGAGGCGACGCACCTGTCCAAGTGGGCGGGGCTCGGCCGACGTTCGCCGCTGGTGGCCGCGGTCTTCGCGGTCTTCCTGCTGGCCTTCGCCGGCATCCCGCTGACGTCCGGCTTCTCCGGGAAGTTCGCCGTCTTCAAGGCGGCGGCGGAGGGCGGCGCGGGCGCGCTGGTGGTGATCGGCGTGATCTCCTCCGCGATCGCCGCGTTCTTCTACATCCGGGTCATCGTGCTGATGTTCTTCAGCGAGCCGAAGGCGGACGGCCCGACGGTCGCGGTCCCGTCGGCGATGACGATGACGGCGATCGGCCTGGGCGTGGTGGTCACCCTGGTGCTGGGCGTCGCCCCGCAGTACTTCCTGGACCTGGCGAGCCAGGCGGGCGTGTTCGTGCGCTGATCGTCGCTGCACGCACGAGGGCCCGGCCCGCTCCCGACTCGGGGAGGGGGCCGGGCCCTCACACGTACGGCGTCAGGTGTTGCGCGACCGCTTGGGGGCGATCTCGGCGAGGTCCAGGTCCACCGGGAAGGGGACCGAGACCTTCATCCGGTCGTGGAAGATGCCGGTGGCCACGTACTGGCCCGTGGCGGGCTCCCGTTCGAAGACGTACACGACGGCCCGTCCCCTGTCGTTCTCCACCCGCCAGTAGTGGGTGATCCCGGCCCGCGCGTACTTGAGGGGTTTGGTCTCGCGGTCCCGTCCCACGGATTCCGGCGAGACGACCTCGACGGCGAGGAGTACGGAGGAGGCGGGAAACCGGGTCTGGTCCGCGTCCTCGACCACGTCCGCCCGCACCACCACGACATCGGGCTCCGGCCGGTTGTGCTGGTCGACGTCGATGGTGAACCTCACGGAGACTTCGTATTCCTCGGGGGCGAGCAGGTGCAGCTGGCGCCCGAAGAGGCTGACCGCCCGTGCATGGAACAGAGTCTGCGGACTCGCGAAGACGAGGCTCCCGTCGATCAGCTCCGTGTGCGGAGGCAGGTCCGGAAGCGTGTCCAGATCGTCAGCGATCCAGCCGCCCGCAGGCGGAACCGGCCACGTCGACCCGGGCCGAGGGGGCTCGGGTTCGACGCTCATCTGTGCTCCCATGCGACGGAGTCTCGTCGGTGCGGTCAGGTTGTCGGGCGCGGGAACGGAGAAGGGTCGTTGGAACGGGTGAACGGGCGCGCGGTGTTGACGCGGCCCGCTCCCGTCAGGGCGTCAGGGCGTCGGGACGATGCGGCCGGTGACCTCGCCGAGGCCGACGCGTACGCCGTCCGGGCCCGGGGACCAGGCCGTCATCGTCACCACGTCGCCGTCCTCCAGGAACGTCCGCTTGCCCTCGGGGAGTTCGAGGGGGTCCCGGCCGTTCCAGGTCAGCTCCAGCAGGGAGCCGCGCTGGTGGACCTCGGGGCCGCTGACCGTGCCGGAGGCGAAGACGTCGCCCGTGCGGAGGGAGGCGCCGTTCACCGTCATGTGGGCGAGTTGCTGCGCCGCCGTCCAGTACATGGTCGCGAAGGGGGGCTCGGCGACGACGTGGCCGTTGATGGCGACGGTGATCCGCAGGTCGAAGCCGCCCTTCTCCTCGTCCGTCGAGTCGTCCAGGTACGGCAGTACGGGGACGTCCCGCGCGGGCGGGTCGGTGCGCGCCGCGTCCAGGGCCTCCAGCGGGGTCACCCAGGCCGAGACGGAGGTGGCGAACGACTTGCCGAGGAAGGGGCCGAGCGGCACGTACTCCCACGCCTGGATGTCGCGCGCGGACCAGTCGTTGAGGAGGAAGAGCCCGAAGACGTGGTCGCGGAAGTCCGCGAGGGGGACCGGGTGGCCGGGCGTCGACGGCGCGCCGACGAGGAAGCCGACCTCCGCTTCGATGTCGAGCTTGACGGAGGGGCCGAAGACGGGCGCCGGGTCCGCGGGGGCCTTGCGCTGCCCCTGCGGGCGCACGACGTCCGTGCCCGAGACGACGATGGTCCCGGAGCGGCCGTGGTAACCGATCGGGAGGTGCTTCCAGTTCGGGGTCAGGGCTTCGCCGCCGGGGCGGAACATCTGGCCGACGTTGGCGGCGTGGTGCTCGCTCGCGTAGAAGTCGACGTAGTCGGCGACGTCGTACGGCAGGTGCATGGTGACGGCGTCGAGCGGGTGCAGCAGGGGCTCGACGTCGGCGCGGTGCGCGGGGACGGTGACCCACGCGGTGAGCGCGCGGCGCACGTCGTGCCAGCTGGTGCGGCCGGCGGCGAGCAGGCGGTTGAGCGACGGCTGGTCCAGGAGTGCGGTGTAGGGGGAGCCGAGGGCGCGCGCCGCCGCCCCCGCGTCGAGGACGTAACGGCCGATGCGGACGCCGAGCCTGCGCCGGTCGGGTTCGGCGGCGGTGGTGAAGACGCCGTACGGGAGGTTGTGCGGCCCGAAGGGGTCGCCCTCGGCCAGGTCGAGCGGGCTCTGCTCGGACATCGGTGCCTGCCTCGCTTTCCGCGGTGGATCCACGCTGTGGGGTCCACGTTACGTGGGGGGCGCACGGGTCCGGCAGGGCGCGATCACCCGGCGATCCGAGGGAATCGTTTCTTCCAGGTGCGGTGGAACACCGCCTCCCGGCCGGCCCGGCAGATCACTTCGTCCTCGGCGACGAAGTCCGCCGCGTCGCAGGCCAGGGAGGAGCGGACTTCGACCGTGGCCGTCCAGGTGCCAGTGCCGGTTCCGGGCTGCTGTGGTGCGCCGTCCGCGTCGGAGACGGAGTCGCGGGGGTCCTCCGGGCGATGGAAGCGGACCGTCCACTTCGTCTCGGCGCGGGCGCTGAGCGGGTCGTCCTCCTGGATCGTCCGGATCTCGACGGCGTCCTCGAAGAGTTCGAGCCCGTCCGGATAACGGCGTTCGCGCTGGGCGTCCCGGGGTCGAGGGTCGGTCTCCACCCGCCACTCCCCGGTGTCGACGTCCCTGATCACGCGGCGTTCCACCGGCTCCTCGCCGGGTGCGGCGAGCGGAGCGGCCGAGCTGATGCCGAGCGGCTCGGACCGTTCCGGTTCGGCCCGGGGCGGCCGGTCGGCGGGCCGGTTCGCGCCGGACCGGACCGGCAGGTCCAGCCGGGAGCCCCCCGGGACGAGGACGAACCCGGTCGAGCCCGTCTGCGGCCACACCCACGGCCAGTACGCCGACGAAACCGCCAACCGGATGCGGTGTCCGGGCGGGAAGACGTACCCGATGGAGTGGAGTTCGAGGGCCACGTCCTCCGTTTCGCCCGGCGTCCAGGCGTGCGCACGCTCCCGGCCGTGCCGCGCCGCCAGGTTCAGCACGCCGCGGGTGACGAGCGCGGACGAGCCGTCGGGTGCGACGTCGCACAGCCGTACGACGACTTGGCCGTGCGGCACGTCCATCCGCAGCCGCAGCGTCACGCGCGGGTTGCCAAGGACGGCGACGCCGCCGCCCGCACCGCTCCCCGCGACGTCCTCTCCCTCCTCTTCTGCGTCACCCTCGACGGGGAATTCGAAGCACGCGGAGCGCGCGTCCTCGCTGCGCTGATCGGGGGCGCGGTCGGACGTACGACCGGTCGTCGACAGCCAGCGCCCCGCGTCCACACCGGTGTGCTGGGGCGTGGCGACGAGCCGGGGAGGGCCGGTGAGGGGGTACGGAACGGTCCGTACGCGGGGGGACGGCCAGGCGTCCTCGGCGATCCAGTGCCCCGGGCCGTCGGGGTCGTTGTGCGCTCCGGGCGCTCCGGGCGTCGCGAGCCAGACCCTCAGTAGGGGTTCTTCGGCGGACGGGCCGTCCACGCCCCGTAGGTGCGGCTCCCACCACCGCAGCGTCTCGTGCAGGAAGCCGATGGCCGGACCGGGGCGTCCACGGTCCGGGTACTGGTGGGACCACGGCCCGACCAGGCCGCGCACCCGGTTCGCCGGCAGCGCCGCCAGCAGTCGCAGGACGGTGTCGCGGTACGGGTCGCGCCATCCGCCGACGGCGAGGACGGGCACCCGTACGGAGGCGAGTCCGGCGCCGCCTCCCACGGCGCGGTCGTCCCAGAAGTCGTCGCGGAGCTGGTGTGACAGGAGGGCGTGCAGGGGCGGCGTCACGGTCTCCAGCCGGGCCGCCCACAGCTCGCGCCAGGCGCCGCCCGCGTACGCGGGGTCGGGCGGTCGGCACGCCTCGGCCAGCAGCGCGGTCGCGCCGGAGTGCAGGGAGTCGGCCGCGACCGAGCCGCCGAGGTAGGCGCCGCCGTTGTCGTACGGGGCGTCGGTGGCGCCTACCGCGACCACGGCCGCCAGGGGGCCCGGCGCGAGCGCGGCGAGGCGCAGGGCGACGTCGGCCCCCGCGCCCAGCCCGAAGGCGCCGATCCGGCCGGTGCTCCAGGGCTGGGCGGCCAGCCAGTCGACGACCTCGGCGGCGTCGGCGGCGGTGGCGGTCGGGTCGGCGGCGGGGGCCGGGGAGCCGGTGCTGTTGCCGTGGCCGCGGGCGTCGACGCGTACCGAGGCGTACCCGTGCGCCGCGTACCAGGGGTGGCGCTGGGAGTCCCGGGCCGCGGTGGCGTCGGTGAGCCGGTCCGGTGCGTACTCCAGCAGGACGGGGGCAGGGTCGTCGGCGGGCGGGCGCCAGACGCGCGCGTGGAGGAGGGTGCCGTCGTGCAGGGGGATCCGTACGTCGTCGTGGCGGACCGGGGCCCCCGGGGGCGGGAGAGGGGGTGGCGTTGGGGGTGTTGCAGAGGGTACGGATGGTGCGGGAGGACGGGCGTGGCTCATGGCGTGCCTCGGTGCACGGGGTGCGGGGCGGGCCCGTCGAACGGGTCCGTTCCCGGCCCGTCCGCGGCCCTGGCTGCGGCCGTGATCGGGGCGTGATCCGGATCCCGGTGAAAAGGCTCACCCCTGGGCGTATGTGCTGATCACGAACATACCGGCGGAGGCGGGAAGGCGCTCACGGTGATCGAAAGACGACCGGATACGCTGACTTGAGTGAATGCAGCGACAGATCGACAATCCGTGTGATTATCAGCAGACAGGAGACTCCCTCGTGACCGTCGTCGGGCCGTTCGGGCTGAGCGTGCGGGACCAGGCTCTTGAGGCCGATGTCCAGAACGGACTGTCCGCCGTCGAGGCGGGTCTGCTCGAAGCCACCAAGAGCGAGGTGCCCTTCATCACGGAGGCCGCCCAGCACCTCGTGCGCGCCGGTGGCAAGCGCTTCCGGCCGCTGCTGGTGATGCTGGCGGCGCAGTTCGGCGACCCGCACGCACCGGGCGTGGTGCCCTCCGCCGTCGTCGTCGAGCTTACCCACCTCGCCACCCTGTACCACGACGACGTGATGGACGAGGCGGACGTGCGCCGCGGGGTGTCCAGCGCCAACGCCCGCTGGGGCAACTCCGTCGCCGTCCTGACCGGCGACTTCCTCTTCGCCCGCGCCTCGCACATACTGGCCGACCTGGGCCCGGAGGCGGTCCGCATCCAGGCCGAGGCGTTCGAGCGGCTGGTGACCGGGCAGATCCTGGAGACCGCCGGGCCGCGGGACGGTCGCGACCCCGTGGCGCACTACCTGGACGTCATCGGCGGCAAGACCGGCTCGCTAATCGCGGTCTCCGGCCGCTTCGGCGCGATGATGTCCGGCGCCGACGAGGGCGTCACGGACATCCTCACCCAGTACGGGGAGCGGCTCGGGGTCGCCTTCCAGCTCGCCGACGACGTCCTCGACATCGCCAGTGACTCCCACGAGTCCGGCAAGACGCCGGGCACGGACCTGCGCGAGGGCATCCCGACGCTGCCGGTGCTGCACCTGCGCGCCCGCGCCGCGGCGCAGGGCCTGCCGGAGGACCTGGAGCTGGTCGCACTCCTCGACGGCGACCTCGCCGACGACGCCCGGCACGCCGAGGCGCTTCGACGGCTGCGCGCCCACCCCGCGTTGGAGCAGGCCCGCCGGGACACGGTGCGGTACGCGGAGGAGGCGCGGGCGATGCTCGCCCCGCTGCCGGAGTGCTACGCGCGGGCGGCGCTGGAGGAGTTGTGCGACGCGGTGGTGCACCGCGCGGGCTGAGCGCGTCAGGGGGGCGGCGGTTCGTGTCGTAGGGCTGGTGGTCCCTGCCGGAGGGGCCGATGCGGTCTGCCGCGAACGGGAACTGATGGTCAGACTGTCTCCATGGTTCTCGCGACGACGGATGATGCCGCCACCAACGAGCTGCTTGAACGTTTCATCGACGGGGTCCGCCCGCTGGTGCCGCTGGTCTCGGTCTGGGTCCACGGCTCCATCGCCGCCGGGACGGACTACCGGCCGGGCCGCAGCGACCTCGATCTGATCGCGGTCGTGGAGCGGCCCTGTACGGATGCCGAGGAGAAGGAACTGGCCTCGCTCCACGAGGGGCTGGAGCGGGCGTCTCCGATCGCTGCGGTCGCGGAGAAGCTGCATTGCAGCTACGTCGCGCTCCAGGAGTTGGACGAGCCGGAGCGGGACCACCTCACGTGGGCCATGCGGGAGCTCTTCCGGCGCCCCGTGTCCCCGGTGACCCGGGTCGAACTGCACCGTTTCGGGCGTGTGCTGTACGGGCGGCCGGTCGCAGGGCTCCTCCCGGAGGTGACCGACGGTCAACTCAAGGAGTACATCGTTCGGAATACGCGCGAGTACGTGCTGCCCGTTCTGGACAAGGAGGACCTGTTCCGGGCGGACGAATGGGTCGACTACGGGATGCTGGCGCTGGCGCGCGCCCTGGTGACGCTGCGGGACGGCACGCTGATCACCAAGGCCGAGGCTTTCGGCGTGCTGGCCAGGCTCGGCGCGCCCGCCGAGGTCGTGGCGGACATCAGGAAACGGCGGTACGGGGGCGGGGCCGGGCCTGGGCCCGGGTCGGAGGCCGAGCCTGCGGCAACGGCGCTGTCGTCGTCGCCGCCGTCCTCGTCGCCGGAGTGGTTGGACCGTAGGGCACAACTGACGCTGGCGTTCCTACGCCCGCAGGCGCAGTGGATCGTCGATGCGTACGACGAAGGTTGATAACCCCTAGGGCCGTTCCCTATCGGTTGGGGGAGGTGGTCGATGGATCACTCATCCCTGAGCAGTACGCCAACTTGCTCCCGGGGACTGACGCCCGAGCGGCATCGATTTGGTCAGATTGAACCACTGCTCGAACCAGTCGAATCAACCGAACCACTGCTCCAGTCCGCACGACCGCTCGTGACCGATCACGGAGGATAGGGCACACCATGGCACCGAACGACAGCGCACAGACCACCGAAGAGACGGGGGCCGGCAACCGGGTGCGTCGGCGAAAGGCGGCTCGCTACGCCCTCCCGGTCGCGGTGGCGGGGGTGGCGGCGGCGACCATCGGCCTGGTCCCCGCGCTCGCGGCCTCCGGCGACCCCGACCTGCCGAAGATCAGCGCCCAGGAGCTGATCGAGAAGATGGCCTCGTCCGAGACCCAGCAGCTCTCCGGCACGATCAAGGTCAGCACGGACCTGGGCCTTCCGGACTTCGGCGGCCTGGCGGACTCCTTCCTCTCCGGCATTGGCGAGGCTGGTCCGGGCGGGGAAGGCGGCGAGGGCGAAGGCGGTTCGTCGGCCTCTCCCGACGCCAAGCTGATGGAGCTGGCGTCCGGCTCGCACACCCTCCGGGTCGCCGTCGACGGCCCCGAGCGCCAGAAGCTCTCCATCCTGGAGGACTCCGCGGAGTACAGCCTGATCCGCAACGGCGCCGAGGTGTGGGCGTACGACAGCAAGTCCAATGAGGTCGTCCACCACAAGGGTGAAGGCCCGGGCAAGGGCGGCAAGAAGGGCGAGGAGAAGGGCTTCACCGGCCCCGAGGACCTGCCGACCACGCCGAAGGAGCTCGCCGCCAAGGCGCTGGAGGCGGCCGACAAGACGACGTCGGTGACGGTCGACGGCACCGCCAAGGTCGCCGGCCGCTCCGCGTACCAGCTCGTCATCAAGCCCAAGCAGAGCGGCTCGACGATCGGCTCGATCAAGGTCGCCGTGGACTCCAAGACGGGGACGCCGCTGAAGTTCACGCTCGTGCCGTCCAGCGGCGGCAAGGCAGCGATCGACGTCGGCTTCACCAAGGTCGACTTCGACCGGCCCGCCGCGTCCACCTTCGACTTCGCCCCGCCCAAGGGCGCGAAGGTGACGGAGGCGGACGAGCTCGCGAAGCAGTCGTCCGAGGATTTCGGAGCGCCGGAGCTGGAGGGCGAGCTGCCGAAGCTGCCCAAGGAGATCGAGGAGGAGCTGAAGGGCAGCCTGAAGGACGGCGAGGACCTGAAGGAACTGGAAGACCTGAAGGGTCTTGAGGACTTCGCCGGTCCGCAGGTGATCGGCGAGGGGTGGACCACGATCGGGAAGATCGCGTCCCCCACCGGTGAGGGCTTCGCCCCGCCGAAGAAGGGCGAGCTGCCGCCCGCGGCCGAGGGCTTCCTGAACTCCTTCGGCGACCCCGTCAGCGGGGAGTTCGGCTCGGGCACGGTCTTCAAGACCCGCTTGGTGAACGCCCTGATGACGGACGACGGCACGGTGTACGTGGGCGCCGTCACCAAGGAAGCGCTGGTGAAGGCGGCGAACGCCGACAAGTAGCCGCGGCCCGGCGGCCCGCGGTCACCGCCGCGGGCCCGACAGGCAGAGGCAGCGGTTGCCGTTCGTCCCGCCCCGCAGGCCGTACGGTGGGGCGGACGGCGCCGCGGTGGGGCGACCGCGCGCCCGAGAGGACGGGGAGCGGAATGACATCGGTGATCGAGACGCGCGGGCTCACCAAGCGTTACCGAGGCGGTCAACTGGCCGTCGACCGGCTCGACCTCACCGTGCCGGCGGGCAGCGTCTTCGGCTTCCTCGGCCCCAACGGCTCCGGCAAGACGACGACCATCCGGATGCTGATGGGCCTCATCGACCCGACGGCCGGCAGCGCGACGGTGCTCGGCGGTGCGATGCCGAAGGCCGCCCGCACCGTGCTGCCGCAGGTGGGCGCCTTGATCGAGGGGCCGGCGCTCTACGGGTTCCTGAACGGGCGGGACAATCTCCTGCGCTACGACTCCGCCGACCCGACCGCCGACCCGCGCACCCGCAGCGCCCGCGTCGCCGCCGCCCTGGACCGGGTGGGGCTGACCCAGGCCGCGGGGAAGAAGGCCCGGGCGTACTCCCTGGGGATGAAGCAGCGGCTGGGGCTGGCCGCGGCGCTGCTGAGTCCGCGTCGGCTCCTCGTCCTCGACGAGCCGACGAACGGCCTGGACCCCCAGGGCATGCGGGAGATCCGCGCCCTGGTCCGGGAGCTCGCCGCCGACGGCACCACCGTCTTCCTCTCCTCCCATCTGCTGGACGAGATCGAGCAGGTCTGCACGCATGCGGCCGTCATGGCGCAGGGGCGGCTGCTGGTGCAGGGGCCCGTCGCCGAGTTGGCGGCCCGCGCCCGCGGCCGGCTGACCGTCCTCACCCCGGACGCTGACGACGCCGCCCGCGTCCTCAAGGAGCGTGGGGTGACGGGTGTGGCGGTCGAAGCCGAAGCCGACCGCGTCAGCGGCGATCCGCCCGGCCCCGAGGCGGAGCTGGCCGATTTGAGCGCGGCGCTGGTGGAAGCCGGCGTGCGGGTGCGCGGCTTCGGGGTGGAGCGGGCGTCCTTGGAGGACGCGTTCGTGGAGCTGACGGGGGAGGGCTTCGATGTCGCGGGCTGACGTGCAGGACGGGGCCGCGGCGGCGGAGCCGGGATCCGGGCCCGGGCCGGTGGTGAAGGAACGGGGCCGCCCGTTGCGTACCCTCGGGCTGTTCCGCTCCGAGTTGGTCACCACCCTGCGCCGCTGGCGGACGCTCGCGCTGCTCGGGGTGCTCGCGGCGGTGCCCGTGCTCATCGGCATCGCCGTGAAGATCGAGACCGGCGGCGATGGCGGCGGCCCTCCCGGCGGCGGCGAAGGAGGCCCCGCCTTCATCTCCCAGGTCACGAACAACGGCCTGTTCCTGGTCTTCGCCGCGCTCGCCGCCACGCTGCCGGTCTTCTTGCCGATGGCGGTCGGCGTCGTCGCGGGTGATGCGATCGCGGGCGAGGCGTCCGCCGGCACCCTGCGGTATCTGCTGGTGGCCCCCGCGGGGCGGACCCGGCTGCTGCTCGCGAAGTACGTCACGGCCCTGGCCTTCTGCCTGGTGGCGACCTTGGCCGTGGCGGCGTCGGCGCTCGCCGTCGGGGCTCTGCTGTTCCCCCTCGGGGACGTCACCACCATCTCCGGGACGACGATCTCCTTCACCGACGGGCTGGTGCGGGCCGGGCTGGTCGCCGTCGTCGTGGCGGCGTCGTTGGCGGGGTTCGCGGCGGTCGGGCTGTTCGTCTCGACGCTGGCGGGCAGCGGCATCGCGGCGATGGCGGCCACGGTCGGACTACTGATCACGGTGCAGATCCTGGACACCATCCCGCAGTTGGACGAGATCCACCCCTATCTCTTCCCGCACTACTGGCTGTCGTTCTCGGACCTGCTGCGGGAGCCGGTCTTCTGGGACGAGGTGCAGAAGAACCTCGGACTCCAGGCGCTGTATGTGGCGGTGTTCGGCTCGGCGGCGTGGGCGCGGTTCACCACGAAGGACGTCACTGCCTGACGCGCCCCACGAGGGTCCCCCGGGCCGATGGTGCGGGGCCGGACATGGCTGCATGCGTGTGCGGTGGGTGCACACGCATGCAGCCTGTGGGGGGTGGCGGCTCCGGGGAAAGCCTGCCGGGGGTGGTGGTGGGCGTGGGGGTCAGAAGGTGAGCTTCCAGCTGTTGATGTGGCCGGTGTCCTGCGGGCCGACGTCCTGGACGCGTAGCTTCCAGTCGCCGTTGGCGGGCTCGCTGGAGGCGTTGACGGTGTAGGTGGCGATGACGTTGTCAGCCGAGTCGTTGCCGCTGGAGTTCTTCAGCCGGTAGGCGGTGCCGTCGGGGGCCAGCAGGTCCACCACGAGGTCACCGCGCCAGGTGTGTCGGATGTCCACGCCGACGGAGAGGGTGGGCGGGGCGTTCCCGGTGCGTCCGGAGACGGTGACGGTGGAGGTCACGGCCGCGCCGTTGTCCGGGATGGCGACGTCCGCGGCGTTCTCGTAGCTGTCGCCGGGCGGGACGCCCACCCCGGTGCCGAGCGTCCACACGGCGTGGGCGATGGCGTCGCTGTTGCGGTCCAGCGCGGTGTCGTTGATGTTCGAGGTGGTGTCGCACGACGAGTGGTAGCAGCGGTCGAACGCCTGGCCCGCCGTGCCGCCCCACTTCTGGGCCTGCGCCGCCGTCTTCGTCCGGCCGGCCCCGGTGAACAGGCCGCCGACGCGTATGCCGACGTTCTTGAAGGAGGCGTGGTCCGAGCGGCCGTCGCCCTCGGTCTCGATCTCGGTCGCGACGCCGAGCCCGGCGAAGTGGTCCTTGAAGACCTTCTCCAACTCCACGTCGTCGTCGTAGACGAAGTAGCCGGGGTTCGGCGAGCCGATCATGTCGAAGTTGAGGTACGAGGAGATCTTCGAGCGCTCGGCGGCCGGGAGGTTGTTGACGTAGTACCGCGATCCGACCAGGCCCAGCTCCTCCGCGCCCCACCAGCCGAAGCGCAGGTGCTTGGTGGGGTTGAGCTGGGCGCGGGAGACGGCGAGGGCGGTCTCCAGGACGGCGGCCGAGCCCGAGCCGTTGTCGTTGATGCCGGCGCCGGAGGTGACGGAGTCGAGGTGGGCGCCGGCCATCAGGACCTGGTTCGGGTCGCCGCCCGGCCAGTCGGCTATCAGGTTGTAGCCGGTGGTGCCGCCCGAGGTGAACTGCTGGATGGAGGTGGTGTACCCGGCGGCGTCCAGCTTGGCCTTCACGTAGTCGAGCGAGGCGCGGTAACCGGGCCGGCCGTGGGCGCGGTTGCCGCCGTTCGCCTGGGCTATCGACTGGAACTGGCTCAGGTGCGCCTTGACGTTGGCGAGCGGTATGTCCGGTGCGGCGGCGACGGCGGCCGTGGCGGTCGAGGCCGCGGGCGCCGACGCGGGGGCGGCCGGCGCCGCTGCCGCCGTGGCCGCGGGGGACGCCGCGGCGAGCAGCCCGGCCAGGGCCGTGGCCGCGGTCACGAGCAGGCGTCTGGGTCGGTGGGAAATCCGAGGGCCGCGTGGCAGGGGGACGGAGAGCTTCATGTGGGGGCTCCGTGGATTCCGTACGGGGACAGGACGGAACGTGCGAGACGCCCTGGAGCCGCGAGTTCCAGGGCGCTGGAGCTGATGGTGCGTGACGCGTGGTACGTGCTCAGAGTTCAGCGAGAGTTGACAGGACCGTCAAGGGCGGAAACCGGTCAGTTGTGTTCGCCCAGCGGACATTCCACGTACCCGGAACGGACAACTCCGAACGGATTGCGCGGCGGGACGCGGTGCGGGGTGCCGTGGGCGGTGCGGCGTGGCGGGGTGGTGCCGTGCGAAGCGGCGGCGTGGCGGTCACTCCACGCAGAACTCGTTCCCCTCCGGGTCCGCCATGGTCGTCCACGCCCCGCCGTGCTGCTCCCGTCGGTACAGCACCGTCGCCCCGAGCCCCTGGAGTCGGGAGACCTCGTCCGCCATCCGCTCCGTGCCCACGTGGACGTCGAGGTGGAGGCGGTTCTTGGTGGACTTGGCCTCGGGAACGCGCTGGAACAGCAGTCGACGGCCGAGCCCGACGCCCTTCGCTTCGTCGTACGGGTCGTCCGGATGCCGGACGGCGGCGAATTCGCGCCAGACGTCGCGGCCCGACCGCAGGAGCGTCGAGCCCTCCGGCAGATGGCCGGCCTCGCGCAGCCAGCCGATCAGGGAGCTGTGGTCCTCCACCTCGTAACCGAGCGCGGCGGCCCAGAAGTCGGCTTGGGCGTGCGGGTCTTCGGAGTCGATGGTGACTTTCCAGTGCAGTGCCATGAAACCGTTTATAGTGGTTACATGAGCGAGCTCGCAAGGGAATTCGTCCTCCACCCGCCGAACGGGCGCCCGTTCCACTTCGACCCCGGAGCACTCAGCCTCGATCTGCTCATCACCGGCGGCCCGGGGTGGCTGGCCCGCTGGGAGATCCTTTACGAGCCCGCTGACCTGGTGCGTTGGGCCGAGTGGAGCCGGTTGCCGGACGGGCTGGCGCCGGTGGTCGCACCGCACGAGGTGCAGGCGGCGCGAGCGCTGCGGGACGCGCTGCACCGGGTGGCCGCCGCGCGGGCGCACGGCCGGGAGCTGCCCGCGGACGACCTCGCCGTGGTGAACCGGGCCGCGGCCGAGCCGCCGCCCGTGCCGCGCTTCGTCGCGGAGGGCGTACGGGGCTGGGTGCCCGGAGCCACCGGGACGCAACTGCTGTCGGCGGTGGCCCGTGACGCGGTGGAGCTGTTCACCGGGCCGTACGCGCACCGGATCCGCGAATGCGCCACCGACAACTGCTATTTGCTCTTCGTCGACACCTCGCGGCCGGGCCGCCGACGCTGGTGCTCCATGGAACGCTGCGGCAACCGCCACAAGGTGCGGGCCCACCGCGCCCGCAACGCCCCCACGACCACCCCGGAAGAGCCGAGCTAGGTCGTGTCCGCATAGTCCCGCGCGTTCCTGCGCCTTTGGACGTAGCCGCCGTTTCCCTGAGGGAGCGTTGGTCTCCACTGGCCGGTGGCGGGTTGTTGGCGCAGTTCCGCCCGCCGGCTACATGGGGTCGAAGGGGCCCTCGTCGTTCGGGCGCCCGCTGCGACCACCGCCCGTACCTCCCTGATCGCCCGTCGTCCGCGTGCCGGGCGTGGGTTGGCCGGACGCCGCGCCCGCCCGGCCGCGCTGGTACGCGCTGATCCGGTCCCGCGCCCCCGACGACTCCTCCTCGGCCTTCGACAGCCAGCGCTCCCACCGCGAGCGCATCGGCCCGATGAGACCGCCGCCGACGCCGACGATCAGGACGCCCGCGACCGTACCGAGGACGGCGAGGAGCAGCGGACCGGTGATGGCGGTCGCGATGCCCGCCTGCCCCAGCGCGGCGATCGCGCCGAGCGCCACGATGAACGCCCAGGCGACGGTGGCCAGGACCTTGCCGTACGAGGTGCCGCTGAGGGAGTCCTGGACGATGTCGCGGACGGCCCGCGCGATGGCCATCGCCACCACGACGATGACCAGGGCGACGATCAGCTTCGGCAGCCAGGCGACCACGGCGTGGATCATCACGCTGATGGGGTTGGGGCCGAAGACCCCGAAGGCCAGTTGCAGCACGATCAGCAGCAGGCCGAAGTAGATGACCTTGGTGATGATGCCGGTGGTGTCGTACGAGGAGTTCCGCAGGGCGTGGGCGGCCCCGCTGCGTTCGGCCAGCTTCTCCGAACCCGCCTTGCGCAGCAACTTGTCGACCACCTTGGCTATCAGCTTGGCGATGAACCAACCTATGAGCAGGACGACGAGGAAGCCGATGAGCTTCGGTATGAACGCGGCGACCGAGTTCCACGCCTGTGAGAAGCCCGCGCCGAAGTCGACGGAGAGGGCGAGGGGCTCGGCCCCCGGCGGGCCGAGGGGCTCCAGGTGCTGGGGCAGGGGCATGGCGCACTCACTCCGTCCGCTGACGGCCCCGGCGGTCCCGGGACCCGGACCTCGGTCGTAACACCGGTGGGTGCGCGGGGCCCGCGCCCGGGTGAGGGCGGGGGCCGATCGGGTGGCGGATTACGCTGCTGCGGTGGGCTTCGCGGTCACGTCGAGGCGCTTACGTCGAGGGCTTCGCGGTCACGTCGAGGGCTTCGCGGTCACGTCGAGGGCTTGGCGCTCGTGCCGAGGGTTTCGCGCTCACGCCGTGGGCTTGGCGGGCGCCGGCGCGGGTGCCTGCTGCACCTCGCCCCGCGCCGTCACCACCACCGCAGCCGCGCGCAGTGCCTCCGCCTCCCTGCTCGTACGTCGTGCCGAGCGCAACGCGTCCCACGTCAGCACCGCCAGCGCCAGCCACACCAGCCCGAACCCGGCCCACCGCTCCGCCGGCATGGCCTCGTGGAAGTACAGGATCCCCAGGAGGAACTGGAAGACCGGCGCCAAGTACTGCAACAGCCCCAGCGTCGACAGCGGCACGCGTATCGCCGCTGCCCCGAAGCACACCAGCGGCACCGCGGTGACCAGGCCGGTCGCCGCGAGCAGCGCCATGTGCCCGGCGCCCTCCGTCCCGAACGTGGCGTCCCCCTGCGCCGTCAGCCACACCAGGAAGGCCAGCGCGGGCACGAAGAGGATCGCGGTCTCCGCGGCCAGGGACTCCAGCCCGCCGATGTTCGCCTTCTTCTTCGCCAGCCCGTACGTCGCGAAGGAGAACGCCAGCACCAGCGAGATCCACGGCGGCTGCCCGTACCCGATCGCCAGCACCAGCACCGCCGCGGCGCCGACCCCCACCGCCGCCCACTGCGCCGGGCGCAGCCGCTCCTTCAGCAGCAGCACGCCGATGGCTATGGTGACCAGCGGGTTGATGAAGTAGCCGAGGGATGCCTCGACGACCCGGCCGGTGTTCACGGACCAGATGTACACGCCCCAGTTGACGGAGATCACCACGGCCGCGAGCGCGAGCAGCCCCAGCTTGCGGGGGTCGCGCAGCAGCTCGCGCAGCCACGCCCAGCGCTTCAGCACCAGCAGCGCGAGGGCGACGACCACCAGTGACCAGGTCATCCGGTGCGCCAGGATCTCGGTCGCCCCCGCCGGCTTCAGCAGCGGCCAGAAGAGCGGGACCAGGCCCCACATCCCGTAGGCCCCGATCCCGTACAGCAGTCCGGTCCGCTGGTCGCCGTTCGATGTCACTGCTGGACCTCCCGTGCTGTGCGCCTCGCCGTGACGAAGGTACGCGCCCCCGGACCGTGCTGTCATGTCCGTACCGGAATACGGTCATGACCATGGTGTGGGGCGGTCGGGGCGGCTGAGGTGGCAGGGGCGGCGGGGTCGGGAGTGCGGCGGACGGAACCGTGCGATCCGGAGTGAGCGTCCAACTCCCCAGTGAGGACGGTGCGTTGTCGGTGGCGGGTCGTACCATCGGCGGCGCGGGGACATGACCGTGACGGGGCGGGGACCGTGCCGACGCAGGGGGCAGGCTGCAATGGCGTACGGAAGGAAGGCGCGGCGGGCCGGCTGCGGCGCAGCGGTCGGGGCGCTGCTGCTGGTGGGGTGCTCCGGAGGCGACGGATCCGGTGGAGCCGATGGGGGCGGTGAGGGTACGGGCTCCGCCGCCGCGGCCTCCACGGGTGCGGCGTCTGCCTCCGCCGGGCAGCCGTCGAAGCGCCCGGGGGACCGGGCCATCACTCCGGACCCGGCCCGGGTGCCGCGCACCGAAGCGCAGGCCCGCGCCCTGGCGGAGAAGGTGGTCGCCGGGCCGGACGCCTGGGGCCCCGGCTATGTGAAGCGCACCCCGTATCTGACCCCGCCGGGCCACTGGCTCGTACTGGACGACCAGTGCGCGTGGCGGCGCGCGCCCCGCCCGGCCGGCGTCCTCTACAGCCTCACCGCCCACAGCGAGCTGCCCGCCGGCCCGGGCAAGGGGCCGGTGCGCGTTGCCGCCACGGTGAACGTCCACCGCGACGCGAACGGCGCCGACTGGGACATGGCCGAGACCCTGGAGGAGACCCTGCGCTGCCCGAAACAGACCCTGCGCGAGGGCGAGCGTGTCCAGCGCCTCTGGTCGCAGGGCAGGCCGTACGGCCCGGGCAACGACCTGGCCGACGACTCCGTCTTCGAGACCGGTGACTACGTCAACGCCGAGTTCGACCGCGCCTACACCTACAACTGGTACCAGGCCCGCTACGGCCCGGTCACCATCACCGTCACGTCCAAGGGCGCCAAGGGGCACACGGACGACGACATCGACAAGGCGCGCTTGGAGGCGTTCATCGCGATGCTCGGACGGGTCGAGACCCAGTTGGGCGCGGAGGTCGACCGATGAGCCCGCGGGAAGACGCACAAGGGGCGCGAGAGGGAGAGGGGGCGGGGGGTGGGGCCGTGGCCCGGCTGCTGCCGTCGGACCCGTCGACCGTCGGCGGGTACCGCCTGCTGGGCCGGCTGGGCACGGGCGGCATGGGCGTCGTCTACCTGGGGCGTACGGACGCGGGCGAGCTGGCCGCGGTCAAGGTGACGCTCGCGGACCTCGCCGACCGGCCCGACTTCCGGGCCCGGTTCCGGCGCGAGGTCGCCGCGGCGCGCCGGGTGGCCAGCCCCTGGGCCGCGGCCGTCACCCAGGCGGATCCGGAGGCGCCGAAGCCGTGGCTGGCCACCGCCTTCGTACCGGGGCCCTCGCTCGCCGACGCGGTGGCGCGGCACGGTCCGCTGCCGGAGCGCAGCGTACGGACCCTGGGCGCGGCGATCGCGCGGGCGCTGGCCGCGGTCCACGCGGCCGGCCTGGTGCACCGGGACGTCAAGCCGGCGAACGTCCTGCTGGCGGTGGACGGGCCGCGCCTGATCGACTTCGGGATCGCGCGGGCGGCGGACGGCGCGGAGGACGGCACGGCGATCACCGGCACGTCCGTGGTGGTCGGCACGCCCGGCTTCCTCGCGCCCGAGCAGGCGGAGGCGCGCGGCGCCGCGATCGGTCCGGCGAGCGACGTCTTCGCGTTGGGCTGCCTGCTGGCGTACGCGCTCACCGGACGGCCGCCGTTCGGGCACGGCGCGGTCGACGCACTGCTCTACCGGACCGTCCACGACGCCCCGGACCTCGCCGGCATCGGAGACGGCGGTGACGGCAGGGACGGCGGCGGGTTGTTGGGGCTGCTCACGGCGTGTCTGGAGAAGGAGCCGGGGCGGCGGCCGGCTGCGGCGGAGGTCGCCGAGCGGCTGACCGGCCACGGTGACGCGTCCGCAGCAGCGCCCGTACCCCTGCCTGAACCTCTGTCCATCGACGCGGAGTGGCTGCCGCCCGAGGTCGTGCGCACCATCGCGGAGCGTTCGGCCGCGATGCTCGCGCTGCCCGGCATCGACCCGACGCAGGCGGACGCCGCTGCAGATCCGGCGGAACCGGCGGAACCGGCGGAACCGACCGGCCCGGCCGGCCCGGTCGGGCGCAGACGGACGTTCCTGTACGCGGGCGCGGGCGGGGCCCTCGCGTTGGCGGCCGGGGGCGTCGGGCTGTGGGCGGCGCTGCGGGACGACGGAGCGCGGCGGCCGGCCGGATCCGCGTCCGCCGGCCCAAAGGGCCCGAAGTGGACGATCGGCGTGCAGGCCGACCTGTCGGGCCCGCGGAAGGAGATCGGCGTCGAGCAAGAACGCGGGGCCCGGCTGGCAGTGGAGCAGTTCAACGCCAGCAAGGACAAGCCCTTCGCCCTGGCCGTCAGGACCGCCGACGACGCCGGGGACCCGACCAGGGCCACGGCGGCGGCCCGCCGGCTGGCCGACGAGCCGTCCGTGTTCGCCGTACTCGGCTCCACCGGCGACTACACGACGGTGGAGGCCCTGCCCGTGTACGAAGAGGCGTCGCTCGCCCTGATGGCGAACTCCGTCGGCATCGTCTCCCCGATCAACGAGAAGAACCGCGTCTTCCTGCGGGCCGCGCCCGACCACGGGTTCATGGGCTTCCAACTGGGGCTGTACGTCGGCCAGCAGGTCCGCGCCAAGGTGCTCGCCGCCGTGCAGGACCGCTTCGACGACCAGTACTCCTGGGAGTACGTCACGTCCCTGCGCGGTGCGATGGGCGATGCGGGCGGGCGCGTCGTGCCGCGGGTCGTCCCCAAGTCCGTCGAGGACTACCGTCCGGTCGTCGCACGGCTGATGGCGGCCGGGGTCGACGCGTACGCCCACTGCGGCTCGGCCGTCGGAGCCGCGCGCGCGGCCCGCGCGCTGCGGGCCGCCGGCTTCGAGGGAGCGAAGCTCGCCACGTCGACGGCGCTGGGCTCGGAGTTCCTGCGGCTGGCCGGTGCCGACGCCGAGGGCTGGGTGATCGGCGCCTCCACGACCGACCCCGCCACCCGGCCGACGGCCGAGCCCTTCCACACGGCCTACGCCAAGCGGTACGGCGCACCGCCCGGCCCGTACGCGGGGGAGTCCTTCGACTGCGTCAACCTGATGATCAAGACGTTGGAGAACGAGGTGCGCACCGGCGGCAGCCGCGCTCCGCGCCGGGCGGAACTGGCCGTGGCGCTGCGCAAGGCACAGCACGTCGGCGTCATGGGCAGCTACGCGTTCGAGGCGAAGAACGGGGACTTCGCCCTGCTCGGCACGCATCTGTTCCAGGTCAAGAACGGCCGCCGCGACTATCTGGGCCCCGCGCCCAGCAGCGTCGCGACGCCGAAGCCGCGATGAGCGGGCGCGCCGCGCCGGGGACGGCCCGCGGGCCCCGGCACGAGGCGGTTCGGCTGCCCGAGGAGGCATCCGCACCCGCGGCATCCGTACCCGGGACGGCACTCGTCCCCACGGCGGCATCCGTACCCGCGGCGGTCGGCGGACGGCGGTGGTCGTGGACCCGTTGAAGCCCGTCGACCCGTCGTCCATCGCCGGGTACCGGCTGCTCGGCCGCCTCGGGGCCGGCGGCATGGGCGTCGTCTACCTCGCCCGCTCCGGCGCCGGCGAACTCGCCGCGCTGAAGGTGATCAGGGCCGAGCACGCCGCCGACCCCGGCTTCCGGGCCCGGTTCCGGCGCGAGGTCGCGGTGGCCCGGCGGGTCACCGGCCCCTGGGTCGTACGCCTCCTGGACGCTGATGCGTCGGCCGACGAACCCTGGCTCGCCACCGAGTTCGTGCCCGGGCCCTCACTCGGGGAGGCCGTCGCCGAGCGCGGCCCGCTGCCCGAGCGCACGGTCCGCTTCCTCGGCGCACGCCTCGCCGCGGTGCTCGCCGCCGCCCACCGCGGCGGCCTGGTGCACCGGGACGTCAAACCGGGCAACGTACTGCTGGCCCTCGACGGACCCCGCCTCATCGACTTCGGCATCGCTCGTCCGACCGGCGCCACCGCGCTGACCGAGAGCGGCGTCATGGTCGGCTCGCCCGGCTTCCTCGCCCCCGAACAGGCACGGTTGGAGGGGGCGGGCGAGGTCGGCCCGCCGAGCGACGTCTTCGCGCTGGGCTGCGTCCTGGCGTACGCGGTCACCGGCCGCCGCCCCTTCGGCACGGGCGCCGTCGCCGCGATCGTCTATCGCACCGTCCACGAGGACGCGGACCTCGACGGCGTACCGGAACGGGGCGGACTGCTGGCGCTGGTGCGCTCCTGCCTCGCGAAGGACCCGTCCGCCCGGCCGACGGCCCCCGAGGTGCGCACGGCACTGGACCCACCCGCCGGAAACTCAGCCGAGCGCGCGTCCGATCCGCCCCCCGAACCGCTTGCCGACCCGCCTCCCAACGGGCTCTCCGATCCGCTTCCCGATCCGCTTCCCGACTGGCTCCCCGACGGGCTGCCGGCGCTGATCGCGCAGCGCTCCGCCCGGGTGCTGGACCTGCCCGTCCCGACGCCGACCGAGGTCGGCGCCCCTGCCGTCGACGCCGTCGCCCGGGCCGCGTTGGACACCCGGATCGCACCGGACCGGGCGCCCCGGCCGCAGCGGGGCCCTTCGCGCCGGCGGCTGCTGGCCCTGGGGTCCGCCGCCGCGGCGGCCACCGCGGCCACCGCCGGTGCCGCCGCCTGGCTGGCGAACCGCCCGGACGACCACGGGGACGACGACCGCGCCGGAGACGGCCCCCAAGGCTCCCCGCCGCGGCACCGCATCGGCGTCGCCACCGACCTCAGCGGCCCGCGGAAGGCCCTCGGCCGCGCTCAGGAACGCGGCGCCCGGCTCGCCGTCGAAACGTTCAACTCCCGCCGGGACCGCCCCTTCGACCTGGACCTCACCGTCCTGGACGACCGGGGGGACGCCGCCGCGGCGCGCGCCGCCGCCATCCGCCTCATCGGGGACCGGACCGTCGTCGCCGTGCTCGGCGCCGCGACCACCGAGATCGTGCGCGCCGTCGGCGACGCGTACGACTCGGCCGAGCTGCCGCTGCTGAGCGTCACCGTCGGCTCCACCCTGTTCGACGTGGACGTCGGCCGGACCTACTTCGAACTGCGGCCCGACAACAACCAGTTGATCTTTCCGGCCAAGCGGTACCTGGAGATCCACGGCGTGCGGCGGGTCGCGGTCTTCGAGGACCGGAAGGCGGGCACCTACGCCTGGAACATCGTCAAGAAGCTGATCGACGCACCGCCGAACAAGGCCCGGGTGACCTCCTTCCCGGTCGACGCCGACGGCGACGACTTCACCGCCGCCGTGCGCGCCGCCCTGGCCACCCGGCCCGACGGAGTCGTCTACGCGGGCGACTCACCGGCCCGCGCCGCCCGTTGCGCCCTCGCGCTGCGCGCCGCCGGATACACCGGGCTGCGGGGCGCCACCGAGCCGATCGCCGGCCCCGCCTTCCGCACCGAGGCCGGCCCCGCCGCCGACGGTTGGGTCATCGGCACCGGCTACGTCGACACCACCCAGATGTCGAGCGCCCGGGCGGCGGAGTTCCGCACGGCCTTCCGGGAGCGCTGGCGCACGCAGGAGATCGGCCCGCACGCCGTCGAGGCGTACGACGCGCTCCACTTCGTCGCCGAGGGCCTTCGCCAACTGGGCGCCCGCGCGGCCGACCGGGGCGCGCTGGAACGACGGCTCGGCAGTGTGCGGTACGAGGGGGTGGCCAAGACCATCGCCTTCCCCTCGGGCGGCAACAAGCTCGAACCGGCGAACGGCTTCTTCACCTACCGCATCGAGCGGGGCAAGCTCCGCTTCCTCGGCCCGTACAAGAAGGTGACGAAGCAGATGTGAGACCCCCCGCTCCGGACGGGAGCCGCCCCCCGCTCCGGACGGAGCGAGGGGCGGCCGAGTCGATCGACCCGGGGGCCGGCCTCGGCCTCAGCCGACGACGGTCCAGGTGTCGTTGCCCGCGAGCAGCGCGCCGAGGTCGCCCTTGCCGTTGCGCTCCACGGCCTGGTCGAGCTGGTCCGCCATCAGCGTGTCGTACACGGGACGCTCGACGGAGCGCAGCACACCGATCGGGGTGTGGTGCAGGGTGTCCGGGTCGGCGAGCCGGGAGAGCGCGAACGCGGTGGTCGGGGAGGCGCTGTGCGCGTCGTGGACCAGGATCCGCGACTCGTTCTCCGGGGTGACCGTGACGACTTCGAGGTCTCCGGTGGCCGGGTCGCGAACGACTCCCTTGGCGCCGTCGGTGCCGAAACGGATCGGCTCGCCGTGCTCCAGCCGGATCACGGCCTCCTGCGCCTGCTCCTTGTCCTTGAGGGCTTCGAAGGCGCCGTCGTTGAAGATGTTGCAGTTCTGGTAGATCTCCACCAGCGCGGTGCCCTCGTGGTCGGCGGCGGCCCGCAGCACCGAGGTGAGGTGCTTGCGGTCCGAGTCGACCGTACGGGCCACGAAGGACGCCTCGGCGCCCAGCGCCAGCGACACCGGGTTGAAGGGGGCGTCCAGGGAGCCCATCGGCGTCGACTTGGTGATCTTGCCGACCTCGGACGTGGGGCTGTACTGGCCCTTCGTCAGACCGTAGATCCGGTTGTTGAACAGCAGGATCTTCAAGTTCACATTGCGCCGCAGGGCGTGGATGAGGTGGTTGCCCCCGATGGAGAGCGCGTCGCCGTCGCCGGTGACCACCCACACGCTCAGATCGCGCCGCGAGGACGCCAGCCCGGTGGCGATGGCCGGGGCGCGGCCGTGGATGGAGTGCATCCCGTAGGTGTTCATGTAGTACGGGAAGCGGGACGAGCAGCCGATGCCCGAGACGAAGACGATGTTCTCCTTCGCCAGGCCCAGCTCGGGCATGAAGCCCTGGACGGCGGCGAGGATCGCGTAGTCACCGCAGCCGGGGCACCAGCGCACCTCCTGGTCGGACTTGAAGTCCTTCATGGACTGCTTCGCCTCGGCCTTGGGCACCAGGGAGAGCAGGCTGGGCGCACTGTGCACGGTCTCAGTCATCGATGGCCTCCTTGAGGGCCGTGGCCAGCTGCTCGGCCTTGAACGGCATGCCGTTGACCTGGTTGTAACTGACGGCGTCGACCAGGTACTTCGCCCGGATCAGGGTGGCGAGCTGGCCGAGGTTCATCTCCGGGATCACGACCTTGGCGTACCGGCCGAGGACGTCCCCGAGGTTCGCCGGGAAGGGGTTGAGGTGGCGCAGGTGCGCCTGGGCGATCGGCACGCCCTCGGCGCGCAGCCGGCGCACCGCGGCCGTGATCGGCCCGTAGGTGGAGCCCCAACCCAGCACCAGCGTGGTGGCGCCGTCCGGGTCGTCGACCGTGAGGTCGGGGACGGCGATGCCGTCCACCTTGGCCTGGCGCGTGCGGACCATGAAGTCGTGGTTCGCCGGGTCGTAGGAGATGTTCCCCGTGCCGTCCTGCTTCTCGATGCCGCCGATGCGGTGTTCGAGACCGGGGGTGCCGGGCACGGCCCAGGGGCGCGCCAGCGTCTGCGGGTCGCGCTTGTAGGGCCAGAACACCTCGGTGCCGTCGGCGAGCTCGTGGTTCGGTCCGGTCGCGAACTGCACGCGCAGGTCGGGGAGTTCGTCCACCTCCGGCACCCGCCACGGCTCGGAGCCGTTGGCCAGGTAGCCGTCGGAGAGCAGGAACACAGGGGTGCGGTACGTCAGGGCGATCCGGGCGGCGTCCAGGGCGGCGTCGAAGCAGTCCGCCGGGGTGCGCGGGGCGACGACCGGCACCGGCGCCTCGCCGTTGCGCCCGTACATCGCCTGGAGGAGGTCGGCCTGCTCCGTCTTGGTCGGCAGGCCCGTGGACGGGCCGCCGCGCTGGATGTCCACGATCAGCAGCGGCAGCTCCAGCGAGACGGCGAGCCCGATCGTCTCGGACTTCAGGGCCACGCCCGGGCCCGAGGTGGTCGTCACCGCGAGCGCCCCGCCGAAGGCGGCGCCGAGCGCCGCGCCGATGCCGGCGATCTCGTCCTCGGCCTGGAAGGTCCGCACGCGGAAGTTCTTGTGCTTGGAGAGCTCGTGCAGGATGTCGGAGGCCGGGGTGATCGGGTACGAGCCCAGGTACAGCGGCAGGTCCGCCTGCTGCCCGGCGGCGACCAGGCCGTAGGACAGGGCGAGGTTCCCCGAGATGTTGCGGTAGGTGCCGGTGGGGAAGGCGGAGCTGGCCGGTGCCACCTCGTAGGAGACGGCGAAGTCCTCGGTCGTCTCGCCGAAGTTCCACCCGGCGCGGAAGGCGGCGATGTTCGCCTCGGCGATCTGCGGCTTCTTGGCGAACTTGGAGCGCAGGAACGCCTCGGTGCCCTCGGTGGGCCGGTGGTACATCCAGCTCAACAGGCCGAGCGCGAACATGTTCTTCGAACGCTCGGCCTCCTTGCGGGACAGGCCGAAGTCCTTCAGCGCCTCGATCGTCAGCGTCGTCAGCGGCACCGGGTGGACCTGGTAGCCGTCCAGGGAGCCGTCTTCCAGCGGGGAGGCGTCGTAGCCGACCTTGGCCATCGCGCGCTTGGCGAACTCGTCGGTGTTGACGATGATCTCGCCGCCGCGCGGCACGTCGCCGATGTTCGCCTTCAGGGCGGCCGGGTTCATCGCCACCAACACGTTCGGCGCGTCGCCCGGGGTGAGGATGTCGTGGTCCGCGAAGTGCAGCTGGAAGCTGGAGACGCCGGGCAGGGTCCCGGCGGGGGCGCGGATCTCGGCGGGGAAGTTCGGCAGCGTGGACAGATCGTTTCCGAATGACGCCGTCTCCGACGTGAAGCGGTCGCCGGTGAGCTGCATGCCGTCGCCGGAGTCCCCGGCGAACCGGATGATGACCCGGTCGACCTTGCGGACTTCCTTGGCCGCGGCAGCCGCTGCGGTGCCGGGCTCGTCGGTACCTGAGTGGCGCTGTCCACCGACGAGCGCCTCCTGGGCGTCGCCGGTCGCACTGACGCCGTCGGCCTCGTCGGCGTGCTCGGCTGGGCTACTGACCTGGCTGGTCACTGAACTGGACCTCCCTTGAGGCGGCTGCTCGGACCGGCCGTCCCACCGGCCGTTCCACGTGCCACCCTACGTTGGTTAGGGTGGCCTTCCCTGGATCGCTCATATGTTGGACCAGGAAATGAGACACTGACGTGTCCCTATTTGTCATAGTTCGCCCCACTCTTTGAAGAGTGCGATCCGGCCCCTTTCGGCTCATCCTTTAGGCGTAGGACTAGTCCCGCTTTATCGGCCCACCAGACCTGGGCGATTTCTGACGGGCAGTCGGTCGCTCAGGAATTGAGATACGTGAGGACCGCCAGGACCCGACGGTGATCCCCGTCACTCGGGGACAGCCCCAGCTTCTGGAAGATGTTGCTCACGTGCTTCTCGACCGCGCCGTCGCTCACCACCAGCTGCTTCGCGATCGCGGAATTCGTCCGCCCCTCCGCCATCAGCCCCAGCACCTCGCGCTCGCGCGGCGTCAGCTTCGCCAGGACGTCCTGCTTCCGGCTGCGCCCCAGCAACTGGGCGACCACCTCGGGGTCCAGCGCCGTGCCCCCCTTGGCCACCCGCACCACCGCGTCCACGAACTCCCGCACCTCGGCCACGCGGTCCTTCAGCAGATACCCCACGCCCCGGCTGCTGCCCGCCAACAGCTCCGTCGCGTACCGCTCCTCCACGTATTGCGAAAGGACGAGGACCCCTATCCCCGGGTGCTCCTTGCGCAGCTGCACCGCGGCGCGCACGCCCTCGTCCGTGTGCGTCGGGGGCATCCGCACGTCGGCCACGACCACGTCCGGCAGCTCCTGCGCGGCGGCCAACTCGCCGACCGTCTTGACCAACGCCTGCCCGTCGCCGACCCCGGCGACCACCTCGTGTCCCCGGTCGGTCAACAGCCGGGTCAGGCCCTCGCGCAAGAGCACCGAATCCTCGGCGATGACCACCCGCACCCGTTCGTCCACCACAGCCCCGTTCCCCCTGTCGATCCGTACTGGCCTGCTGGCCTCGTGACCAACAGCATCCCAGGATTCGGATCGAGCCGGGGAAGCCTGTGGATAACTTCGGGAGCCCAAGGCCCGGCAAGGCCCCGGGGGCGCGAGCCCAAGGCTCCCGGGGCGTTCGGGAGCCCGGGCCCCCGGGGGTTCGGGAGCTCGGGCCTCGGGGGTTCGGGAGCTCGGGCCTCGGGGGTCGCGGGCGGACCTCAGCCGCGCCAGGGCAGCTCGGCCGTCACCGTCGTCGGACCGCCGACCGGCGAGTCGAGGGCCAGGATGCCGTCGACCGCGTCCAGCCGCTCCGCCAGCCCCGCGAGACCGCTGCCCGCGGTGACGTCGGCGCCGCCCTTCCCGTCGTCCGTGACCTGGATCATCAGCCGGTTCCCGCTGCGCCACACCTCGACCGATGCCTGACGGGCTTGGGCGTGCTTGCTGATGTTCTGGAGCAGCTCGGAGACGGTGAAGTACGCGATCCCCTCGATCGCCGCGGCCGGCCGGTACGGAAGGTCCACCTCCACCTTCACCGGCACGCTGCACCGGGTGGCGACGGAGGAGAGTGCGGCGTCGAGTCCGCGGTCGGTGAGGACGGCGGGGTGGATGCCTCGGGCCAGGTCGCGCAGCTCCTGCAGGGCGAGTTTCACTTCGCCGTGCGCCTCGTCGACCATGGCCGCGGCTGCGTCCGGGTCCTCCAGCAGCTTCTCCTTCGCCAGCCCCAGATCCATGGCGAGGGCCACCAGCCTGGCCTGCGCGCCGTCGTGCAGATCGCGCTCGATGCGCCGCAGGTCGGCCGCGGCGGTGTCCACCACGACCCCCCGGTCCGACTCCAGCTCCACCACGCGGGCGGCCAGCCGCGACGGCCCCAGGAGCCCGGCGACCATCACCCGGTCCACGTACGCGAACCCCCGGATCATCCAGGCCGTCACCAGCACCAGCGCCAGCCCGCCGCCGGACGTCGCGGCGATCTCGAACGGGGTGTCCAAATAGAATTCGTTCCCCTTCCCGTCCCCGTAGAGCTGGATCCCCGGCACGTCCGCGTACCTCGGGAAGACCCACTGCCACAGCGGGTACAGGAACAGGCCCCACCCCAACGTCCACGCGGTGAGGACGGACACGAACGCCGTGATCGCCCAGGGGAAGTGGAGGACCGCGTACAACACGTGCCGCCAGGACGTCCCGCTCTTCAAGACCGCACCCAGCCACGACGCCAGCCCCCGCGCCTTCGGCCGCAACGGCTCCGGCTCCTCCACCTCCAGCCCCAGCAGGAACCGCGCCCGGCTCCGCTCCAGCGAGCCGAAGGCCCGGCACCCCGCGAGCGTCGCCGCCAGCACCGGGACGCCGATGAAGGTGATCAGCAGCCCCGCGCTCATCGACAGGCCCACGACCGCGAAGACGAAGAGGCTGATGCTGATCGGCAGGCTCAGCATCAAGTACCAGAACTCGCGCCACGTCCGCCCCTCGAAGGGCGCGCGCAGCACGGCGGGCACCACGTGACGGCGCTCGGCGCGCACGTCGTACCGCTCCGCGTACCGCTCCGTGCGGTGGTTGGTGGCCATCTGGGTCGTCCGTTCTCCAGGTCGGGCTGCTGTCATGACAATCAGGATGCGCGGTCCGGACCCGGTCGCACCATGAGGACCAGTGCCGTCTTCACAGGGGGGTTTTCCCTACCTCGGAGCGCTCCCGGCCCGCGCCGGACCGTCCGCCCGCCCCGACGCCCGGTCCCGCCACGGCACCTCCACCGTCACCGTCGTCCCCCCGCCCGCCGGCGACTCCAGCACGAACAGTCCGTCGACCGCCCCCAGCCGCTCGGCGAGCCCGGCCATGCCCGTCCCGCCGTCCAGCCGCGCGCCGCCCTTCCCGTCGTCCGTGACCTGGATCATCAGCCGGTTCCCGCTGCGCCACACCTCGACCGACGCCTGACGGGCTTGGGCGTGCTTGCTGATGTTCTGGAGCAGCTCGGAGACGGTGAAGTACGCGATGCCCTCGATCGCCTCCGCCGGCCGCTCCGTCAGATCGACCGAGACCGCCACCGGAGCCGTGCACCGGGTGGCGACGGAGGAGAGTGCGGCGTCGAGTCCGCGGTCGGTGAGGACGGCGGGGTGGATGCCTCGGGCCAGGTCGCGCAGCTCCTGCAGGGCGAGTTTCACTTCGCCGTGCGCCTCGTCGACCATGGCCGCGGCTGCGTCCGGGTCCTCCAGCAGCTTCTCCTTCGCCAGCCCGAGCCCCATGGCGAGGGCCACCAGCCTGGCCTGCGCGCCGTCGTGCAGATCGCGCTCGATGCGCCGCAGGTCGGCCGCGGCGGTGTCCACCACGACCCCCCGGTCCGACTCCAGCTCGGCGATCCGTCGCTCCAACTCGTCGGACGGCGACAGCAGCCCCCGCACCATCACGCGGTCCGCGTTCGACAGCCCGCGCGCCAGGAACCCGAGCACCGGCCACAGCACCACCATCGAGATCAGCACCACGGCGAACGTGACGACGCCCCACGGCAGCCGTATCGCGAAGTACAACACCGAGCGCCAGCCCACCGGGTCCTTCAAGCTCGTCCACAGCCACGCGAAGAACCCCGCGTCCGGCTGGGCGCCGCGCAACGGACTCGGCTCCTCCACCCGTACGCCCAGCAGCGTCCGGGCCCGGCCGCGCTCCGCCGTCGCCAGCATCCGGGCCCCGGCCAGCCCCAGCGCCAGCATCGGCAGCCCGACGGCCGTCAGCGAGAGCGCCGCCCCCACGACGATCGTGAACACCACGTAAAGAAAACCGAACAGCGCCAGCGGGAAGTTCGCCAGGAGGTGCGCGATCTCGCGCCAGGTGTGGCCGCCGTAGGCGAACCCCACCGGAGGCGGCGCTCCGGCGCCGGACCCGCCCCGGGATCCGGAGGGGACGGCGGTCGGAACGGCGGTCGGCACGGCGCCCGGCGCCCTGCCCGGCGCCGGATCGGAAGCGAAGTCGCTGGCGGTCATACCGGCCAGCGTGCCTGCCCGGACCGCCCGACGCCATGGGGGAGGGCGGTGGCCTGAGGTGGGGTTAACCCCACCCCGCACCGGTGCGACTGCTTACGCGCCCTTTAGCAGGGCCTAGACTCGCGTGCGTACGGGACCAGGGATCGGCCGCGTACGGGGCCGGTATCCGGTCACGTACGGACCAGGGATCGGCGGCGTGCGGGACCAGGGATTCTGAGAGCCTTCCCAGATTCCCCAACCGTGCGACCGCCGGCGGACCACAGGTCCATGAGTCCTTCCCAAGGTTCACAAAGTTGGCAAGACTGACAGGGTTGACGAGTTTGACGGGGCTGACGGGGTTGACGAGTCAGGGAGCGAGGGGCTGACGTGCCGGAACCGACCGTGACCGTGCTCGCGGCGGAGCAGGCCGACTACTTCGCCAGCTACTCCGTCGTCGGACTGCTCGCGCTCATCGGCGTGATCTTCGTCGCCGTCGCCTTCGGCGCGGGACGGCTGCTGCGGCCCGTCGTGCCGACCCCCGAGAAGCTGCTCACCTACGAGTGCGGGGTCGACCCGGTCGGCGAGGGCTGGGCCCACACCCAGGTCCGCTACTACGTCTACGCCTTCCTGTACGTGATCTTCGCCGTCGACTCGATCTTCCTCTTCCCCTGGGCCACGGTCTTCGCGGCGGCGGGATACGGGGCGACGACGCTCGTCGAGATGTTCATCTTCCTCGGCTTCCTGGCCGTGGGACTGCTGTACGCATGGAAGAAGGGCGTCCTCACATGGACGTGACCCCGCCCCCGCCCGACGCGCCGGAGCTCCTGCCCGAGCCGAAGCGACTGGGGGTCCTCTCCCGACTGGCGCCGGAACCGATGAAGGTGGTCCTGAACTGGGGCCGGCGCTACAGCCTCTGGGTCTTCAACTTCGGGCTCGCCTGCTGCGCCATCGAGTTCATCGCCGCCTCGATGTCCCGCCACGACTTCATCCGGCTCGGGGTGATCCCGTTCGCCCCCGGCCCGCGCCAGGCGGACCTGATGGTCGTCTCCGGCACCGTGACGGACAAGATGGCCCCCGCGGTCAAGCGCCTGTACGAGCAGATGCCCGAGCCCAAGTACGTGATCTCCTTCGGCGCCTGCTCCAACTGCGGCGGGCCGTACTGGGACTCGTACTCCGTGACCAAGGGCGTCGACCAGATCATCCCCGTCGACGTGTACGTGCCGGGCTGCCCGCCGCGGCCGGAAGCGCTGCTCCAGGGCATCCTCAAGCTCCAGGAGAAGATCGCCCGCGAATCGCTCGGCGAGCGGTACGGAACGGGCGGAGCGCGCTCCTCCGTCGCCGAACTCCGCAGCGGCCTGGTCGCCCCGCCGCCCGCGCCGGGTGCGGGAGGCGGCGCATGACCGCGTACGACCGGCTGCCCGACGCCGTCACCGAGGTCTTCGGACCGGACGCCACGGCCGAGTCGGCGTACGACCTGCTCACCGTGGACGTGCCCGCCGCGTCCTGGATCGCCGCCCTGGAAACCGCTCGCGACGAGCTGGGCTGCACCTACTTCGACTGGCTGAGCGCGGTCGACGAGCCGGGGATCGGCTTCCGCGTCTGCGCACACGTCGCCGCGGTGCCCGCTTCCGGTTCTGGTTCTGGTTCGGGTTCGGGTTCCGGCCCTGGCTCCGGCGGCGCTGGTCGGGTGCGTCGGCTGCTGCTGCGGACGACCGTGCCGCACGACGCCCCGGCCCTCCCCACCGCCGTGCACGTGTACGCCGGAGCGGAGTGGCACGAGCGCGAGACGTACGAGATGTTCGGCGTGACCTTCACCGGACACCCGCACCCGGCGCCGCTGCTGCTGCCGGAGGGCTTCGAGGGGCATCCGCTGCGCAAGGACTTCGTGCTCGCCGCGCGGGTCGCCAAGGCGTGGCCGGGGGCGAAGGAGCCGGGCGAGTCCGCGGCGGGGGCGCACGGCCCCAAGCGCCGCCAGATGTTGCCGCCGGGCGTGCCCGACCCGAACGAATGGGGCCCCCTCAAGGGTCAGCTCCCCCCCGCGCCGGCGCGTCCGGCCAGGGCGGCGCGCGCGGCCGGCGCGGGCGCCGGCGCGGGGGAGCGTCCCGTACGCCGTACCCGTACCGCAGGAGAGGGCTCAGCGAGCCAGTCCGCGACCGAACCTGCCGCCGCTCCTACGGAACCGACCGCTCCGGCGGAACCGGCCGGTACGGGCGAGGCGCCGAAGGCCCCGCGCCGCATGCGCAGCGCGGCGGACGGCTCGGCGAGCCAGGCGACGGGTGCGGCCGGTGGCGCCCGCCCGCGCCGCAGCCGCAGCGCGGGCGAGGGGTCCGCGAGCCAGCGCGACGCCGCACCGCGTACGCCGGAGGCCGAGCCCGAAGCCCAGCCGGGGGCCCAGGCGCCGCGCACCCGCAGCTCGGACGCGCCCTGGCACCACGCGCGCCCCGCCTTCGACGAAGCCCAGGCAGACCGCCCCAAGGGCCCGGACACCGACACCGACGGCGATGCCGCCGACGCCGGCCAGGGCAAGGGCGAAAGCAAGGACAGGGACAAGGACAAGGCCCCGGACAGCGGCACGGACGACACCGCCGGAGGCGACCCCTCGTGAACGACGCTCTCGACGTCCTCGTCCGGCTCCTCGTCGTCTTCGCCGTGTTCCTGGTCTTCCCCCTGCTCGTCGGCCAGACCGAGCACAAGGTCATGGCCCACATGCAGGGTCGGCTCGGCCCGATGCACGCCGGCGGCTTCCACGGCTGGGCCCAGCTCGTCGCGGACGGCGTGAAGTTCGCGCAGAAGGAGGACGTCGTTCCGGCCGGTGCCGACCGGCGCGTCTTCCAGCTCGCGCCCGCCGTCGCCCTGCTGCCGTACCTCCTCGTGCTCGTGGTGATCCCGATCGGCCCCGGCGAGGGCGCGGTCGGTCAGGTCGTCGACGCCGGCATCTTCTTCGTCCTCGCGATCATGGGCGTCAGCGTGCTCGGGTCGCTCATGGCCGGCTGGGCGTCGGCCAACAAGTTCTCCCTGCTCGGCGGGTTGCGCACGGCCGCCCAGCTACTGGCGTACGAGCTGCCGATGCTGCTGGCCGCGGCCTCGGTCGCGATGGCCGCGGGCACGGTCTCGCTGCCGGGCATCCTCGACGCCTTCGAGTGGTGGTGGCTGCCCTGGCAGATCGTGGGCGCCGTCGTCTTCTTCGTCGCCGGCCTCGCCGAGCTCCAGCGCCCGCCCTTCGACATGCCGGTGGCCGACTCGGAGATCATCTTCGGTGCGTACACCGAGTACACCGGGCTGCGGTTCGCGCTGTTCCTGCTCGCCGAGTACGCCGGCATCGTCGTCCTGTGCGGGCTGACCACGGTCCTCTTCCTCGGCGGCTGGCACGGTCCGCTCGGTGCCGACGGGCTCGGCTGGGTCTGGACCCTGCTCAAGACCGCCGTGCTCGCGTTCGTCGTGATCTGGCTCCGGGTCTCGTATCCGCGGATGCGCGAGGACCAGCTCCAGCGCCTCGCCTGGACCACCCTCGTCCCGCTCGCCCTCGCCCAGATCGCCCTCACGGGCATCGTGAAGGTGGTGATCTGACCATGTCCCCGATCCCCGGCTCCGGCCTGGCCAAGGGGCTCGCCGTCACCCTGCGCACGATGACGAGGAGGTCCGTCACCGCGCAGTACCCGGACGTGCAGCCCGAACTGCCGCCCCGCACCCGCGGGGTGATCGGACTGTTCGAGGAGAACTGCACGGTCTGCATGCTGTGCGCCCGCGAGTGCCCCGACTGGTGCATCTACATCGACTCCCACAAGGAGACGATCCCGGCGGCCACCCCCGGCGGGCGCGAGCGCAGCCGCAACGTCCTCGACCGCTTCGCCATCGACTTCTCGCTCTGCATGTACTGCGGCATCTGCATCGAGGTCTGCCCCTTCGACGCGCTGTTCTGGTCGCCGGAGTTCGAGTACGCGGAGACGGACATCCGCGAGCTCACGCACGAGCGCGACAAGTTGCGCGAGTGGATGTGGACGGTGCCAGCGCCGCCCGCGCTCGATCCGGCGGCCGAGGAGCCCAAGGAGGTCACCGCCGCCCGCAAGGCCGCCGACAAGCTCGCCGCCGCGCGCGCCAAGGAGTCGGAAGCTCCGGGCGAAGGCGCGCAGGGCGAAGGCGCGCAGGACGAAAGCACACCGGGCGGGGGCGCTCGGGGCGTGGACTCCTCCGAGGGGCGCACGTCCGACGGGGGAGGCACCGCGTGAACCTCCTCGCCGCCACCGCACCCCAGGGCTTCCTCTCGCCCACGGGCGTGGAGATCGCCTTCCTCCTCGTCGGCCTCGTCACCCTCGGCGCGGCCGTCATGACCGTCACCACCCGCCAACTCGTGCACGCCGCCCTGTGGCTGGTCGTCGCCCTCGGCGGCCTCGCCGTCGAGTACCTGCTGCTCACGGCGGAGTTCATCGCCTGGGTGCAGGTCCTGATCTACGTCGGTTCCGTGGTGGTCCTCCTCCTCTTCGGACTGATGCTCACCAGGGCGCCCATCGGCCGCTCCCCGGACGCCGACTCCGGCAACCGCCCGGTCGCCCTGGCGGTCGCCGCCACCGCCGCCGTCGCCCTGGTCTGGGTGGTCGTGGACGCCTTCCGCACCACCTGGATCGACCTGGACGGGCCGGCCCAGGGGTCCACCGACGCGGTCGGCGAGATCCTCTTCCGGCACTGGGTACTGCCCTTCGAGGCGCTGTCCGTGCTGCTGCTCGCGGCCCTCGTGGGCGCCATCGTGCTGTCCCGCAAGCGCGCCGCGGCAACCGGTGCCGCGGACCCCGCCGCCGGCCAGGGCTCCGCCGCCCCGGGCACCGCCGCCTCCGACACCGAGGGGGACGACTGATGCACCTCGCCTACCCCGCCGTGCTCTCCGTCCTCCTCTTCTGCATCGGCATCTACGGTGTGCTCGCCCGCCGCAACGCGATCCTCGTCCTGATGTCGGTCGAGCTCATGCTCAACGCCGTCAACCTCAACCTCGTCGCCTTCGACGTCTGGCTCCGCGACGCCCTGCACTCCGGTCAGGCCCTCACCCTCTTCACCATCGCCATCGCCGCCGCCGAAATCGGCATCGGGCTGGCGATCGTGCTGATGGTCTACCGCAACCGCGGCTCCTCGGACATCGACCGGCTCCGCGACACCGCCGAGGGCCACGGCCCCGACGACCCCGGCGCCCTCGACGCCCTGACCACCACCCCGGACTCCGCCGCCACGGCGACGCAGAAGGCCGAGGCCACCGCGTGACCACCACCACCCTCGCCGTCCTCGTCCCCCTCCTCCCCTTCCTCGGCGCCGTCGCCGGGCTGCTGCTCGGCCGTACCGCCCCCGGCTTCGTCCGGCCCCTGGCCGTCCTGCCGATCCTGACGTCCGCGGTCCTCGCGGCCGTCGTCGCCGTCCGGCAGGGCGGCGAAGGGCCGATCTCGGCCGCGACCCGGCTCACCCCGACCGGGTCCGTCCCCATCGACCTCGCCCTCTACCTCGACGGCTTCGCCGTCCTCGTCGCGGTCCTCGTCGGCGTCGTCGCCTCGTGCGTGCAGATCTACTCGACCGCCTACCTGCGCGACGACCCCCGCTACCCCTCCTACGCGGCCCTCGTCTCCCTCTTCACCTCCGCGATGCTGCTCGTCGTCTACTCCGGCGACCTGATGGTGCTCCTGGTCGGCTGGGAGATCATGGGCATCTGCTCCTACTTCCTGGTCGGGCACTACTGGGAGACGCCCGAGGCGCGCGCCGCCTCCCTGAAGGCGTTCCTCGTCACCAAGCTCGGCGACGTCCCCTTCCTGATCGGGCTGTTCGCCCTGGCGACCGACGCCGGCACCTTCCGGATCACCGGCATCCTCGACACCGTCGCCGACGGCGGACTCGACCACCCCACCCTGGTGGCGCTGCTGCTGCTCGCCGGCGTGGCGGGCAAGTCGGCGCAGTTCCCGCTCCACACCTGGCTACCCGACGCGATGGCGGGCCCCACGCCCGTCTCCGCGCTGATCCACGCCGCGACCATGGTCGCGGCCGGCATCTACTTCGTCGCCCGGCTGCTGCCCGTCTTCGCCGCCTCCGCCGCCGCGCTCACCGTCCTCGCCGTGATGGCCGCCGTCACCATGGTCGGCTCGGGCCTCGCCGCCCTCGCCCAGGACGACATCAAACGGGTCCTCGCCTACTCGACCATCGGCCAACTCGGCTACATGGCGGGTGCGCTCGCCGTCGGCGACCGCGGTGCCGCCGTCTTCCACCTCCTCTCCCACGGCGCCTTCAAAGCGCTGCTGTTCCTCGCCGCCGGTGCGGTCATCCACGCCGCCGGCACGAACTCCCTGGCCGTCATGTCCAGGACCAGCGGACTGGCCCGCCGCACCCCGGACGCGTACTGGACGATGACGATCGCCCTGCTCGCGCTCGCCGCCGTACCCCCCTTCGCCGGCTTCTTCACGAAGGAAGCCGTCCTCGTCGCCGCCGAGCACACCGCGCTCGGCGAGTCCAACACCGCGCCCGGCGCCGCGGGCTGGACCGTGCTGATCGCCGGTCTGATCGCCGCGCTGCTCACCGCCGCGTACGCGACCCGGCTGTGGCTGCTGGCCTTCCGCGGCCGGGGCGCCGAAGCCCCCGACCACGGCCGCGAACCCCTCGCCATCACCGCCGTCCTGTGGCTCCTCGCGATCCCCTCCCTCGGATTCGGCCTGACCTTCGGCTACTTCGACGGCTGGTTCGACGGCCACAGCCTCGCCCCCACCGTGACCACCGCCGTCCTCGGCACCGGCACCGCCGTCATCGGCGCGGCCGTGACCTACGCCGCCTGGCACTCCCTGCGCCCCCGCGCCGCCGCGCTGCGGACCCGTACCCCCGAAGGGGCCGTCGTCGCCCACCCGGACGCCGCGCCCTACGCCGTCGAAGCGGAGGCCATCGCCGCCCACACGCCGGCCTACGGATCACCCGCATCGGCCCCCGACCCCGCGGACCCGGGCCGGATGCTGCTCGGCCCGCTCCACCGCCACGCCGCCAGCGGCTTCCACCTCGACGCCGCGTACCACGCGCTCTTCGTCCGCCCCGTCCTCGCCGGCGCGCGCCTGGTCCGCTTCCTCGACCGCGAGGTGATCGACACCTACGTGCGCTCCGCGGCCACCGGCACCAACGCGCTCGGCTGGCTCGTCCGCCGCGCCCAGACCGGCAACGTGCAGACCTACGTCAGCGCACTGCTGGCGGGCACCCTCGTGCTGGTGATCGCCGTGGTCGTCCTGTCCAACGTCAACGCGGGGTCGTGAGCCGTGATCGATATCAGCGAGTCCGTGATGCAGTTCTTCCTCGCGTTCGTCGTCGTGGGGCCGCTCATCGGGGCCGTGGCCGCCCTGCTGCCCGCCCCGCCCGGGCTGCGGGGCCGGAACCCCGACCAGGCGGTGCTGCGCCACGGGGTGACCGTGACCGGAGCGGTGCTCGCCGCGGCGATCCTGCTCGTCATCGGCTTCGACCACGACCAGCCGTCGAAGATGCAGGCCAGCACGGACATCAGCTGGATCCCGGCGCTCGACGTGCGCATCCACCTCGGTGTCGACGGCATTTCCCTCCCCCTCCTGGTCCTGACCGCGCTGCTGACCTTCCTCTGCGCGCTGTACAGCTACTTCAAGATGCCCGCGGGGCCCTCCCCGAAGGCGTTCGTCGCACTGGTGCTCGTCCTCGAATCGGGGACCCTCGCGACCTTCGCGGTCCTCGACCTGCTGCTGTTCTTCCTGGCCTTCGAGATGGTGCTCATCCCGATGTACTTCCTCATCGCCCGCTGGGGCGGCGAGGGCCGGCAGGCCGCCGCCTGGAAGTTCATCCTCTACACGCTGCTCGGCTCGGTCGTCATGCTGCTCGGCTTCCTGCTGATCGGCCTGAAGTCGGGCACATTCGACATGGTGGCACTCGCCACTGACAACGGCCGTGGACTGACCACGTCCACGCAGGTCATCGCCGTTTTGGCGATCGGGATCGGGCTCGCGGTCAAGACGCCGATGTGGCCGCTGCACAGCTGGCTGCCCGACGCCCACACCGCCGCGCCCACCGTCGGCTCCGTCCTGCTGGCCGGCGTCCTGCTGAAGATGGGTACGTACGGATTCGTCCGGATCCTGCTGCCGGTCGCACCCGACGGCATGCAGACCTTCGCGCCCTACCTCGCAGCCTTCGCCGTCGTCGGCATCATCTACGGGTCGCTCGCCTGCCTCGCCCTCGTCAGGAACGGCGCCGCCGGCGACCTGAAGCGCCTGATCGCGTACTCGTCCGTCGGCCACATGGGCTTCGTGCTCCTCGGCATCGCCACCATGACCCCCACCGGCGTCAACGGCGCGCTGTTCGCCAACATCGCCCACGGACTCATCACCGGGCTGCTGTTCTTCCTCGTCGGCGCCGTCAAGGACCGCTACGGCACGGCCGACCTCGACACCCTCGCCGGAGCCACCGGCGCCGCGCTCTACGGCCGCGCCCCCCGCCTCGGCGCCCTCCTCGCCTTCGCCGCCGTCGCCTCCCTCGGACTGCCCGGCCTCGCCGGCTTCTGGGGCGAGATGCTGGCGCTCTTCGGCGCCTTCGACCCCGCCCCCGGCCTCAACCGCCCCGCCTTCCTCACCTTCATGGCGATCGGCGGATTCGGCACCCTGCTCACCGCCGCGTACCTCCTGATCGTCGTCCGCCGCGTGTGCATGGGCGTGCCCGCGCCTGCCGAAGGGGACGCCGAGGTCAAGCCCATCGCCGACGTGCAGACGTACGAGTTCGCCGCGTGGACCCCGCTCGTCGCCCTCACCGTCATCGCAGGACTGTGGCCCGCGGTCCTCCTCGGCCTCACCGACCCGGCCGTGCAGAAGCTCCTCTCGGGAGGCACCTCGTGACCATCGCTACCGGCACGGCCCCCGCGGCGGCCCACCTGGCGGCGTCCGACGGCGCCACCAGCGCGGCCGGGGTCGCCAGCCTTGTCCAGAACGTCGACTGGGTCACCATCGCACCGCCGACGATCACGGCCGCCGTCGCGCTGCTCCTGCTCGTCGCCGACCTCTTCGTCCCCGAGCGGCGCAAGGGGCTCCTCGGCGTCGGCGCCGTCGTCGGCCTGGGCCTCGCCCTGCTGTCCCTCGTACCGCTGCGCGCCGGCGACCGCAGCACGTTCTGCCTCACCACTGACGCGGCCACCTGCAGCTACACCGCCGACCGCTTCACCCTCGCGATCCAACTCCTGGTCCTCGGCGGCGCCCTGCTGACCGCCCTGCTCTCGATCCGGGAGACCCGCCGGAAGCTGCCCGCGGGGGAGTTCTGGTTCCTGCTGCTGGCGTCCGCCGCCGGCGCCGCCCTGCTGCCCGCCTCCCGGGACCTCGCCACCCTGGTCGTCGCCCTCGAAGTCGCCTCCCTGCCCGCCTTCGCCCTCGTCGGGCTGCGCCGCGGCGACCGCCTCTCCAGCGAGGCGGCCCTCAAGTTCTTCCTGTCATCGGTCACCGCGACGGCCGTGACGCTGCTCGGCGTCAGCTTCGTGTACGCGTCCACCGGCAGCCTCCACCTCACCCAGATCGCCGTCGCTGACGTCCCCGGCCAACTGGGCACCCTCGCCAAGGCCGGCGTTGCCCTCACCCTCATCGGCTTCGCCTTCAAGACGGCGGCCGTGCCCTTCCACTTCTGGGTGCCCGAGACCTACGTGGGGGCGCCGCTGCCCGTCGCCGGCTACCTCTCCGTCGTCGGCAAGGCGGTGGGCTTCTCGGGGCTCGTGGTGATCACCGTCATCGGCTTCCCCGGGTACGCGAACGTCTGGGGCCCGGCCCTCGCCGTCCTCGCCGCCGTCACCATGACCGCCGGCAACGTCGCCGCCCTGCGCCAGTCCGCCACGCGCGCGTGGAGCGCCGTACGCCTCCTGGCCTGGTCGTCCGTCGCGCAGGCCGGCTACATCCTGGTGCCGATCGCCGGCGCCGCGTACTCCAGCGACCACCAGATCGGCTCCACGGTCGCGTACGCGCTGATGTACGCCGTGGTGAACCTCGGCGCCTTCGCCGTGGCCGCACTGGTGGCCCGTACGCACCGGCTGAACCGGATCTCCGACTACCGCGGCCTGTACGCGACCCGTCCGCTGACCGCCCTGACCATGGGCTTCTTCCTGCTGTGCCTCGCCGGGCTGCCGCCGGGCATCATCGGCCTCTTCGCCAAGGTGACCGTGTTCTCCTCGGCCGTGGACGCCGGCCTGGGCTGGCTGGCCGTGGTCATGGCCGTGAACGTCGTCATCGCGCTCTATTACTACCTGCGCTGGACGGCGGTCCTCTTCCGGTCCCCGGAAGGGGCCGGCGAAGGCGCCGCGGAGTCGGGCCCGGCCGAGGCGGCCGGCGGCGCCCTGGCCGTGCCCCGGTCACTTGCCGCCGCGCTGGCGCTGACCGCGGTCGCGGGCGTCGTGCTGTCCGGCTATCCGCAGCTCGTCCTGCGCTTCGCCGCCGTCGACCTGTTCTGACCGGCCCTACGTGCGGTGACGGCCCCGATCGTCACCCGGATGGCCGGGACGCCCACCGGAGCACCAGGGAACTCGCCCCCCTCGCCTCGCGTTGACCAGTACAGAAGGGTCCACTGGAGAGTGGAGCACCACGACGCAAGAGGGTTCCCCTGCCGCACCACCTGGAGGGCGTACCGTGCACCGCCGGCACAATGGGCTGAAGACCGCCGTACTCCTCGGGGGACTGTCCGCACTCATCCTCGTCATCGGCAGTTTCTTCGGCCGTACGGGCCTGATCGTCGCCCTCGTCGTGGCGATCGGTACCAATGCGTACGCCTACTGGAACAGCGACAAGCTCGCCCTGCGGGCCATGCGCGCCCGTCCGGTCAGCGAGTTCGAGGCCCCCGGGCTGTACCGGATGGTCCGCGAGCTCTCCACCGCCGCCCGGCAGCCGATGCCGCGCCTCTACATCTCCCCGACCCAAGCGCCGAACGCCTTCGCCACCGGCCGCAATCCGCGGAATGCAGCCGTGTGCTGCACGGAGGGCATCCTCCAGATCCTCGACGAGCGGGAGCTGCGCGGCGTCATCGGGCACGAGCTCAGCCACGTCTACAACCGCGACATCCTGATCTCGTCCGTCGCCGGAGCCCTCGCCTCCGTGGTGATGTTCCTGGTGAACTTCGCATGGCTGATCCCGGTGGGCCGCTCGGACGACGACGGACCGGGGATCCTCGGCATGCTGCTGATCATGATCCTGGGGCCGGTGGCCGCGGCCATCATCCAGCTCGCGGTCAGCCGTTCCCGGGAGTACGAGGCGGACGCGTCCGGGGCCCAGCTCACCGGCGACCCGCTCGCCCTCGCCAGCGCGCTGCGGAAGCTCGACGCCGGTACAAAGCAGCTGCCGCTGCCGCCCGAGCCCCGGCTGGAGACCGCGAGCCACATGATGATCGCGAACCCCTTCCGCCCGGGCAAGGGAGCCAAGCTCTTCTCCACCCATCCGCCCATGGCCGAGCGCATCGCCCGACTCGAACAGATGGCAGGTCGACGTCCATGAAGACGATTCTGAACATCATCTGGCTCATACTCTGCGGCTTCTGGATGTTCCTGGGCTACGTGCTCGCGGGGCTGCTGCTGTGCATCACGATCATCGGCATACCCTTCGGGCTCGCCGCCTTCCGCATCGGCATCTACGCCCTCTGGCCCTTCGGCTACACGGTGGTCGACCGGCGCGACGCGGGCGCACCGTCGTGCGTCGGGAACGTGCTGTGGCTGATCCTGGCGGGCTGGTGGCTCGCCCTCGGGCACATCGTCACCGGGATCGCCCTGTGCATCACCATCATCGGCATCCCGCTGGGCATCGCGAACTTCAAGCTGATCCCGGTCTCCCTGATGCCGCTGGGTAAGGAGATCGTCCCCACGGACCAGCCGTTCGCCACCCGCTGACCCCACTCGTCGGCGCGGCCCCGTGCGCCCGTTCTGCACGTGCTTCTCCGCGTGCACCCGTGCATGCTCCTACGCGCGCTTCCGTTTGTGCTGCTGCGTTCGCTTGCGCACGGCGTAGAGCAGTGCGCCCAACGCCACGACGGCGGTTCCGGTGGCTACGGACGGGCCGGGCAGGGCGAAGGCCAGCGCCACGCAGCCGACGGCTCCGCAGACCGCGGTGGCCCGCCCAACCCTCATACGCATCTTCGTCACTCGAACGGGTGTACCTGTCGAGGGGTCGGAACAGAGCGTCCACGCCGACGCGTTGGCCAGGGTGTAGTAGAGCAGCACTCCGAATGACGAGAAGCCGATCGCTCCACGCACGTCCGCCGTCGCCGCCACCACCGCGACGACCAGCCCGACCGCCACCTCCGCCCGGTGCGGCACCTGGAAGCGCGGATGGACGGCGGAGAGCGCGCCCGGCAGATGGCCGTCCCGCGACATCGCCAGTGTCGTGCGGGACACCCCGAGGATCAGCGCGAGCAGCGAGCCGAGCGCCGCGACGGCGGCGCCGACCCGCACCACCGGCACCAACCAGTCAGCGCCCGCTGCGCGCGCCGCGTCAGCGAGCGGAGCACCGGACCGGCCGAGCCCCACCGGCCCCAGGACAGAGAGGACCGACACCGCGACAGCCGCATAGACGACCAGAGCGATGCCCAGCGCCAGGGGGACGGCCCGCGGGATCGTGCGGGCGGGATCCCGTACCTCCTCGCCCAGCGTGGCGATCCGCGCGTACCCCGCGAAGGCGAAGAACAGCAGCCCGGCGGCCTGGAGCACCCCGCCAGCCGAGACGTCACCGCCCCAGCCCAGCTGACCGAGGTCGGCCTTGGGCGAGCCGAGAGAGGAGACCACCACGGCCGCGAGGACGGCCAGCACCACCGCGACGACGACCCGCGTCAGCCACGCCGACTTCTGGACGCCGCGACAGTTCAAGGCGGTCAGCGCCACGACCGAGGCGACGGCCACCGCGTGCGCCTGCTCCGGCCAGACGTACGCCCCGACCGTCAGGGCCATCGCCGCACACGACGCCGTCTTCCCGACGACGAACGTCCAGCCGGCGAGATAGCCCCAGAAGGGGCCGAGCCGTTCCCGCGCGTAGACGTAAGTGCCGCCCGAGGTGGGGTAGACGGCGGCGAGCCGGGCAGATGACATGGCATTGCAGTACGCGACCACGGAGGCGAGCGCCAGACCCAGCAACAACCCCGACCCGGCAGCACGGGCCGCCGGCCCCAGAGCCACGAAGATCCCGGCCCCCACCATCGACCCGAGCCCGATCACGACCGCGTCGAAGACTCCGAGCGTCCGCCTGAGCTGCTGTGTCATGTGCCGCACCCTACTGAGCCCCAGCAACCAACGACCGACCACTCGACGTCATCCCGGATGACACCGCACGAAAGGCAGGTTCACCGCATGAGCATCCTCGCCTGGATCTTCCTCGGCCTGTTCGCCGGAGCCATAGCCAAGATCCTGCTGCCCGGCCGCGATCCGGGCGGCCTGATCGGCACCACCCTGATAGGAGTGGTCGGCGCTTTCCTGGGCGGGTGGATCTCGGCTCAGTTCTTCGACCGCGAGATCACCAAGGAGTTCTTCGACGGCACGACCTGGGTGGCGGCGATAGGCGGCTCCCTGGTGCTGCTCATCGGCTACCGCCTCCTCTTCGGCAACTCCCGGTCCCGCTGAGACCAGGGCCGCGGCCCAGCTCCGGGCGGTGCGTCCGGGGCTCTCGTCGGTGCGCCGGGTGGGCGGCGGTCAGCCGGGTAGGCCGGTCTCCCGCAGGGTGATGTTCAGCCGCCCGCTGCCCATCCCCGTCGCGGGGTCGGCCGTCCCCGGGTACACCTTCGGCACGCCGTGGTACGCGAACCGCGCGGGCCCGCCGAAGACGAAGAGGTCCCCGGAGGCCAACTCCACATCCGTGTAGGGCCGTCCGCGGGTCTCCGCGTTCCCGAAGCGGAAGAGGCAGGTGTCACCGATGCTCAGCGACACCACCGGCGCGCCGGAGCGCTCCTCCTTGTCCTGGTGCATTCCCATGCGGGCGGCGCCGTCGTAGAAGTTGATCAGCGCGGTGTCGGGCGTGTACGTCCCCGGCTCGCCGCCGCTCCCGGCAGGGCCTTCGACGCCGTACGCCGCGGTCAGCGCGGCGCGGCCCAACTCCACCAGCCAGTCGGGGAAGTCGGCGACCCGGGCGCCGTTCACGTCGTCGGCGGTGCGGCCGTACCGGTACGGCTGCCAGTGCCAGCCCACGCACACCGTCTGCACGGACATCACACCGCCACCCGGCAGGACCGTGTGCCGCATCGGCACCGGCCCGCGCGCCCAGGCGCGGCATGACTCGACGAGTTCGCGCTGCCGCGCCGTCGACAGCCACCCCGGCACGTGCACCGCACCGGGGGAGACCGCCCTGGGCTCCCTCGGGAAGAGCGCCCCCTCGCCGCCCGTGCTCTTCGCACCACCCGGGGTCATGACGCCAGCGCGCCCTCAAGCCCCAGCAGAAGTTCCTTGCGCTCCAGCCCCGCCGCGTACCCGCGCAGCGCGCCGTCCGCCCCGATCACCCGATGGCAGGGCCGGACCACCAGCAGCGGATTCCGCCCGATCGCGGTGCCCACGGCCCGCACTCCGGCGCGCGAGGCGCCGACCTGTCGCGCGATGTCGCCGTAGGTGCAGGTCGTCCCGTACGGGATGGTCTCCAGCGCCCGCCACACGCGCCGCTGGAAGTCGGTGCCCTCGTCCGCGTAGGCGATGGTGAAGCGGGTCAGCCGCCCCTCGAAGTACGCGGTCAGTTGGCGGTGGATCTCCGCGAAGGCGGCGGGGGCGCGACGCCAGCCGTCCTGCACGGTGGCCGCGCCCTTCTGCTCCGGGAGCGACAGCGAGACGAGCGCGGTGCCGCCGGTGGCGTCGGCGGAGGCGACGCCGACGAGCAGCAGTTCGCCCACCGGGCTGTCGACAGTCGTGTAGACCGCACCGGTCGCACCGCTCGCACCGGTCCTGTCGGCCGCAGCGGTCCTCGTGGCTTCGGCGGCTGTGATCGTCGTCATGGCTCGCTCCTCTCTCCGTGGTGCCCGCGGGGAGTCCGCGGCGGCGGCCTCCCCGCCGTCCGTACGCCTACGATTCTGCGCCGTGCGCACCACCTGAGCTGGCGGAAATCGGACGTCACGCCGGGGCGGCGGGAGCAGCACCGGAGGAGTGCGGTCGGCCCGGCCGCTCGCGAGCTGGCCGGGCCGGTGCGTCAGCGGTAGTTCACGAACTGGACGGCGAAGTCCAGGTCCTGCTCGCGCAGCAGCGTCTGCACGGCCTGGAGGTCGTCCCGGCTCTTCGAGCTGACCCGCAGCTCGTCGCCCTGGACCTGCGCCTTCACGCCCTTGGGGCCCTCGTCACGAATGATCTTCGCGACCTTCTTCGCGTTCTCCTGGGTGATGCCCTCCTGGATGGACGCGAAGATCTTGTACTCCTTGCCGGAGAGCTGCGGCTCACCGGCGTCCAGCGCCTTCAGCGAGATGCCCCGCTTGATCAGCTTGGACTGGAACACGTCGAGGATCGCGCTGACCCGCTCCTCGGAGTTCGCCTGCATCAGGATCTTCTCGCCCGACCAGGCGATCGACGCCCCGACGTTCTTGAAGTCGTAGCGCTGGGAGATCTCCTTCGCGGCCTGGTTGAGGGCGTTGTCGACCTCCTGCCGCTCGACCTTCGAGACGATGTCGAAACTGGAGTCGGCCATGTCCTGAGCTCCTTGTATCTGGATGCGGAAACACGCGGCCCGATGCTCCGAACCGCTCGGCCAAGCCTAGTCACCCCGACGTTCCTCCACGGCTGATCAATCCGGTGGCGGAGCACCCCTGCGCATCAGGTATCGTTTACGTCGTCGCCACGGAGCACCACAGGGAGCGCCGCAGCACAGCGGCCTTCTCCAAGGCTCGGAGCGACGTCCCATGGCGGTGTGCCCGAGTGGCCAATGGGAGCGGACTGTAAATCCGTCGGCTTAGCCTACCCAGGTTCGAATCCTGGCGCCGCCACGCTCAAAGAACGGCCCCTGATCTGCGGAAACGCAGTCAGGGGCCGTTCTGGTGTGCAAGTGGAGCAGGGCCGAACTGTCTCGCCCTGTCTCGCTCGGTCCCTCTCTCTACCAGCGTGTGTGGACGGAGTGTGGACGGGAATCTCTGCTCTGACCTGCGGTTGTGGTCGAAGTCGCGCTCAGAGCGCGGCGGGACTACCGGCGCGGTGCTGGTTCAACCGGGCTGAGATCCGGGCGTTCGCCACCTCGTCCCCGCCCTTCAGGAACTTCGCGTACACCCGGAAAAGGACGGCAGTGGAGTGCCCCGCCCGCTGGGCGACGAGCTGCGGCTCCACGCCAGAGCTGAGCCACGTGGAGACAGCCGCATGACGAAGATCATATGGACGCTTGGCCAGCTTGGTTGCCTGCTCGGTGAGGGTGAGGACGTCAGTGCGGGCGCCGGCCCAGACCTCCCCATACCCACTCTCCTGGACCATGCCGCCACGGGCCGTCCGGAAGAGTCGCCCGTCGGCATGGGTGCCGTGGACGGTGACGTGCCACCGGAGCATCGCGACCAGCTCGGGCGGGATCGGCACGTACCGGACCGTCTTTCGCGTCCGGTGCTTCAGCCCGCGCCGGTCGTGAGCCTCGCCCGTGTCCGTCCAGGAGGTCCCGGAGCGGGCCCGGCTCTCCCTCAGCCGGATCGTTCCCCAACCGCGGCGGGGCAGGTCGCAGTCCTGGACGCGTAGCCCGACCAGCTCACCGGGGCGAGCAGCCGAGTAGTAGATGCACCCGAAGAACGCTTCCAGGTGCCGCCCGCGGGCGCCCTGCTTCCGCACGCCAGCCAACAGGGCCGCGGCCCGCTCAGGGTCTGGCACGGCTTCCGGGTCCACCTCCTCTTCCACCTTCTCCGGGGCTTTCCACTTGACTGCGGGTAGGGGGTTCTCGGTCAGAAGCTCAGCGTCCACGGCGAGACCGAGCGCCTGATGGAAGATGGCCCTCTTGCGGGCGATGACTGCACCGGACGACGTCTTACCGTCGAGCCGGCGGGCGCAGGCGTCCAGGGCCCGGCGCACCAACATCCGGTCCGCCAGGCTGGACGTCGGGACCGACTTCCGCTCCATCCACGCGAGCAACGTGGCGACGTCCTCGGGTGTCTCCTCCTTCCACCGGTTGGCATTGAAGCCCCAGGAGTAGAGGGCACGGCGTACGGCTTTGTGGTCCGCCATGCCCTTGGTGTCCTTCACGAGAGCCAGGGTCACCGTCGCCATGGCCTCAGCAAGGTTCCGCCGTGTAGACGCGGGGGAGTGGTCCCACTTCATCTCCACGTAGTTCCTGGCGTGCTGGTACCAGGAGATGTCCTTGGCCTTTTGGACCATGGATTTGGGCAGCCCGCTGTCGACGTCCCACGGTTCGCCTTCGCGTGCGGCGGTGATGAACTGCGCGCGGCGGCTCTCTGCGAGTCCGAGCGTCAGAAAGGACTCGGAGTGGGGCTTTGCGCCGACCTTCCACCGGAGTTGGTACGGCTTGCGGTACGGCCGCTTGCGAATCTTCCAGATCCGCACGGTGTAGCTCCAGTTGGTCGCGGTCACGCAGTCTCCAATTCGTTCTTGAAGGCGTCGAGCACGCTGCGACGGATCCGCAGGTGCCCGTTCGGGAGGCGGCTTACCTCAGGGGCGTAGCCCCGGTTGCGCCAGCGGTACCAGGTGGCCCGGGTGATGCCGATCTCGTCGAGGGCGTCACTCAGAGGCAAAAGTTCGTCGGCGGGCTGTCGACGTCGGCGGGCGGTGGTCATCGGCTTCCCTTCCACGTTTCATGAGCGGGGCCACCCTTTGGCCCCCAGAGGGTCCGCAACATCCGCCACGCCGCAACATTGCTGGTCAGCGGCTTGAGTCTGTGGCGGATGCCGTTTCTGTTGCGGATAGGTGCTGCGACGCGTGAACGTCGCAGCACCTATCCGAGGGCAGGTCAGCCGACGCTGCGGAGCGAGCGTGTGTCGGTTCCGACGAACATGTGGCGGCTCTCCGAATGGCCTTCCGCCACAGTTTCACCCCCGCTGACCTGCGGTGTTGCGGATGTTTCGGCTGTTGCGGGTTCTCCGGAGAGAGGGGGGCAGTAGCGCTTCCACGCGTCGCTCAGGTCTTCTGCGTAGTAGCCCTTGGGGGTGCCGCTCCCGACCCGGATCCCGCGGGGCCGGATCGGGGTGTTATCGGGGCGCACGTACTGGCTCAGGAGCTTGGATAGGGCGCGGGCGGTGAGCGGCTTGGGGGTGTGTCCGTCGTCGCTCATGTCGGCCCACGGGGCGTCATCGAGGTTGAGGAGGACTTCGAGGATGGCAGCGGTGGGCATGCGGTCAGCGCCGCAGAACACTTGGTCGCGCAGGTCAGTTAGCAACCGCACCCCCAGGGATGCTTCATTGCCCTGGGAGGCGGCCTTGATGAGCGCGACACAGGCGGAGCGGGCCCGCTCGGGCCAGTGTCCGCCAGCCGCGTCCGCGACCGCTAGGAGCGGCTCCCACACGTCCGCGGGCCGGTCGACGACACCCTCGGGCATCTCCGGCCATGCCTCGGCGATCTGGTCGTGGATCGTGGCCGTCCACTCGGCGAGCTGGTCACGCAGGGCGTGGCCCTGCTTTTCGTGGACGCGGCGCCGGTAGGGCTCGCAAGTCTCGTTGGGAGCCTTCTTCCGCATCCGGATGATGACGGAGCGGGTCAGGATCGTGTCGGGCAGGGAGCCGAGCCCGGCCATGGCGACGGCGCAGAATGAGGAGAACCACTCGGTGGACTGGTTGGCGCCGTCGCCGACGCAGCGCAGCGACTTGGCGCCGCGCCGGTAGCCGGAGTTGAGGAACCCGCGGACCTCCTCATTCCCGCCGGCCTTGGGCCCGAAGACCGTGTCGATCTCGTCGAACAAGACCGTGGGCGTGCCGCCGTCCGCCGCGACCAGGCGGAACAGTGCGTTGGCAGACGCGTTGACCGTGGTCGCCGCCCGCGGGGTGAGCGTCTCCACGATCTCCAGCGCACGGGACTTCCCAGAGCCCGGCTCAGGGCTGAGGAAGGCGAGGCGGGCCGTGCCGTCGAGGGCGTCCATGAGGTGGGCGTGCGCATCCCACAAAGTCACGGCCACGTAGGCATGTTCAGTCGGGAAGACGTTGAACCTGCGGTGGAAGCGCTCAACGAGGTCCAGCACAGCAGCGCCGTCGACGGCAGTCATGCGGCCCTTCCTTCCTGTGTGCGGTGGTGCGGGCAGATGTCCCGGTGGTGGGCGTGGTCGGCGATCAGGCCGAGTACGCGGCGGTGGCCGACGGCGTAGAGGTCACGTCCGCAGGAACACCAAGAGCGAGCGGTGGGGGTGGTGCCGCGGCCGGGGGCGACGATGTGGAGCCCGCCGACGATCGTGCGTCCGTCGCTGGCCGGGTGCCTGCCAGAGCGACAAGCGGAGGGGACGCCCTTCGGGCGACGACCCTCGGGCGCGCTACGGCCGTCCAGGGGGCCGGTCGGTTCGGCGGGGATCGGTTGATTTGGGGTGGAAGTGGCGCTTTTACCCGCCGCGCGGGCCTGGGAGGTGGTCATGCCGTCTTCCGGGGCCAGGCAGTGCGGATGGAGTAGTTGAGTGCCTTGCGGATGGTCGCGCGGGACTCGCCCGGAGAGAGTCCGACCGACTCAGCGGCGCGGGTAAAAGCCTCTTCCACGGTGGTGCGGTCAAGGTCTCCCCAGGCCACGAACCGGCCTACCGCGCGTACGGCTCGAAGCAGAGCGGTCTGACGCTCGCCCTGGGAGCTCCCGGTTACGCTCGCTGCTTCGCGGTCGAGGACGGCCATGGCGTATCGGCTGGCGTTGCGGGTGGCGGTGGGGCGGACTGGTACCCGTACGGGCGCTGCTTGGTCTACGAGCACACGGACGGCATCCGGCAGCGCGGTCATGTGGCCCGTACCGGGTCCCAGCCAGCGGGCGTACTGCATCAGGGACTTGACGTCCACGCCCGCCCGAACGGCGTTCGCGGAGCGCATGGTGCCCTGGTAGATCCAGTGTTCACCGCGGGTGGTGGCCACGGTGCGCGTCGCGGGCAGCGCGGCCCGGGCCCATTCGATCGCGGCCACGTTGTCGAGGTCGACGACGGTCAGCCCGGCGCCGCCGGGGTGGTAGGCCACGACGTCGGCGTGGTGCCAGTCGGCCGCCCACTGTGGCGAGGCAAGAACGCGCGGGTCGGTGGTGGCGGCGGCCCAGGCGTGGCAGGGCAGCGGGCAGCGGCACGGGCCGGGGGTCCGCATGTGCGGGCGTCCGCCGCACGCGGTGTCCCGGCACGCAGAGCAGTTCGCGGGGGGCCGCTTCGCCCGCAGGGGGAGCACGGGCACCCCACGGTGAGCCAGGCCGAGGGCCGTGTTCAGGAGGGTGTTCATGCGGCGGCCTCCGGTCCAGTGCCGGGGTCCTGGGGTGGGAGGCTGTTGATGACGCGGTTGCGCCACATCAGGGCGTAGTCGATGCAGTTGGCGCAGTTCTTGTGGGTGTGGTCGGGGAGTGGGGGGCGGTGGCGGGCGTGGGTGCTCCAGGCTGCGGAGTCGGCGGAGGCCAGCAGGTGGCCGACGCGGGACAGGCCCAGGGTCTTGAAGCCGAAGCCGTGCAGGCGGAAGCCGTGGGCGGCCATGGCGGTGACGATCGCTGCACCTTCGCGGGTGGACTGCAACCGGCACACCGACCCCAGCCCCACCACCGGCTCACGCCGCAGATCGACGCCGGCGTTCTCGAACAGTTCCACGCACCGCTCGTACTCCGGGATGCTGCGCCCCTGGAGCACCGGGGCGATCCGTAGTTCGGGGGCGAGGGAGCGCAGTTCGAGGAAGTTGGCGACCGTACGGCGCTGGTGCTCGGCAACGGACAGGTGGGTGCCGACGAAGTGCTGTCCGTTGAAGGTGCCGCCGTGGATGATGGCCTCTTCGCACATCCAGTCTTGTTGTGCGGCCCAGTCGTAGGGGCCGACGTGTTCCCAGATGCGGCGCAGGTCCTGCACATACTGGCGGGGCGGGCGGGTCCAGGCGCCTTTGTCCTTCAGTTCCATGAAGCCGCCGGAGTCGACCGCATAGCGGCCAATGGCCCGAAGGGGCTTGACGGATGCCGCCAGGTGCTCGGACTTCAGGAACAGGTCAACGGGTGTTTCCCGCAGCCAGTGCTTTTTGTGGGTGGTGAGGTAGAACCGCATCCCCGGGCTATCGGTGGCCGGGAGCTCCCGGCTCGGGGGCATGGCCCCTCGCGCGAGCGGGGTGGGTTGCGTCATCCTGGGACCTCCACTGTTCATGGGTGGTGGATGAGGGCGGCCCGGTCTTTGGCGAGAATGGGGCCGCCCTCGGTTTTGGCTACTGGAGGGTGTTGGGGCGCTCGTACCGGCCGTGGAGGGTGTGGTCTAGGACAGCGAACGAGGGGTCCCACACCCAGCCGTGGTGTTGGTTGCCGTACTCGATGAGGGCGTCGCACAGGTAGTACTCGGCCTCCGCGGCGCGCATCGGGTCGGGCTCATGGGCGACTTTGGCGAAGGTCCAGATGCCGAAGTACTGGCGCGCTGCGGGAGTAGCGTCCAGCAGGGCCTGAAGGCGGCGGTCCGCTGCGGCGACGTCGGCCGCGAAAGCACCCGGCGGGACGGTGCCGACGTCGCAGGCGTACATGATCGTCTGGAGGCGGTAGGGCGTCTGCTGCGCCAGATTGGCGCGCATGTCCAGCGGAAGGGTCTGCCACTCCGGCAGCGGGCACCCGTCCTCGCGAGGGTAGAGCGATGTCATGGTGCTCCTCGATGTGCGTTGTCAGGTGAAGTGGACGGTCATGGCGTCGTGGCCCATGCGTTTGCCGGCGGTGGCGTGGGCGTCCTCGTGGGTGGTGTCGCGGCGCTGGTCGCAGACGAGGAGCCCGGTGGGGGTGAGGGTCCAGCCGCTGTGTTCGTCGCCGGAGTTGGTGACGTACTGGACGGCTTCGGCGGGGGTGTCGAGGTGCGGGGTGTAGTCCTCGCCGTGCTGGGAGGTGCCGCACAGGTCGCAGACGGCGACGTAGCAGGTGACAAGCCGGGTGGCCATCGTTGACTCCCTTGGGTCAGTGGCGGGTGTGGCCTTTCACTTCGCGCGGGCGAGTTTGAGGGTGATGCCGCCTATGCCGATCGGGCCGGCGGCGCCGGCGATGACGGTGGCGGTGTGAGCGGCAATGTCGAGCAGCCAGGCCAGGACGGCGACCAGGCCCCAGACGCCGAGGACGGCGGCGCCGGCGATCGCGAAGGGGACCGCGAGGCGCCGCCAGGGGATGCCGGCGCGCTCGGGCTGGTGGACGACGATGACGACCGGTTGTCCGGTGGCCTGCGCGCGCTGCCACTCCTGGGCGGGAATGTGCGGGGCGAGGTGTCCGGGCGGTTCGCGGTGCTCCATGGCGTGCTCCCTTCCGGCGGGTCGTGGACGTGGAAGAGCCCACCCAGACGGTGGCCCGGGCGGGCTCCTGCTGATCACGCTGTGTGGTTGCACTGGGGTGTGGCTAGTGGGTACTGAGTATTGGGGTCCCCAGTAGAAACCCGATATCAGAGCTACTGGGGCGCCTACTGGGGTGGCCTAGTGGGTAGTGGGGCGTACCTCACTACCCACTACCCGGTAGCTGTGTGTGACGGGTTCAGGTGTGGTCGGGGTGGATGTAGACCGAGTGCGGTCCGTTGTCCCGGTAGACCAACTCCCCGCGGTCGACCGCCTGCTGAAGCCCGGCGCGTACCGTCTTGCGGTCCTTGCCGACGAGGTCGGCGACGGCTGACGGTTTCATGCCGGAGGGGCCCGCGGCGGCGATGGCGGTGATGGCGTCCGGTAGCCAGTCCGGCCCACCCGGACCACCGGATACCGGACCCTGCCCCGCGCCCGACTCGGGGTCGGGTGCGGGCGTGGTGGTGTCGCGGAGGGCGGAGAGGTTCAGGCCGGGGTGTTCCCGTCGGGGCCGTTCCGGTTCGGGAGGGGTGGGTTCGGGGGTGGTGGCGAAGCGTTCGTCGATCTCTCGCCGGAACGCGTCGGCGAGCCGGTCGGCCTCTGCCGTCCCCGGCCCGTGCTGCGGTTGGTCGGCCGGTTGGGTGCGGAGGGCGGACAGGTTCAGCCCGCCCCGACCGTCCCCACCCCCGTCCACGTCGCTGGTGGGCGATTGAGAGGTGAGGCGGGTGTGCATCCAGGCGATGCGGTCGGGGTCCCAGCGGCGGGCGTAGGCGTCACCGGCGGCCTTGACGGACACCTCGTCGAGGACGGGGTGGCGCTGTGAGGTGGCGGCCACGATCTCCCGGATCTGGGAAGGCAGGATCCGCCAGGACTTGAACAAGCCCGCCGGGGACTCCGGTGTACCCATGAACCCGGACCCCTTGTACGGGGCCTGGTCGACTTTGAGGCCGCGGGTGCCGGGGAAGAGCTTGCTCAGGTCCATGCCTTCCTTCTCGCCCCCGGTTAGGGCGACCCGGACCTTTGCCTCACGGCGGATCATGAGGTTTCCCAGCACTGCGCCGGTGGAGCCGAGCGCGGTCAAAACGGTGCGGATGCCCATGGCCCGCAGCATCCGGATGACTTCCAGGATCTTGTTCGCCAGCGCCTTCAGCACCCTGTCCGTGCTGGTCAGGATCTCTGCGCCCTCGTCGATGACGAGCATGATCTGAGGGATCGTGGGGCCGATCGGGAGCAGGTCGGTGTCCTCGCGGGCCATCAACGCTTGGTAGGCGATCTTGCGTTGCTTCCCGATCCGTAGGACCGCGTCCAGCATCAGGTTCGCTTCCTCGACCGTGCCCGCCAACCAGTCGATCCCGGGCCTCATCGGCCGTTCGCCCGTTGCGGGCTGGTGGTTGAGGGCGGGAAGGACCCAGGACAGACCGGCCGAGCCGGCGTTCAGGTCGATGACGAACGTCAGCACGTCGGTGGCGCGGGCGAAGCCGGCGAGGATGACGTGGACCATGTTCGTCTTGCCCGACCCGGTGGGGCCGACCACCAGAGCGCACTGCTCGCGCAGGTAGGTCTGGATTTGCTCGGCGTTCGAGCGGTAGCCCCAGGGGATCCCGGTGTGGAGGGAGAGCGGCCCGTAGTCCGTCGGGTACGGGGTCTCGGTTTCCAGGACGTTGACGGTGGCGACGTCGATCAGGGTGCGGCCCTGGTGGATTCCGGGCCCGGCGGTGGCGCTGCACCCGTGCGGCAGGTGGGCGTCCGCGGCCAGGCCCGCGGTCCGGGCGGCGATCTGGTCGTACGTCGTCCCGCCGGGGAGTTCGGCGTCCAGGGTGTATCCGGTGCCGGTGGGCCAGTGCTCCACGGCGAGGATGCGCACGGTGATCCCGCACACGCGGTGGATGCGGTCGACCCACTCTTCGGCGATCACCCGCCGCTCCGCCGACAACTCGGCAGCGACGGCTCTGGCTTCGGCGGTGAGCGCTTCCTGCTCGCGGGCCTCTTCGTAGAGGTTGGTGGAGCGGGTGGTGGTGGCCATCGCGACGCCGAGCGCGGCCAGGGAACCAAGCGCTTCCCAGGTGAGCGGTCCGTGAGTGATGGACCAGGTGGTCCAGCCGGCCCCGATCAGCCAGGAGGAGGCGCGGGCGGCGATGGTGCGCCCGGCGTTGCGCAGCCGGATCCCGGCGATGGTGTGGCCGACGGCTCCGGCCGCGCCGACCGCCATGGCCCAGCCGGGCGGCATGCCGGCCGCGGCGCCGGTGGTGGCCACGGCGAACGCCCCGGTCGTGGCGGACAGGGCGCCGGTCACGGGTCCGTGACCGGCAGCCCAGTCCCACGCGGGACCACCCGAACCAGACGACTCCCTCTTCTTACTCGTGGTCTTGGTCTTGGTGGTGGTCATGGTTAGACGTTCCAGCCCTTCTCGGCCGCGGTGCCGTTGCGGGGGTCCTCGTGCCGGGCGATGTCCTGGGCGTGGACGTTGCGGAAGAGCGGGACGAGGGTTTCGGCGTCGTCGACGGCGTTCAGCAGGGTGCGGTGGATGTCATCGAAGCCGGCGGCCACGTCCTTCTCGAACGCGAACTCCTGGTCGGAGCGTTCGGCCAGGACGCGGAAGGTGTTGGCGATGGACAGCAGCGCGGTGGGCAGGTTGTCGATCATCGCCAGGACTTCCATGTTCCCGTCGGGCTCGTACCGCCGGGCGGCGCTCTCCATCTCAGCCGCCGCTTCCTCGAACTTGAAACCAGACACCTCGATGCCCTCCAAAACAGCCGTTACGGCAGCGGGAATGAGAGAAGTGGGACGCTCCACACGGTCACCGATCACCTCGGACGAACCGTCCGCTACGGCCTCCTCAGCCTGCCGAAGCTGGCGAATCTCCGCGTCACGCGCGGCGCGCTGCTCGCGGGCAGCGCCGACGAGGCGCCGGTAGAGGCGTCGTCCGGGGTGCACTAGCCAGGGGATGCCGAGCTTGCGCCCGATCGGGGTGGTCACACAGCCGAGCAGCCCCACCGCGCCGCCGACGAACGCGGCGAGAAGCCGGCGGCCCTGGAACCGGGCCGCGGACCGCATCAACCCCCAGCGGGCCCTGCGGCGAGCCGGCGCCTTACGAACCTGCCCGCGCTTCGCGTCGACCTGCGCCGCGGTGGACCGGTCTCGGCCGGTACGGGCCTTGTTGATCAGGGCACGGGTACCGGAAGCAGCCTTACCTGCCGCCCAGCCGCCCGCCCGCCGCAGCCCAGCAGACGAACCCGCCCGCGTCTTGCTGGCGCGGTTCATGGCACGGGTGTCACGGCGGGCATCCCTGCGCGCGTCCGCGACTGCTCGCCGGGCGCCGGTGGTCTGCTGCCGCGCAGCCGAACGAGTCGGCGCCTGCGCCTTGCTCTCCTGCCGCAGGGCCCGAACCTGCCTCATCCGGCCTGCGTCCGTGACGCGGCTCGTCGAGGGCGTCACGCCTCGCCATGACGCGTGACGCGCACCGTCACGGCCACCGTGACGCCCTGCTCCAGGACCACGACGGGAAGCGAACTTGCCCAAGCCGGCGGAAGGCTTGCTGCCGCTCCGGCTGCGTCCGCCGGCGCCTGCTGACGAGCTTCGGTTGCTGCGGGACGGGGAAGGCGTCGGGGTGCGGCGCTTCCGGTCACGCTCGGTGGACTTGCGACGGGCCCGCAGAGCAGCCGCGGTGCCGAGCACTGCGGCGGCGCCGCCGGCGGTGGCGAGTGCGATGGGAGCTCCGCCCACCAGAGCGGCAGCGCTCACCGCGCCGACCATGCCGTTCGCGCCGGACAGGGTGAGAGGCAGTACCGGGATCCCACCCGGTGTGTGCGCCAACCCGGGCGCCGCCGGAGCGGGCGGGGGCGCCTGCTCCGGGGGCGGGGACGGGGTTGGCGGTGGAGCGGGGGCAGCCACGTGGGCTACCGGTTCCGTCCTGGTATCCGTCATGCTGAACGCAACTCCTTCATGGAGGAGGCAGGGCCCGGACGCGATGCTTTCGACGGCTACGTGCGTCCGGGTACCTGCAATAGAGAAAAGACGCTGGTCAGAGCTGATTAGGCTCCAGCAGAAAGAACCCGACGGTGGCGCCGCGCAGCTTGGGGTCCTTCTCGGTGACGGTCCGGTAGATGAGCTGGTAGGCGTCCTGGCGGCTGCTACCGGGCGGGGGCGTGAAGGTGCCCTCCTGCGTCATGGAGAACAGCCCCGGCTTCTCCAGCGTGAGGACGAAGTGGTGGGTGCCCACGCGCGGCTGAGCCGTGCCGCTCGCGCAGGCGGTCTGGGTGGTCATGGTCGAACCTCCTGAATGGTGACGGGGAACCGTGCGGTACGGCTGTGAGGAAGCTCGTCGGGTCTGCGCACCGGGTCTGCGGGAGTGCCGCTCGCCGGGGCTCACCGGGTCTGCTTCACTGGTGCGGTCGACTGCTCCGGCAGTCGCAACGACGGCCAGCCCAATTCGAGTGGGCTGGCCGTCATTGGTGGTGCCGGAGGGCTGGTCAGGTGCCGGATTCCTCGTGGGACATCAGAGAGCCCCACGCCTGGCGCACCCGCTTCTCGCCGCCGACGAACCCGCCCTCACGGAAGGCGGCTACGGCCTGGCGGTAGGACAGCGGCGGGTCGTCGCTGTAGCGCAGGTGCCGCAGGACGACGACCAGTTGGTCATCGCTCAGCGGCTCGCCCTGCACGGGCGTAGGCACCCCGGACACGGCAGCGACTTCCTCCACCGTCACGGGGACCGTGACGGGCGGCGTCACCGGTGTGACGGGGAGCGGCGGAACGGGCTCCAGGTTGAGCGTGACCTGCGTGTCTTCCTCCGTCACGGCAGGCGGGACAGCCTCCTCGCCCGGGTCCTCGATGGCCGGGTGTGACGGGGCGGGCGTGACGCTGGTGACGGTCGGCGTGACGGGCAGCGCGAACATGCCCGCGAGCGCTCCGTCCGCGCCGGCGGTCATCCGTTCGCGCTGCACGTCCACCAGGTTCGACCCGAGCAGGGCATCCCCTGTGCCGACCTTCTCAGCGAGCTTCCACGACGCCAGCTCGGACTTGCTGCGGGCCTTGTCGTCCGGGTGGTTCGCGGCGCGGGCACGGTGGTAGGCGAGCTGCCGAATGACGGCCGCGTTGCGGCGCTGCGCTTCAGCGTCCACCCCCGTGCGGTACACGACGATGCGGCGGGCCAACAGGCCCATGCCCTCAGCCGATACGCACATGGCCATGGGGGTGACGGCGAACACGACCGCTTCCATGAAGGTCGCGGCGACGGCCGCGCCGGTCAGGGAGGCGACCGCGGGCAGCGTCCACAAGCCCACCCGCACAGCCGCCGGCGCCGACTGCCCCAGCATCGTCAGCCCCACCAACACCAGGGCCAACACCAGAGTCGCACCCTCACCGGCCGCGACCACGCCCAGGGCGGTGGCCGAGCGGTGGAAGACGGATGCGATGTTGCTGTAGGTGCCCCAGGCGCCCAGCAAGCCAAAGGCGACCATGGGCACCGCGGCTGCACCCAGTACGTACACCTGGCCCTTGCTCAGGGCCCGTTCCGGAATCGGATTCATCAAGGGTTCCTCCCTTCACAGGATTCAGGGAACGCGCTGGTCGTCGGGGTACGCGCACAACACGCCCACGCCGAGCGAGCGCGGAATGCAGTAGTCGTAGGCGATACGGCACTGCGGGCAGGTGCGGCGGGCAAGCATCGCCAGCGCGAGCGCACCCCACTTCCGCGACGTCATCGGCCGGACCGGCTTCGCGTGGTCGATCCGGTAGAGGTACGCGACCAGCGGCGGACGCCGAAACCGCGGCAACATCGTCTGCGCCACGACCGGCTGACCCCCGGGCCGTAACCCCTGGGTCCGGAGCTGACGACGCGTCGCCAACCCATCGGGGGCGCAGCGCCAGGGGTAGGTAGGGATGCCGTAGCGGGCGCCGGACGGGTCGATGCACTTCCCCCACGCCGCCATCAGGCCGACTCCCCGACCGGAACCAGAGCGGGCACATCGGCATAGGCGACCAGCCGAAGCGTCGCACCCAGGTACTCAACCGACGCTTTCAATACCCGCGTCCGCCCCGCGCCCTGTATGCCGTGCGTCACCGCGTCCGGCGCGATGCTCAACGCCTCGCGCCACGCCTCGAAACCGGGCAGATCGTCGTGGAACGCCAACTCCAGGTGCTCAGGCCGGATGGTGCTCACCATCACGGCCGGCGCCGCCAGGTGCCCGAAGTCCAGAGCCAGCGAGCGCAACGCCCGCAGCGACACCGCCAAATCGTCCAGAACGAGAGCGCCGCTCACGCCGCATCCCCCGCCAACTCTGCGCTTGCGGAGCGATTGGCCAGGTCTCGACGCGCGGCCAGCACCCGACGCTGCGCGCGGCGCCGGCGCTGCTCGTCCAGGGCGGTCGGCGTCCGGTCCAGGGTGACAATCTGGGTGTCGAGCTCGTCGACCTCAGCCAGGATCAGCGGGAGCTCCCGCTCGATCGCGTCCAACTCCGCGTCCGTCGGCTCCGGCCACGGTGCGACGGCAATAACCGCCTCAGCGATCGTCAGATCAGGGACAATGCCCATGGGTCGTGTGCTCCTCTCAGGGGGTGGAACGGCCCAACCTGCGGCCCCGGGAGGCACCCCGGGGCCGCGTGCCGTTGGTGGTGAGAAAGAAGGCCCTCATCAAACGGGCAGGGCACCAATGCGATCGGTGCCCTGCCCGCATGACGAGTGACGGGAAAGCCCGTCAGTCGTCCCGCGGTTCCGTACGCGCCTTGCTCCCTCTCTTGTGGTCGGCGCGCGGTCACCGCGGTCACTCAGTCGTCACTCGCTGAGTGGATCTCCCATCCCTTCCGGGTGTCATGGACCGGGTGCAGCCCAATCACCGGGGTCCCCGTGATCCGGTCCCTGGGTCTACGCCCGAGGGTCAGACCAGCGGCTTAGCCGATGACACCGATCGATCCGTGAAGACGCCGGACTTTTACGTCTCCCCTGCCGCTCGGGCCGCATGTAAGCGGGCCCAGCGGGCGCTTTCCTTCGAGCCGTCTCACGGGCTCTCCGGCTTTTGCAGGGCGGCACAGGGCCACCCGAGGCACCTTCTGTATCTAGGCGTCTACATACAGAATGGGCCTGTGGGGGTCGCCCGTCAAGTCCTCTCGGAGTGTTGGGTGTTGGCGTCCCCGCCGATGCTTTGAGGTTGCCCGCTCTGACCTGCGAGAACAACGGAGCAGAGGCGGACAGTAGGGGACTGTCCCCCCGTCCGATCTGGCGTCAGAATGGGTGCGATCTCATGGACTTGATGGGGGTGACCATGACCGCTCTGGCAGAAGCCTTCGCCGCGAAGGGGTGGAAGAAGGCTCGGCTCATCCACGAGTTGAGGCGGGCGGCTGACGCGCGCGGCATCTACGTCACGGCGTCGAACGAGAGTCTTGACCGTATGGTCCGTGAGTGGCACGCGGGGCGCCGGCCGCTCGTGGGGGAGTACCTGACACTCTTCTGCGACGTCTACCAGTGCAGTCCTGCCGAGTTGGGGTGCCTCCCCGACGATGAGCCGCCGGAGGAGGAGCAGGAGGAGGCGCTGGCCCTCACGCGGGAGCTCTTCGCCGCCAACACGGCGGATTTGGAGCTCGTTCAGCTCTTCGTGTCCCAGACTGAGAACCTACGTCAAATGGACCGCAGGCTTGGGGCGAAAGCTCTTTTACCTCAGTCTCAGGCGCACATCGACCAGATGGAGAACCTTCTTCGCCATGGAGTTTCGCCGGGAACTCGGCAGCCCATTGCCGGAGCGCTTACGGAAGCGGCGGCGCTCGGAGGGTGGCAGGCGCTCGACCTGGGGCATTATCGGGAAGCTTGGCGCCTGCATGAGGTGGCGAAGGGTGCGGCCCGGGAAGCGGAGAATCCCGCTCTGCTCGCTCATTCCACCGCCCAGCAGGCGTACGTACTCTTGGATCTGGATCAGCCCGCACATGCATTGGAGTTGATGCAGAGTGCTCACGCCGCGGCAGGACAGCGGCTCCCCGCTCTTATGCGCACGTGGTTGCATGCTGCCGAAGCGGAGGCGCAGGCGGCAGTAGGGAATGGAACGGCGTGTTTGAAAGCGCTCGACGCTGCGGACTCTGTTCTGCCTGGCGATCCGAGCGATCCTGAATTGCCGTTCCTCTTTTTGGCGGGGCCCCATCTTGCCCGGTGGCGTGGAAACTGCCTGGCTCGACTCGGTCTCAGCGAGGCCATTGACGACTTGACGCGTGCGCTGGAGACGATGGAGCCCGGCTTCAGTCGGGCGGAAGCGGGACTCCGGTGCGACCTTGCAACGGCCCTGACGATGCGAGGTGAGTCAGACGCAGCGAGGCAGCAGGCTAAGCAGGCCGAACGCTTGGCGGCGCTCACGGGGTCTGCCCGTCAGCGCCGCCGGATCGCCCGCCTCGTCAGGGCCGAGTGAACTACCTGCTCGCCCGCTCCGACAGCAGATGGAGCAGGGCGACTAGGGCGCCAGAGTTGGCAATGAGGCCATCTGAGATGAGCTTGGGGATTTCATCCAGCGGGATCCACTCGGCGCGCTGACCCTCGTTCACCTCGGTTGGGGGTGCGACGTATTCGACGCCCCGAGCTACGTATACATAGTGAGGGCTCGAAACCGTCCCGATCATCGGTTCGAACGTCACGACGTGCTCAAGTTCACCAAGAGGGCGATAGCCGGTCTCCTCCAGGATTTCCCGTGCGGCAGTCTCTTTGGGATCCTCTCCAGGGTCGACCACGCCGCCAGGGAGCTCCCAGTTCCAGCGATCGGATACGAAACGATGCCGCCATTTCATGTAGACGCGGTCCACGTCGACCATTGCGGCCATGGCGGCAGGAGGTAGGTAGACCTTGTGATGATCGAACCTCTCCCCATCGGGGGTCTGAATGTCGGCCCTGTTGACCGTTACCCAGTAGTTTTCATAGATCGGCTCTTCGCCGTGCACAATCCAGGCCGATGACCGATCGCCATCATCCCCGTAGTTCGTTGGCGTGGCGACTACTCGGCCACGCCCTTCTCTGCGGGTAAAGCCCTGGCGTTCCAATTCGGACACTGCGTTGCGTACGGTCGTCCGTGACACCTGGAATTCCGTCGAAAGTGCCGCTTCCGACGGCAGCGGGTCGCCAGGCTTGAGCGCCCCTCTCCGGATCCGGGAACGGAGCTCCTCCGCAAGATGCGCATGCTTCGTGGCCGGGCTCGTGCCGCCTTCTGGTTCGCGCACGAACCAGCCGCGGCCCTGCACCGGTGCCACGAGCTCCCGTGCCGCCAAGTGCTCAACGGCCTTCCGGGCCGTCGCCCTCGTGACGGAGAACTGTACTGCGAGCTTCGCTTCCGACGGCAGCGAGTCCCCGGGCCTCAGCTCGCCCCCCTCGATCTGGGTCAGCAGCGTGTCCGCGATCTGTCGATACCCGATGCGCTTGCTGGGTGAGTCGCCCACCTGGCTCCTTCCGTGTCCGTCGGCCGTTCCATCGCAAGCGTAGGCAATACAAGATAATGCAAGAAACAACGGAGACGCGCTTTCGCTTGGTTGTCACCCCTCGCTCTGGACGACCTGTGGCCGAGGAGCCTCACAGCCTCACTGACCGCTTCCCCGGCAGGTCAGAGGGGCGCTGGGTCAGAAGTCTGAGGCAGGGACGGCCTCACATGCAAGAGGGCGCCCCCCTAATGCGCCGCGGTACTACTCTCCTCCTTCCGCAACCTTGAAATCGTGCACTCGTCTCGAATATAGAGCGGAAAGCCCTTCCGGACCTTCCTCAGAGAGGAAGGTCACCAATTCTTCCGCTCCGGGGAGCGGGAGGATGGGGCCCGTTTCTGCTAGCCGGACTGCCATGGCGTTGAATGCTTCGATGCAATCGTTCTTTTTTAGGTATCGAAGAGCTACTACTGAAGCGTGGGAAAGGACCGGGTCGAACTCGCGGGAGATTTTATCCCCCATTTCGAGTGCGGATTCTGTGTAACCCAAGTTTCGGAGTGTGTCCAGTATTTCAAGCGGAGCGTAAGAGTTACCTAGGTTCAGATCTCCGATGCACTGCCGGACTCGCGACAGTACGCGAACAGCAAGGTCGCCCTCATACGCTGCGAACAAGTTGCCGATGTAGGGACGGATGGTTAGTACGTTGGTTATGTCAACTGAGTCTGATACTTCGTGAAGTCTTCTTCGTATCAAACCTGCAAGTTCAGACGTGGCATCTATCCGTGCTAGAAGAGCGGCTAGATGTAGGGGTGGCATGGCTGTGTGGTGAAAGTATGCTAGTGCGATTTCTCTGCTAGCTTTCTCTGCCGTCTCGATTCGTGAGTCCCAAAGTATTTCGATTAGGCTGGCTGTTGACCAGAAATCGCTCATATCGATGAGACTCGCTGAATCCCGGATCAAGCGGGCATAGTTTTCAGCTGCTCCGGCTTCACCGGCGTTTTCAAGTTCTTCGAATATGATCCCGGCATCGAATGCCGAAGGGCCGACCGTCAGTGATTCCTGCGACGAAGTCATTCGGTGGACGAGTCTACTCCGCTCTTCGGGCTGATTGTGTAGCTCGCAGAGAAGCCACGCAATGGTGCTTGCATCACACAAATCTACAGCGTCGATATAGTCCCGCAAGGTGGTGCGGGTTGATTCCTTGTCTACCGTCGGATTGGCGAGGAGGGCACCCAGCGCTTCGGGATCCCCAATGGATGCAAGTGGGGACCAGAGCCTTGCCGCTACCTCAAACATCCCGCGCTCATCAGCTGCCCTGGCGAACGAGGGTGCAACCACTGGGTCGTCGAAAGTCTCAAGCGCGGCATCCCAAAAAAGCCCAGGTACCGGCCGCTGAGAGCGCTCAATTTGGGCGTGCTGGATTAGATAATCGGCGAGCTTGTATCGGGAGCAGGTGGTCGTACGTGATCGAACTTTGGAGATTGGGCGTGCCGCACCGCGCAATTCTTTCGAAGCGAATAGGATTGCTTCGTCGAACCAACCCTCGGAACACTCACCCCATTCTTCGTCTGTCAGGTATGCGGGGGCGCTGCGACGAAGAAAAGCCTCGGTTACCGCATCCGGTCGCCCGATGGTAAATGCGTCCATCGCTGCAGAGAGGATTGCATGTGTGCCGGGATTCACGTCGCGACAGTCTCGGAAAAAGTCAAGCAATGCCGGTCCGGCGGCGATGTATTGGGTGATCCTCGAATGGTTTGCCTTGAGGGCAGCGCGGATGCGGATATCTGCCTTTGCGGCTTGATTTAGCGCTTCAGTGGGAAATGTTGGGGTCACCTCAATGCGAACCGCCATGCTATTAAGTAGAGTTCTGACATGAGGAGAAGGGTGACTTGGGTTCGTTAGTTGCTGCCAATAGCGCGGCCACATCGTGGCAAGCACCTTTACCTGAGTGGTGTTCCTATCGAGGAAATCCTTGAGTATTGCTGCCGCCCGTTCACCGCCGTCAGCGAGTAGGTAGTCTTGAAGTTCGTTAAGCCAGATTACCGTCCTGGGATGCAAAGAGTCTGAGGTGAGTGCTCGTGTTAGTGCAGTCGGTTTACTGGGAGAGATTGGATGGAAGAGGCGCCATCCCTTCAGGTGTTGAGCAGCTTCGTAGGCTGCTCGTGTCTTTCCAGTAGAGGATCCTCCTACGAGGACCATAAATTGTGGACCGTCGGAGAGAAGGGTTGTCCTCAGTTCGGCATCGTGCGATCGTTCAATGTATGCAGGGACGCCACTTGGAGCACCCGTCATGCGGATTGGGCGATGAACTTCCAAATGGATTGGATTGGTGTAGCTGCCGACCGATTTCCCCAGCCACTGCCTATCGTCTCGGCTGTTTGTTTTCTGGGATCGGTTCTCTCGAAATGCCGCCCGTCGCAACTCCTCGAATCGAATTACCTCGCGACCTACGGATCGGTTGGTTGTTGAGGTCAGCGCTGTCACGACTGCGGCGAGGTCGACCTTCCTAGCTGGCACGGCCTTGGCGTTCATCCAGTCGCTGATCGACGTTGGACTGGCCGATGCCGCACTCAGGCCTTCCGATGCGCGGCGGGCGAGCGCGCGGAGCGTAGGGCTCCCAGCTTCCTCATACAGCGACCGTAGGGCTCCAGCTAGGTGCTGCTGAGCGTCGGCAGGCACGGGCAGTGGTCTCCTCTGGGTTCATGTTCGGCGGTGTCCGGACCTTGTTCGCCACCGTATGCCCCGAACAGGCTCGTGAGCTGGGCTTTCTAGGAATTGAGACAGGGAAGGACTCGCCGTGCGTGGCCGCAGTCTGACGGACTGGGTGACGTCAGCGAATGCGTACCGGCCGGCGGGAGTCACACGGTGAGTTTCATCAGTGAGATGCAGCGGTTCTTGGATCAGATAGAAGGGGCTCTGGTGACGGCACTTCTGCTTCAGATCAGCCGACTGCTGGTTCTCTTGGGGGCTTTCTGCGTTGCGTCGCGTCGCGCTCCAGAGAGACAGCAGAGCGGACTGTTTGTCGCCTTGGTGCGTGCCGTGACAGGTGCAGGCCTCATGGGGAGGAGCCAGCGGAGCAGCGGCAGAAGGGAGTGATGCTGGACGAGGTGTGGACGAGATGCCGTATGGCTGCACGTCGACGGCGTACCCGTGCAGCTCAGCACACCTGTCGTGCTGCATCGGCCAGGAGACTGTAAATCCGTCGGCTTAGCCTACCCAGGTTCGAATCCTGGCGCCGCCACGCTCAAAGAACGGCCCCTGATCTGCGAAAACGCAGTCAGGGGCCGTTCTGGTGTGCAAGTGGCGCAGGGCCCGTGACGGGCGTACGTCACGGGCCCGCCGGGTGCGGATCGTTCAGCCCGTGTCCGCGAGGCGGAAGGAGAGTTCGATCTCCCACTTGTCCATGTCGGGCTCGACCGCCGGGTCGGTCAGATAGGACTCCAGACGGCAGCCCCATCGCTCCGCGCCGCCCTCCAATGGGGTCATGTCCCAGGTCAGACCCTCCTCGTCCGCCCAGGCGCGCAAGGCGGTGATGACGGCGAAGAGCTGGTCGGGATGGCCGGTGTGGCGGACCGTTGCGTAGTGGCCGGCCGGGAGCGCGCCCGTTTGGATGTCGCCCTCCGTGGCGGGCGGTGCGACGACGACGGGCACACCCGCCTCCACGTCCGACTCGCCCGCCATGTCGACGGTGTTGAAACGGAAGAAGGGCGCCCCGGCGAACTCCGCGCCCTGTGCGGAGAGCCAGCCGATCAGCTCGCCCAGGCGGTCGGCGATCACGGCGAAGTTGTCCATGCGGACCGAGCCGCGGATGAAGGCGTACGGCTGCTCGGGCTGGACGCTGAGCGTCGGCCGTAGGACCCACCCTGCGTCACGGGCCCCTGACGCGCCGTTCGTTCCGGAGTCGGTGTCGTTCCTGCTGTCGTCACTCATGCTGCTGGGACCTCCTCGGGCTGGCGAACTCATCGCCCCGGTCGTTCAGTTCCCCGCGACGTCCCGCACCGCGACCACCACCGGCACCGAGCCGCCGATCAGTTCGAGGGTCAGGCCGGCCGTCGCCGGGGTGTCGAGGAGTTCGGCGATGACCGCCGCCACGTCGTCCCGCGGCACCATCCCGCGGCCCGTCGACGCCTGGAGGTCCACCAGGCCCGTCCCGGCGTCGTTCGTCAGCGAGCCGGGGCGCAGGATCGTCCAGTCCAGGCCGGACCTGGCCCGTACGTCGTCGTCCGCGGCGCCCTTCGCCCGCAGGTACACGGCGAACTGGTCGTCGCCCTCGTGACCGGAGTCCGCCCCCATCGAGGAGACGACGACGAAGCGACGTACGCCCGCCCGCTCGGCCGCGTCGGCGAAGAGCACCGCGGCGCCCCGGTCGACCGTGTCCTTCCGGGGGATGCCGCTGCCCGGTCCGGCGCCCGCGGCGAACACGGCGGCGTCGGCGCCCCGCAGCACGTCGGCGACCTCCTCGACCGCCGCCGACTCCAGGTCCAGTACGACCGGCTCCGCGCCGGCCTCCCGCAGGTCGTCCGACTGCCCGGACGAGCGGATGATCCCCGCCACCTCGTGCCCGCCGGCCGAGAGCAGCCGCTCCAGCCGCAGGGCGATCTGACCGTGTCCTCCAGCGATCACAATGCGCATGGGACCGACCGTACGCCCCGAGCCCGGCGCGCGCGATCGTCAGCGGGCCGCTACGGAGCCCGATCCGGCCACGCTCAGGGGCGGATCTGACGCGGCAGCTCCAGCGCCACTGCCACCGCCGAGTCGCAGTACTCCCGCACCGCGCTGGTGCGGGCCACCACGCGCCCCCGGTGGATGACGATCCTGCTGTACGCGAGTGACAGCACGCCCGAGATCCGCTCGCCGCGCATCGCCAGCAACTCCGCGGGGAACCCGGCCTCCACCCGTACCTCCGGCAGTCCCATCGCCGCCCGGGCCGACGCCGCCACCGCCGCGTACGCCTCCTCCGCGGCCAGCCCGTCGCGCGACGCCAGCAGGTATGCCGCCTCCAGCGGATCTCCTCGGCCGACCGGGTTCGACACGTCCCGGAGCGCGCCGCTGCCTGCGGCGACCCGCACCCCCGCGGCGCGCAGCAGGCGCACCGGCGCCGAGCCGCGCTGCTCCAGCGCGCCGCAGCCGCCCTGCGGCAGGCAGACCACGGTGACGCCGGCCGCCGCGAGTTGGTCGGCGGCGCGGGCGGCGATCTCGTGCGGCAGCCGCGCGAGCCCCGCGCACGGCCCGATCGCCACGCCCGGCCGCACCGCGCCGGCCATGGCGGCGAGCCGGGCGAGCCGGGCCGGGTCGTCACCGTGGGTGTGCAGGTCGACGGGGCAGCCGTGTTCGGCCGCGACCTCCAACAGGGCCTCCACGTACCCGGTCGGGTCGGGGTCGGCGTCCGGGCAGCCGCCGACCACCGCGGCGCCCATCTTCAGCGCGTCCCGCAGCATCGCGAGCCCTTCCGCGCCGGCGACGCCGGTCAGCAGCCGGGGCACCGCGACCGCCGTCAGATCGGTCAGCCCGCGCAGCGAGCGGCGCGCCTGGAGCACCGCTTCCAGCGGGCCGAGGCCCTGCACGTCCCCGATGCGCACGTGCGAGCGCAGCGCCGTCGCGCCGTGGCCGAGTTGCAGCAGCGCGGCCTCGGTGGCGCGCCGCTGGACGTCGTCGGGCTGGTACGAGACGGGGCCCGGGCCGTCCGCGGTGAGGGCGGTGTCGCCGTGGCCGTGCGGCTCGGCGGGCGCAGGCAGCAGCAGGTAGCCGGTCAGGTCGACCCGGGAGCAGCGCGGGGTGAGGCTGCCGGCGGTGCCGACGGCCTCGATGCGCCCGCAGCTCAGCCGTACGTCGACGGTGCGGCCGTCCGCCAGCCGGGCGCCGCTCAGCAGCAGCGCGGTGGAGTCGGACGCGGGGCCGTCGGAGGGCTGCGGCTGGCTGTCGGGCATCGCGCTCCTGTGGATCGAGCCCCGGCGGTCTCGGCGGGCTGGCGGCGTGGGGAGGGGGAAGGGGGAAGGTCACGCAGCGTGAGACGAGCCTAGGGGTGGCCGGGGCCGGCTTCGAGGAGGAGCGGAATAGTCGTACCGGCGCGCCCACCTGGGGTTTGCCGGAAGAGGCGCCGGAGTACGAGCCGGAGCACGGCCCTGGGCGCGACGGGCGGGGGCCGTGCTCCGGCGGGGCAGCGGAGGTGCACGGGGCCTGCGCGACGAGCGGGAAGCTGACCTGCGCGAGGGCCTGCACGAGGGCCTGCGCGAGGGCCTGCGCGAGGGCCTGCGCGAGGGCCTGCGCAAGGGTCGGAAGAGGGCCCTGAGGCGGGCGGGGCGAGGACGGGACGGAGGACGGGAGCGCGACCGGAGCACGACCGGAGGACAGCCGGAGGACGACCCGGACGAGGAGCGCGAAACGGATTTGGGCGAACGGCCGGAGACCGTGTAATGTCTTCATCGCTCGCCCCAATAGCTCAGTCGGTAGAGCGTCTCCATGGTAAGGAGAAGGTCTACGGTTCGATTCCGTATTGGGGCTCTGATGTCGAGGACCCCCGCTTTCGAGCGGGGGGATCCGATATCGCAGCGGTGTAGCTCAGTCGGTAGAGCAAGCGGCTCATAATCGCTGTGTCACCGGTTCAAGTCCGGTCACCGCTACACACAGTAGCCGATTGTGGGGTCGGTCCTCCGATCGGCTACTCTTTTATGCGTTTGTCGTAACCCGTCCATTTGTCCGTCAAGGAGCACTCACGTGGCTGCCACCGACGTCCGCCCGAAGATCACGCTGGCCTGCGTGGAGTGCAAGGAGCGGAACTACATCACCAAGAAGAACCGGCGCAACAACCCGGACCGTCTTGAGATGAAGAAGCACTGCCCCCGCTGCAAGGCGCACACCGCGCACCGCGAGACCCGCTGACACAGGCTCGCACGCACAGGCACGACCGAGGCCGTTCCCGCCATGGGGACGGCCTTCGGTCATTTGATCACCCGATCGTGAGTGAACGGCCGCGGTCTTGCGCGTCCTCGCGATCACCCAGTCAGATCATTGTGAGGAGTGAGCCACCGCATGGCCCTCGATCAGTCCTTCGTGGGGCGGAGTTATCCGCCCACCTCGCCCTATGAGGTCGGCCGGGAAAAGATCCGCGAATTCGTCGAGGCGATCGGGGACGCCCACCCGGCGTACACCGACGCGGAGGCCGCGAAGGCGCTGGGGTACCAGGACGTGATCGCCCCGCCGACCTTCGTGTTCTCGATCACCTACCGGGCGGCCGGCGTCGTGGTGCAGGACCCGCAGCTCGGGCTGGACTACAGCCGGGTGGTGCACGGCGCGCAGCGCTTCGCGTACACCAGGCCCGTGCGCGCCGGGGACCGGCTCACCGTCGTCTCCACGATCGAGGGCGTGAAGTCCATGGCGGGCAACGACGTCCTGGACATCCGGGGCGAGGTGCACGACGAGTCCGGTGAACACGTGGTGACCGCGTGGACCAAGCTGGTGGCGCGCGCCGCCGAGGAGGCGTGATGGCGGCGAAGGTGTCCTACGCGGACGTCGAGGTCGGCACCGAGGTGCCGGCGCAGAGCTTCCCCGTGACGCGGGCGACGCTGGTCCGGTACGCGGGCGCGTCCGGCGACTTCAACCCGATCCACTGGAACGAGAAGTTCGCCGTCGAGGTCGGGCTGCCCAACGTGATCGCGCACGGCATGTTCACCATGGCGGAGGCGGCCCGGGTGGTCACGGACTGGGTCGGGGACCCGGGGGCGCTCGTCGACTACTCGGTGCGCTTCACCAAGCCCGTGATCGTGCCCAACGACGACGAGGGCGCGCTGATCGAGGTCAGCGGGAAGGTCGCGGCGCTGCTGGACGACAACGCGGTGCGCGTCGACCTGACCGCCGTCAGCGACGGGCAGAAGGTGCTGGGGATGGCCCGCGCGGTCGTCCGACTGGCCTGATCCGACCGGCCTGATCCGACTGGCCTGAGCAGCGGTCGTACGGCGCGGCTCCGGCGCGCCGGGAAAGGGGGCCCTCCCGAGGGGGGTCCCCTTTCGCGTGGAGACGGCCGACGGCCGGCCCATGAGGGCGCGGCACCAGCCGCCTTGACAAGATAGTGATTGGTCACTAACTTTCTTGCCCATGGTCAGGATGAGTGCGGAAGAGCGGCGCGAGAGCGTCGTTCGGGCGGCGATCTCCGAGTTCGCCGTCGGTGGGTACAACGGCACGTCGACGGAGGCGATCGCCCGGCGCGTCGGGGTCTCCCAGCCGTATCTCTTCCGACTCTTCAAGAGCAAGCGGGAGTTGTTCCTCGCTGCAGCCAGGCGCTGCATGGAGGACATGGCACGAGTGTTCTCCGGCGCCCTGGAGGCGTCGCCCGACGGCGACCCCGAGACCGTGATGGCCACCGAGTACTTCCGGCTGATCGGCGACCGGGAGAAGCTCCTGATGCAGATGCAGGTCTACGTGGCCGTGGCGACGGCCGAGGCCGCGGGCGACACCGAGTTCGGTGACGCGGTGCGGCGCGCCTGGCTGGAGATCTGGGACCTGGCGGGCGACGCCCTCGGGGGCGACGCCGAGCACCTCGGCCGGTTCATGAGCTACGGGATGCTGATCAACGTGCTGGTGTCCATGGGCTTCCCCGACGACCACCGGGTGTGGCGCGACTACTTCGCGGTCAGGCCCGGCGGCGCCGTCGAGTAGGGCGATTTACGTGCGCTCTCCGCCCCGGCCGGGGCGGAGTGTCGCACGCCCAAGAAAGTTAGTGACTGATTACTAATCATCTGTGGACTGAGAGCACCACAGAGAAAGTTGGGGGAGGCACCGTGAAAGACAGCGTGAAGGGCACTGCGGAGAACACCGTGAAGGACACGGTGAACGACACGGCACGACGGACCGAGCACAACGGCACGGACAACAGGACCGGGCGGGACGGTCGGGGCGGCGTCGGGTGGACGCTGCTCATCACCTGCGTCGCCGGATTCATGGCGTCACTCGACAACCTCGTCGTCACCACCGCCCTGCCCGCCATCCGCGACGACCTCGGCGGCGGCCTCGCCGACCTCGAATGGACCGTCAGCGCCTACACCCTCACCTTCGCGGTCCTGCTGCTGTTCGGCGCGGCCCTCGGCGACCGCTTCGGACGGCGCCGGCTCTTCTCCGTCGGCCTCGGCATCTTCACCGTCGCGTCGGCCGCAGCGGCGCTCGCCCCCGGCATCGACTCCCTCATCGCCGCCCGGGCGCTCCAGGGCGTCGGCGGCGCCGTCATGATGCCGCTCACCATGACCCTGCTCACCACGGCAGTGCCCGCCGCCCGCAGGGGCGCCGTGCTCGGCGTCTTCGGCGCCGCCAACGGACTCGCCGTCGCCAGCGGCCCGCTCGTCGGCGGCGTGCTCACCGAACACCTGTCCTGGCAGTGGATCTTCTGGCTGAACGTGCCCGTCGGGCTGGTCCTGTTGCCCCTCGCCGCCTGGCGCCTGAACGAGTCGTACGCCCCCGACGCCCGGATCGACGTCCCCGGCACCCTCCTCGCCAGCGGCGGCCTCTTCGGCATCGTCTACGCACTGATCAACGGGCACGTCGACGGTTGGACGAGCCCCCGGGTGCTCGGCGGGCTGATCGGCGGCGCGTTCCTGCTGGCCGCCTTCGTCCGCCACGGCATCGTCAGCGCCCGCCCCATGCTCCCCATGCGCCTCTTCCGCGACCGCGCGTTCACCGGGATCAACATCGCCGGCGTGCTGATGTTCCTCGGCATGTTCGGCTCGATCTTCCTGCTCAGCCAGTTCTTCCAGAACGTGGCCGGCTACTCGCCCACCGAGGCGGGGCTGCGGATGCTGCCGTGGACCGCGATGCCGCTGCTCGTCGCGCCCGTCGCCGGAGTGCTCTCCGACCGGATCGGCGGCCGGCCCGTCGTCGTCACCGGGCTCGCCCTCCAGGCGCTCGGCCTCGCCCTCTTCGCGCTCGCGCTCGCCCCGGACGTCTCGTACCCGGCGCTGCTGCCGGCGCTCCTCGTCGGCGGCGTGGGCATGGCGCTCTTCTTCGCCCCGGCGATGAGCGTGGTGATGTCCAGCGTGCGACCGGGGGAGGAGGGCATGGCGTCCGGCGCGAACAACGCCCTGCGGGAAGTCGGCGGGGCGCTCGGGATCGCCGTCCTCGGCGCCGTCTTCGCCGCGCAGGGCGGGTACGCCTCCCCGCAGGCGTTCGTCGACGGGATCGTGCCGGCGCTGTGGATCGGCGCGGCGGCGGTCGGGCTCGCGGCCCTCGCCGGGCTGCTGATCCCCGGGAGGCGACGGACGGACCGCGGGACGCGGCGGACGGACGGTGCGGACCGTACGGAGCCGTCGGCCGACTGGGAGCCGCAAGGGCAGGAGGACGAGCGGCAGCCCGTCGGCATGGCCTGAACCTGCGCGGGGAGGGGGCCGTCGTTTCGTACCCTTGTGCCCGTGCACGAACTTCACGACGCGCCCCTCGCCCCCCTGACCACCTTCCGGCTCGGCGGCCCCGCCCGCCGCCTGATCACGGCGACCACCGACGACGAGGTGGTCGCCGCGGTGCGCCGGGCGGACGACACCGGCACCCCGCTGCTGATCGTCGGCGGCGGCAGCAACCTGGTCATCGGGGACAAGGGGTTCGACGGCACCGCCCTGCGCATCGCCACCACCGGCTTCGAGCTGACCGGCACCCGCCTGGAGCTCGCCGCCGGCGAAGTGTGGACGGACGCGGTCGCCCGGACCGTCGCCGCGGGCCTCGCCGGCGTCGAGTGCCTGGTGGGCATCCCCGGCTCCGCCGGCGCCACGCCCATCCAGAACGTGGGGGCGTACGGCCAGGAGGTCTCCGCCACCGTCACCGAGGTCGTCGCCTACGACCGCCGCCGGCGCGAGACCGTGACGCTGACCAACGCCGACTGCGCCTTCACCTACCGGCACAGCGTCTTCAAGGAGCACCCGGACCGCTACGTCGTCCTGCGCGTCCGCTTCGACCTGGAGGACGCCGACGGGCTGTCCGCGCCGATCAAGTACGCGGAGACGGCCCGCGTCCTCGGGATCGAGCCCGGCGAGCGGGCGGAGCTGGACGCGGTCCGCCGCACCGTCCTCGCGCTGCGCGCCGGAAAGGGCATGGTCCTGGACCCCGACGACCACGACACCTGGTCGGCCGGGTCCTTCTTCACCAACCCGATCCTCGACGCCGACGCGTACGGGACGTTCCTCGGCCGGGTCCGTGACCGCCTCGGCGCCGGCGCCGTCCCGCCCGCCTACCCGGCCGGCGACGGCCGCACCAAGACCTCCGCGGCCTGGCTGATCGACAAGGCCGGCTTCACCAAGGGGTACGGCAGCGGCCCGGCCCGCATCTCCACCAAGCACACCCTCGCCCTGACCAACCGAGGCGAGGCCACCACCGAGGACCTGCTCGCCCTCGCCCGCGAGGTGGTGGCGGGCGTGGAGAGCGCGTTCGGAGTGACCCTGGTCAACGAACCGGTCACCGTCGGCGTCTCGCTCTGACTGACGACGAGCACAGGAGCCCGGGGCTCAGGAGCCCGCGGGCTCCGTGGGCTCCGAGGCCAGCCACTCGTCCACGCCCACCAGCAGCTTCTTCCGCACGTCCTCCGGCGCCGCCGACCCGCGGATCGACTGGCGCGCCAGCTCCGCCAACTCCCCGTCCGTGAAGCCGTGGTGCCGCCGCGCCAACGTGTACTGCGCGGCCAGCCGCGAGCCGAAGAGCAGAGGGTCGTCCGCGCCCAGCGCCATCGGGACGCCCGCCTCGTACAGCGTCCGCAGCGGTACGTCCCCCGGCGTCTCGTACACGCCCAGCGCCACGTTCGACGACGGACACACCTCGCACGTCACCCCGCGCTCCGCCAGCTGCCGCAGCAGCCGCGGGTCCTCGGCCGCGCGCACGCCGTGGCCGACGCGGGAGGCGTGCAGGTCGTCCAGGCAGTCGCGCACCGAGGACGGGCCGGTCAGCTCGCCGCCGTGCGGGGCCGCGAGCAGCCCGCCGTCGCGCGCGATCGCGAACGCCCGGTCGAAGTCCCGGGCCATGCCGCGCCGCTCGTCGTTGGAGAGACCGAAACCGACGATCCCGCGGTCCCGGTAGCGCACCGCGAGCCGCGCCAGGGTGCGCGCCTCCAGCGGGTGCTTCATCCGGTTCGCCGCCACCAGGACGCGCATCCCGAGCCCGGTGTCGCGGCTCGCCCGCTCCACCGCGTCCAAGATGACCTCCAACGCCGGGATCAGGCCGCCCAGCATCGGGGCGTACGAGGTGGGGTCGACCTGTATCTCCAGCCAGCCGGAGCCGTCCCGGACGTCCTCCTCGGCGGCCTCGCGCACCAGCCGCTGGATGTCCTCGGGGGCCCGCAGACAGGACCGGGCGATGTCGTACAGCCGTTGGAAGCGGAACCAGCCGCGCTCGTCGGTGGCCCGCAGTTTGGGCGGCTCGCCGCTGGTCAGCGCGTCGGGCAGGTGGACGCCGTACTTTTCGGCCAGTTCCAGCAGGGTGCCGGGCCGCATGGAGCCCGTGAAGTGCAGGTGCAGATGGGCCTTGGGCAGCCGGCTGACGTCACGTACGCGTTCCATCCTCGGATCTTGCCGCACCACACCGGTGCCGGGAAGCCGTTTTCCCTGATCGGGCGCTTGCCCGAACGAAGAAACGGCCCCCGGCGCCATGGGGCGACGGGGGCCGTTCCGGTCGGCCGGAGCCGTACTTCCAGCCATGGGGGAGCTCAGTCCCGCGCCTCGGCCAGCAGCTTCTGGATCCGCGACACGCCCTCCACCAGGTCGTCGTCGCCGAGCGCGTACGACAGCCGCAGATAGCCGGGTGTGCCGAACGCCTCACCCGGGACGACCGCGACCTCGACCTCGTCCAGGATCAGCGCGGCCAGCTCCACGGAGGTCTGCGGACGCTTGCCGCGGATCTCCTTGCCGAGCAGCGCCTTCACCGAGGGGTACGCGTAGAACGCGCCCTCCGGCTCCGGGCACAGGACGCCGTCGATCTCGTTCAGCATCCGCACGATCGTGCGACGGCGGCGGTCGAAGGCGGTCCGCATCTCGGCCACGGCGTCCAGGTCGCCCGAGACCGCGGTCAGCGCGGCGACCTGGGAGACGTTGGAGACGTTCGACGTGGCGTGCGACTGGAGGTTCGTCGCGGCCTTCACGACGTCCTTCGGGCCGACGATCCACCCCACGCGCCAGCCCGTCATCGCGTACGTCTTCGCCACGCCGTTGACCACGATGCACTTGTCCCGCAGTTCCGGGACGACGGCCGGCAGCGAGGTGAAGACCGCGTCGCCGTAGACCAGGTGCTCGTAGATCTCGTCCGTCAGCACCCACAGGCCGTGCTCGACGGCCCAGCGGCCGATCGCCTCGGTGTCCTCGCGGCTGTAGACCGCGCCGGTGGGGTTGGACGGCGAGACGAAGAGCACGACCTTGGTCCGCTCGGTGCGGGCCGCCTCCAACTGCTCTACGGAGACCCGGTAACCGGTCGTCTCGTCGGCCACCACCTCGACCGGGACGCCGCCGGCGAGCCGGATCGACTCCGGGTAGGTGGTCCAGTACGGCGCCGGGACGATGACCTCGTCACCCGGGTCGAGGATCGCGGCGAACGCCTCGTAGATCGCCTGCTTGCCGCCGTTGGTCACCAGGACCTGGGCCGGGTCGACCGCGTACCCGGAGTCGCGCTGCGTCTTCTCGGCGATCGCCTTCTTCAGCTCGGGCAGGCCCCCGGCGGGCGTGTAGCGGTGGTACTTCGGCGTCCGGCACGCCTCGACCGCGGCTTCGACGATGTAGTCGGGGGTCGGGAAGTCGGGCTCGCCCGCACCGAAGCCGATCACCGGGCGCCCGGCGGCCTTGAGGGCCTTCGCCTTGGCGTCGACGGCGAGGGTCGCGGACTCGGAGATCGCGCCGACGCGGGCGGAGACCCGGCGCTCGGCGGATGGGTTGACAGCGCTCATACGATCCATCGTCCCAGACGGCAAACCGGGGCGGCACACGTGTTTCACCGCTTGGGCGCGGGCGCGTACGCCGCCCCCGCGGACGGCCCTCCGGCGCCAGCCCAAGACCCGCTCGGGAGCTTTCTGTTCGACGTCAGCGCCTCGACCACGTACACTCACTGGTCGTTGGCCCTCACCGACCGCATCTTCGGACCAGTTCCGGATGCTGTAGGTTGGGGACGCCACAAAGGGTCGTAGCTCAATTGGTAGAGCACTGGTCTCCAAAACCAGCGGTTGGGGGTTCAAGTCCCTCCGGCCCTGCTACACACACCACCGCCAGGATGTGTGCGCATGTACGTACATTCATTGAACCGCCGTGCGGCTCGACCGGGCGCGGCACGGCCACGACCCGGGAATCAGGTGAACGAAAGTGACGGATGCCGTGGGCTCCATCGACACGCCTGATGCCGAGGACAAGTCGTCCCGGGACAAGCCCCGCAAGGGCGGCAAGCGCGGAAAGAAGGGCCCCTTCGGGCGTCTCGCGCTCTTCTACCGGCAGATCGTGGCCGAGCTCCGCAAGGTCGTCTGGCCCACGCGCAGCCAGCTGACGACGTACACCACCGTCGTGATCATCTTCGTCGTCATCATGATCGGTCTGGTGACCGTGATTGACTATGGGTTCAAGGAAGCCGTCGGGTACGTCTTCGGCTGATCCCTCCCGCGAGGAGTGGCGTCGGCCGGGAGTATCGGTGCGGCGCCCTTTTTGCATGTTCCACCCATCTGTATCGAGGAAGAAGCAGCCACCGTGTCTGACCCGAACCTGAACGAGGCCGTTGAGCCGGACGGCGAGAACGTGCAGTCCGTGGAGTCCACCGAGGACGAGCTCGACGTCGTTGAGGCTGCGGACGCCGTCGACCCGGACGAGGCGGAGGCTGCGGACGCCGCCGCCGGCGAGCCGGCCGAGGAGGCGGCTCTGCACATCGAGGTGGACTCCGCCGGCGAGGCCCAGGTGCTCACCGAGGACGCTGAGGACGCCGAGGTCGCTGAGGACGTCGAGGCTGAGGTCGAGGCCGAGGAGCCGGTCGACCCGATCGCCGCGCTCCGCGAGGAGCTGCGCACCCTCCCCGGCGAGTGGTACGTCATCCACACCTACGCCGGGTACGAGAAGCGCGTGAAGGCGAACCTGGAGCAGCGCGCCGTTTCGCTGAACGTCGAGGAGTTCATCTACCAGGCCGAAGTGCCCGAGGAAGAGATCGTCCAGATCAAGAACGGCGAGCGCAAGAACGTCCGCCAGAACAAGCTTCCCGGCTACGTCCTGGTCCGGATGGACCTGACGAACGAGTCGTGGGGCGTCGTGCGCAACACGCCCGGCGTCACCGGCTTCGTGGGCAACGCCTACGACCCGTACCCGCTGACCCTGGACGAGATCGTCAAGATGCTCGCCCCGGAGGCGGAGGAGAAGGCGGCGCGCGAGGCCGCTGAGGCCAAGGGCGAGCCGGCGCCGGCCCGTAAGGTCGAGGTCCAGGTGCTGGACTTCGAGGTCGGCGACTCCGTCACGGTCACGGACGGTCCGTTCGCCACGCTGCAGGCCACGATCAACGAGATCAACGCCGACTCGAAGAAGGTCAAGGGCCTCGTCGAGATCTTCGGCCGCGAGACCCCGGTCGAGCTGAGCTTCGACCAGATCCAGAAGAACTGACACTCGCTTCCGACCAGGTCAGAACGGCCCCTGTGGCTGTTCTGACCTGTCGGTTTTTAACCGTGCAGCCATACCCGTTATCGTTGTGCGGTATGCCTCCATCCGGATGATCGGGTGGGGTGCTGGAAACTCTCACTAGGACCCGGAGAGAGCAATGCCTCCCAAGAAGAAGAAGGTCACGGGGCTTATCAAGCTCCAGATCCAGGCCGGCGCGGCCAACCCGGCTCCGCCGGTGGGCCCGGCCCTGGGTCAGCACGGCGTCAACATCATGGAGTTCTGCAAGGCCTACAACGCTGCGACCGAGTCGCAGCGCGGCATGGTCGTGCCGGTGGAGATCACGGTCTACGAGGACCGTTCCTTCACCTTCATCACCAAGACTCCGCCGGCCGCCAAGCTGATCCTCAAGGCCGCGGGCGTGGACAAGGGCTCCGGCGAGCCGCACAAGACCAAGGTCGCGAAGCTGACGCGCGAGCAGGTCCGCGAGATCGCCACGACGAAGATGCCCGACCTGAACGCGAACGACCTGGACGCCGCGGAGAAGATCATCGCGGGTACTGCGCGTTCGATGGGCGTGACCGTCGAGGGCTGACGATCGAGCTCGCGTAGTGGCCGACCGAGGTACGAGGTCGTCCGCGGAGCGAGTGAGTGAGGAAGCCCGAGCAAAAGATGCAGTGGGCTGATTCAACCCCTCTTGACCTTGAGTGGTAGGGCCAGGCGCTGGCCCGGACCACGACTCCACACCTGAAACACACCAGGAGCAGAAGTGAAGCGCAGCAAGAATCTCCGCGCTGCGGACGCCAAGATCGACCGGGAGCGTCAGTACGCCCCGCTCGAGGCCGTCCGTCTCGCCAAGGACACCGCGTCCTCCAAGTTCGACGGCACCGTCGAGGTCGCCCTGCGTCTGGGCGTCGACCCGCGCAAGGCGGACCAGATGGTCCGTGGCACCGTGAACCTTCCGCACGGCACCGGCAAGACCGCCCGGGTCCTGGTCTTCGCGACCGGTGACCGTGCCGAGGCCGCGCGTGCCGCGGGCGCCGACATCGTCGGCGCCGACGAGCTGATCGACGAGGTGACGAAGGGCCGTCTGGACTTCGACGCCGTCGTCGCCACCCCGGACCTCATGGGCAAGGTCGGCCGTCTCGGCCGAGTGCTCGGTCCGCGTGGTCTGATGCCGAACCCGAAGACCGGCACCGTCACCCCCGACGTCGCCAAGGCCGTCACCGACATCAAGGGCGGCAAGATCGAGTTCCGTGTCGACAAGCACGCGAACCTGCACTTCATCATCGGCAAGGTCTCCTTCGACGAGACCAAGCTGGTGGAGAACTACGCCGCGGCGCTGGAGGAGATCCTCCGTCTGAAGCCGTCCGCCGCGAAGGGCCGCTACGTCAAGAAGGCGACCCTGACCACCACCATGGGCCCCGGCATCCCGCTGGACGCCAACCGCACCCGCAACCTCCTCGTCGAGGAGGACCCGGCGGCCGTCTGATCCGACGGCAGCCGCGGTCCACGCAGGCTGGAACCGGCCCTCACGCCCCTCGCGGGGTGTGGGGGCCGGTTCGTTTCGTTCGGGGGTGCGACGGCGGGTCCGATATCCGGTGGGGCGGTGTCAGAGCCGTGAGATACCGTTCAAGAGTTCGTAAAGCAAGCAAATGGGGTGGGTCATGAGCAAGTCCTCGTGGAAGCGGGCCGGCCTGGCGGCGACGGCTGCGGCCGTCGTGCTGGGCGTGACCGCCTGCCAGAGCGGTGGCGACGGCGACGGGAAGAAGGGCGCGAGCTCCGAGGGCAAGCCGCAGTCCGGCGGCGAGGTCACGAAGGTCCTCACGGCCGCCTTCAAGAAGACGACCGAGGCGAAGTCCGCCAAGGTCACCATGGAGATCAAGGCGCCGGAAGCCATCGAGGGCGGCGGGTCGACCACCATGTCCGGCGTCATGGGCTGGGACCCCACGGTGATGGACGTGAAGGTGACGTCCAGCGGCGCCGCGGCGCTCGGCGGCCCGGCGGAGGTCCGCACGGTCTGGGTGGACGGCGTCCTGTACACGGACGTGGGCGCCGCGGGTGCCGAGGTCGCCGAGATGTTCGGCGGCAAGCGCTGGATGAAGATGGACCTCAAGGCCATCGCCGAGGGGTCCGGCAACAAGGCGCTGGAGAAGCAGCTCACCGGCAACCTGGACGACATGAACCAGAGCCCGGCCGAGTCCCTGGCCGTACTCCTGGAGTCCAAGGACATCAAGCACGTCGGCTCCGCGAAGGTCGACGGCGTCGACACCGAGCACTACAAGGGCTCGATCAGCGTCGAAGAGATGGTGAACAAGAACGACTCCCTGGTCCTCAGCAAGGCCGACCGCGCCGAGATGATCAAGGCGGTCAAGGAGGCCGGCATCACCTCGTACGACACCCAGGTCTGGGTGAACGGGGACGGCTACCCGGTGAAGATGGACATCGCCATGGCCTCCAAGGCGGGCCCGGTCACCATCTCCGCGAAGTACTCGGAGTACGGCGCCGCCGCGCAGGTCGAGGCCCCGCCGGCCAAGGACGTCGTGGACTTCGCGCAGGCGATGAAGGACGTCGACAAGCAGCTGAACCAGGTGGACAAGGACCTCGCCGACGTCGACAAGACGCTGGAGAGCCTGAACGGCTGAGCCGGGGGCTCCGTCGCCGCTGCCCGCCCCGCGGGCCCCGCCGTGCCTTCCCGGGCCCTGAGGGCGTCCTGTGCGGCGCGAGGAGTCCCTGCGGTCCGGGGGAGACGCCCCGGACCGCGGCGTGCCGCGGGGCGGCCCCGGAGGCGATTTGCCTCTGTCGCCGCCCCTCACGTACGCTGCCACAGAAGCCAAAGACCGCTGGTCGTTGCCGCGTGCTCGCAAGAGGGTGCGGCGGCCGAAGGATCCGCTAGCAGCGGACGACCTGCGCAGGTGACAGTGGATACGCTCCCGGACTCCGTCCGGTCGAGCTACGCCCCGTGCGCCTGCGCCGGGGCGTTTCGTTTTGCCCAGTCTCCCTCCTTCGGGTCCGCGCGGTCCTCATCACCCGGAAGGAGGCCGACGCTCATGGCTAGGCCCGACAAGGCTGCCGCGGTAGCCGAGCTGGCGGACCAGTTCCGCGGCTCGAACGCCGCCGTGCTGACCGAGTACCGGGGTCTCACCGTGGCTCAGCTCAAGCAGCTGCGCCGTTCGCTCGGTGAGAACGCCCAGTACGCCGTGGTGAAGAACACGCTGACCAAGATTGCGGCCAACGAGGCCGGGATCTCCTCGCTCGACGACCTGTTCAACGGTCCGACGGCGGTTGCCTTCATCACCGGTGACCCGGTGGAGTCGGCTAAGGGTCTTCGTGACTTCGCCAAGGACAACCCGAACCTGATCATCAAGGGCGGTGTCCTTGACGGCAAGGCGCTGTCCGCCGATGAGATCAAGAAGCTCGCGGACCTTGAGTCCCGCGAGGTTCTGCTCGCCAAGCTGGCGGGCGCCATGAAGGGCAAGCAGTCCCAGGCTGCCTCGCTCTTCCAGGCGCTTCCCTCGAAGCTCGTCCGCACCGTGGACGCGCTCCGTGCCCAGCGCGACGAGCAGGGCGGTGCCGAGTAACTCGGCTCGCGCATTGACCGCCGCCTGACGCGACGGTCGCAGCGGGCCGCACGTACGCCCGCCTACATGTACATCCGGCACCAGCCGAATTAGTGGAAGGACGCCTACCATGGCGAAGCTCAGCCAGGACGACCTGCTTGCGCAGTTCGAGGACATGACCCTCATCGAGCTCTCCGCGTTCGTGAAGGCCTTCGAGGAGAAGTTCGACGTCACCGCCGCCGCTGCCGCGCCGGTCGTCGTCGCGGGTGGCGCTGCCGGCGGCGAGGCCGCCGCGGTCGAGGAGCAGGACGAGTTCGACGTCATCCTCACCGGCGCTGGCGACAAGAAGATCCAGGTCATCAAGGTCGTGCGCGAGCTGACCTCCCTCGGCCTGAAGGAGGCCAAGGACCTGGTGGACGGCACCCCGAAGCCGGTCCTGGAGAAGGTCGCGAAGGACGCCGCCGAGAAGGCCGCCGAGGCCCTCAAGGGCGCCGGCGCCTCCGTCGAGGTCAAGTAATCGCATTGCGTCACGGCGCCGTAGCGGGCACCCGGCCGTGCCGGGTCCTGTGAGGCTCGTCTCGTGATCGAAGCTGCTTAGCGACGTAACGGGACAGTGCCGAAGGGCGATCACCCATCCGGGTGGTCGCCCTTCTGTCGTGTCGACGCCGGGCCGTGCTGCCTTGCGCCGGGCGGCGCGGGGAGTATGGTGATCATCTCCGTGCGCCCCGCCTTCCGGGTAACCGCACTGAGTCCCTGGGGGTACCCGGTCAGTGACGGCGACGGTGGCGGGTCCCGAACAGGGGGCCTTGACGAACCGCACGCAGCGCGCAATTCTCAGGACGCGTGGTCACGCCGATCCGGATCCGAGGCATGGATCGGCGACCGAGTGGGCAGTATCGATGTGCGCCTCCCGGGCGCGAGGGTGACGCGGAGTTGAGAACAACGAGGGCAGCGAGGGTCTCGAAAAGCCCGCACTGGACATCAGTGGGCCAAGTGGCTACACTGACCCTTTGCGCTGCCTGTTAACTGCCTCCTGCCCGTCACCAGGGGCATTCCCCGTCTGAGCACAGTGGGCCAGAGCCATCCCTGACCTGGGATTTCTCCCCCGTGCCGGTACGGGACCGGTACGCGCGTAGTGAGTCCGAGCCCTCGGAAGGACCCCCTCTTGGCCGCCTCGCGCAACGCCTCGACCGCGAATACGAACAACGGCGCCAGCACCGCCCCGCTGCGCATCTCCTTTGCAAAGATCAAAGAGCCCCTTGAGGTTCCGAACCTCCTCGCGCTCCAGACCGAGAGCTTCGACTGGCTGCTCGGCAATGCCGCGTGGAAGGCTCGCGTCGAGGCGGCTTTGGACAGCGGACAGGACGTCCCGACCAAGTCCGGTCTGGAGGAGATCTTCGAGGAGATCTCCCCGATCGAGGACTTCAGCGGGTCCATGTCGCTGACCTTCCGCGACCACCGCTTCGAGCCTCCGAAGAACTCGATCGACGAGTGCAAGGAGCGCGACTTCACCTACGCCGCTCCGCTCTTCGTCACGGCGGAGTTCACCAACAACGAGACCGGCGAGATCAAGTCGCAGACGGTCTTCATGGGTGACTTCCCGCTGATGACCAACAAGGGCACCTTCGTCATCAACGGCACCGAGCGTGTCGTGGTGTCCCAACTGGTCCGCTCCCCGGGCGTCTACTTCGACTCCTCCATCGACAAGACGTCCGACAAGGACATCTTCACCGCCAAGATCATCCCGTCCCGGGGTGCCTGGCTGGAGATGGAGATCGACAAGCGCGACATGGTCGGCGTCCGCATCGACCGCAAGCGCAAGCAGTCCGTGACCGTCCTGCTCAAGGCGCTCGGCTGGACGACCGAGCAGATCCTGCAGGAGTTCGGCGAGTACGAGTCCATGCGCGCCACCCTGGAGAAGGACCACACCCAGGGCCAGGACGACGCGCTGCTCGACATCTACCGCAAGCTGCGTCCGGGCGAGCCGCCGACCCGCGAGGCCGCGCAGACGCTGCTGGAGAACCTCTACTTCAACCCCAAGCGCTACGACCTCGCGAAGGTCGGCCGCTACAAGGTCAACAAGAAGCTCGGCGCGGACGAGCCGCTGGACGCCGGCGTGCTCACCACCGACGACGTCATCGCCACCATCAAGTACCTGGTGAAGCTGCACGCCGGTGAGACCGAGACCGTCGGTGCGTCCGGTCGCTCGATCATGGTCGAGACCGACGACATCGACCACTTCGGCAACCGCCGCATCCGCAACGTCGGCGAGCTGATCCAGAACCAGGTCCGTACGGGTCTCGCCCGTATGGAGCGCGTCGTGCGCGAGCGCATGACCACCCAGGACGTCGAGGCGATCACGCCGCAGACCCTGATCAACATCCGGCCGGTCGTCGCCTCCATCAAGGAGTTCTTCGGCACCAGCCAGCTCTCGCAGTTCATGGACCACCACAACCCGCTGTCGGGCCTGACGCACAAGCGTCGTCTCAACGCCCTCGGCCCCGGTGGTCTCTCCCGTGAGCGGGCCGGCTTCGAGGTCCGTGACGTGCACCCCTCGCACTACGGCCGGATGTGCCCGATCGAGACGCCGGAAGGCCCGAACATCGGTCTGATCGGCTCGCTGGCCTCCTACGGCCGGATCAACGCCTTCGGCTTCATCGAGACGCCGTACCGCAAGGTCGTCGACGGCCAGGTCACCGACGAGGTGGACTACCTGACCGCCGACGAGGAGGACCGCTTCGTCATCGCGCAGGCCAACGCCACGCTCAACGACGACCTGCGCTTCACCGAGGCCCGGGTGCTGGTCCGCCGTCGCGGCGGCGAGGTCGACTACGTCGCCCCGACCGAGGTCGACTACATGGACGTCTCGCCGCGCCAGATGGTGTCGGTCGCGACCGCCATGATCCCGTTCCTGGAGCACGACGACGCCAACCGTGCCCTCATGGGCGCGAACATGATGCGTCAGGCCGTTCCGCTGATCACGGCCGAGGCGCCGCTGGTCGGCACCGGCATGGAGTACCGCTGCGCGGTCGACGCCGGTGACGTCATCAAGGCCGAGAAGGACGGTGTGGTCCAGGAGGTCTCCGCGGACTACATCACCGTCGGCAACGACGACGGCACCTACACCACCTACCGGGTGGCCAAGTTCTCCCGCTCCAACCAGGGCACCTCGGTCAACCAGAAGGTCATCGTCGTCGAGGGCGACCGCGTCGTCGAGGGCCAGGTCCTCGCCGACGGTCCCGCCACCGAGAACGGCGAGATGGCGCTCGGCAAGAACCTCCTCGTGGCGTTCATGCCGTGGGAGGGCCACAACTACGAGGACGCGATCATCCTGTCGCAGCGCCTCGTCCAGGACGACGTCCTCTCCTCGATCCACATCGAGGAGCACGAGGTCGACGCCCGCGACACCAAGCTGGGCCCCGAGGAGATCACCCGGGACATCCCGAACGTCTCCGAGGAGGTCCTGGCCGACCTCGACGAGCGCGGCATCATCCGCATCGGCGCCGAGGTCATCGCCGGCGACATCCTGGTCGGCAAGGTCACCCCGAAGGGCGAGACCGAGCTGACTCCGGAGGAGCGCCTGCTCCGCGCGATCTTCGGCGAGAAGGCCCGCGAGGTCCGCGACACCTCCCTGAAGGTGCCGCACGGCGAGACCGGCAAGATCATCGGCGTGCGCGTCTTCGACCGCGAGGAGGGCGACGAGCTTCCGCCCGGCGTCAACCAGCTCGTCCGGGTGTACGTGGCGCAGAAGCGCAAGATCACCGACGGTGACAAGCTCGCCGGCCGCCACGGCAACAAGGGCGTCATTTCCAAGATCCTGCCGATCGAGGACATGCCGTTCATGGAGGACGGCACCCCGGTCGACATCATCCTCAACCCGCTCGGCGTCCCGTCCCGAATGAACCCGGGACAGGTCCTGGAGATCCACCTCGGCTGGCTCGCCAGCCAGGGCTGGAAGGTCGAGGGCAACGAGGAGTGGATGGAGCGGCTGAAGACGATCGGCGCGGACGAGGTCCAGCCCGGCACCAACGTCGCCACCCCGGTCTTCGACGGCGCCCGCGAGGACGAGATCGCCGGTCTCTTCGAGGCCACCGTGCCCAACCGCGACGGCGACCGCATGGTCCTGCCGTCCGGCAAGGCCCGGATGTACGACGGCCGCTCCGGCGAGCCGTTCCCGGACCCGATCTCGGTCGGGTACATGTACATCCTGAAGCTCCACCACCTGGTCGACGACAAGCTGCACGCCCGCTCGACCGGTCCGTACTCGATGATCACCCAGCAGCCGCTGGGTGGTAAGGCCCAGTTCGGTGGCCAGCGCTTCGGTGAGATGGAGGTGTGGGCGCTGGAGGCTTACGGCGCCGCGTACGCCCTCCAGGAACTGCTGACCATCAAGTCCGACGACGTCACCGGCCGCGTGAAGGTGTACGAGGCCATCGTCAAGGGCGAGAACATCCCCGAGCCCGGCATCCCCGAGTCCTTCAAGGTGCTCATCAAGGAGATGCAGTCCCTGTGCCTCAACGTGGAGGTGCTGTCCTCGGACGGCATGTCCATCGAGATGCGCGACACCGACGAGGACGTCTTCCGCGCTGCGGAAGAGCTCGGCATCGACCTGTCCCGGCGCGAGCCGAGCAGCGTCGAAGAGGTCTGACGGGTCTGGCCGGGGCCCCCGCCAGGGCCCCGGCCGCCACCCAAGGACTCCGTACAGACCACTGAGAGACACAACCCTGAGAGGGATTGACGCATAGTGCTCGACGTCAACTTCTTCGACGAGCTTCGGATCGGCCTGGCCACCGCTGACGACATTCGCCAGTGGTCGCACGGCGAGGTCAAGAAGCCCGAGACGATCAACTACCGCACGCTCAAGCCCGAAAAGGACGGACTCTTCTGCGAGAAGATCTTCGGTCCGACCCGGGACTGGGAGTGCTACTGCGGCAAGTACAAGCGCGTCCGCTTCAAGGGCATCATCTGTGAGCGCTGTGGCGTCGAGGTCACCCGCGCCAAGGTGCGCCGCGAGCGGATGGGCCACATCGAGCTGGCCGCCCCCGTCACCCACATCTGGTACTTCAAGGGCGTTCCCTCGCGCCTGGGCTACCTGCTGGACCTCGCGCCGAAGGACCTGGAGAAGGTCATCTACTTCGCCGCGTACATGATCACGTTCGTGGACGAGGAGCGCCGCACCCGCGACCTGCCGTCGCTGGAGGCCCACGTCTCCGTCGAGCGCCAGCAGATCGAGAACCGCCGGGACGCCGACGTCGAGGCCCGCGCCAAGAAGCTGGAAGGCGACCTGGCCGAGCTGGAGGCCGAGGGCGCCAAGGCCGACGTGCGCCGCAAGGTGCGCGAAGGCGCCGAGCGCGAGATGAAGCAGCTGCGCGACCGCGCGCAGCGCGAGGTCGACCGCCTCGACGAGGTGTGGAACCGCTTCAAGAACCTCAAGGTCCAGGACCTGGAGGGCGACGAGCTGCTCTACCGCGAGCTGCGCGACCGCTTCGGCACGTACTTCGACGGCTCGATGGGCGCCGCCGCGCTGCAGAAGCGCCTGGAGTCCTTCGACCTCAACGAGGAGGCCGAGCGCCTCCGCGAGATCATCCGCACCGGCAAGGGCCAGAAGAAGACCCGTGCGCTCAAGCGCCTCAAGGTCGTCTCCGCCTTCCTGCAGACCAGCAACAGCCCCAAGGGCATGGTGCTGGACTGCGTGCCGGTCATCCCGCCGGACCTGCGTCCGATGGTGCAGCTGGACGGTGGCCGCTTCGCGACCTCCGACCTCAACGACCTGTACCGCCGGGTCATCAACCGCAACAACCGACTGAAGCGCCTGCTGGACCTCGGGGCCCCCGAGATCATCGTGAACAACGAGAAGCGGATGCTCCAGGAGGCCGTCGACGCGCTGTTCGACAACGGCCGTCGCGGTCGTCCGGTCACCGGCCCCGGCAACCGTCCGCTGAAGTCCCTCAGCGACATGCTCAAGGGCAAGCAGGGTCGTTTCCGTCAGAACCTGCTCGGCAAGCGAGTCGACTACTCGGCGCGTTCCGTCATCGTCGTCGGCCCGCAGCTCAAGCTGCACCAGTGCGGTCTGCCCAAGGCCATGGCGCTGGAGCTCTTCAAGCCGTTCGTGATGAAGCGCCTGGTCGACCTGAACCACGCGCAGAACATCAAGTCCGCCAAGCGCATGGTGGAGCGCGGTCGCACCGTGGTGTACGACGTCCTCGAAGAGGTCATCGCCGAGCACCCGGTGCTGCTGAACCGTGCCCCCACGCTGCACCGCCTCGGCATCCAGGCGTTCGAGCCGCAGCTCGTCGAGGGCAAGGCCATCCAGATCCACCCGCTCGTGTGCACCGCGTTCAACGCGGACTTCGACGGTGACCAGATGGCCGTCCACCTGCCGCTCTCCGCGGAGGCGCAGGCCGAGGCCCGCATCCTGATGCTGTCCTCGAACAACATCCTCAAGCCGGCCGACGGCCGTCCCGTCACCATGCCCACCCAGGACATGGTGCTCGGACTCTTCTTCCTCACCACCGACGAGGAAGAGCGCGAGGTGCGCGGCGAGGGCCGGTCCTTCGGCTCCACCGCCGAGGCGATCATGGCGTTCGACGCCCGTGAGCTCTCCCTGCAGGCCAAGGTGGACATCCGCTTCCCGGTGGGCACCATCCCGCCGCGCGGCTGGACCCCGCCGGTCGACGAGGAGGCCGGCGCCGACGGCATCGGCGGCAGCTGGCAGCAGGGCGACAGCTTCCGGCTGAACACCACCCTGGGCCGTGCGCTCTTCAACGAGCTGCTGCCCGAGGACTACCCCTTCGTCGACTACACCGTCGGCAAGAAGCAGCTCTCCGAGATCGTCAACGACCTCGCCGAGCGCTACCCGAAGGTCATCGTGGCGGCGACGCTCGACAACCTGAAGGCGGCCGGCTTCTACTGGGCCACCCGGTCCGGCGTCACCGTCGCCATCTCGGACGTCGTCGTCCCAGGTGCGAAGAAGGAGATCGTCGCGGCCTACGAGGCCAAGGACGAGAAGATCCAGAAGCAGTACGAGCGCGGCCTGATCACCAAGCAGGAGCGCACGAACGAGCTGATCGACAACTGGACCCGCGCGACCAACGAGGTCGCCGAGGCGATGAACGCGAACTTCCCGAAGACCAACCCCATCTACATGATGGTGCACTCGGGTGCTCGTGGAAACATGATGCAGATGCGTCAGATCGCCGGTATGCGTGGTCTGGTGTCCAACGCCAAGAACGAGACGATCCCGCGGCCGATCAAGGCATCCTTCCGCGAGGGCCTGTCCGTGCTGGAGTACTTCATCGCCACGCACGGTGCCCGTAAGGGTCTGGCGGACACCGCCCTGCGGACCGCCGACTCGGGTTACCTGACCCGTCGTCTGGTGGACGTCTCGCAGGACGTCATCATCCGCGAAGAGGACTGCGGCACCGACCGCGGCCTCAAGCTGGGGATCGCCGAGCGCGGCGCCGACGGCGTCCTGCGCAAGGCGGAGAACGTCGAGACGTCCGTGTACGCGCGGATGCTCGCCGAGGACGTCGTCGTCGACGGCAAGGTCATCGCGCCCGCCAACGTCGACCTCGGTGACGTGCTCATCGACGCGCTGGTCGGCGCGGGCGTGGAGGAGGTCAAGACCCGCTCGGTCCTGACCTGCGAGTCCGCGGTCGGCACCTGTGCCTTCTGCTACGGTCGCTCGCTCGCCACCGGCAAGCTGGTCGACATCGGCGAGGCGGTCGGCATCATCGCCGCCCAGTCCATCGGTGAGCCCGGCACCCAGCTGACGATGCGTACCTTCCACACCGGTGGTGTGGCCGGTGACGACATCACCCAGGGTCTGCCGCGTGTCGTCGAGCTCTTCGAGGCCCGTACGCCCAAGGGCGTCGCGCCGATCTCCGAGGCGTCCGGCCGCGTCCGGATCGAGGAGACCGAGAAGACGAAGAAGCTCGTCGTCACCCCGGACGACGGCAGCGACGAGACGCCGTTCCCGATCTCGAAGCGAGCCAAGGTCCTGGTGCGCGAGGGCGACCACGTCGAGGTCGGCCAGCCGCTGACCTTCGGTGCGGTCAACCCGCACGACGTGCTGCGCATCCTCGGCCAGCGCGCCGTCCAGGTCCACCTGGTCGGCGAGGTCCAGAAGGTCTACAACTCGCAGGGCGTGTCGATCCACGACAAGCACATCGAGATCATCATCCGGCAGATGCTGCGCCGGGTGACGATCATCGAGTCCGGCGACGCGGAGCTGCTGCCGGGCGAGCTGGTCGAGCGGTCGAAGTTCGAGACCGAGAACCGTCGCGTGGTCACCGAGGGCGGTCACCCCGCCTCCGGCCGTCCGCAGCTGATGGGCATCACCAAGGCGTCGCTGGCCACCGAGTCGTGGCTGTCGGCGGCGTCCTTCCAGGAGACGACCAGGGTCCTGACCGACGCGGCGATCAACGCCAAGTCGGACTCCCTGATCGGCCTCAAGGAGAACGTCATCATCGGTAAGCTCATCCCGGCCGGTACGGGTCTGTCCCGCTACCGCAACATCCGGGTGGAGCCCACCGAGGAGGCCAAGGCCGCGATGTACTCGGCCGTCGGCTACGACGACATCGACTACTCGCCGTTCGGCACCGGCTCCGGCCAGGCCGTTCCGCTGGAGGACTACGACTACGGTCCGTACAACCAGTGAGTGACGCGGCGTAGCGTCTGACGAAGGGCGGTCATCCCGATGCGGGGTGACCGCCCTTCGGCGTGCCTGCGTACGGGTCAGCGCCCGGACATCTCCCAGACGGCGAGGAACACTCCGGCGCTCGCGGTCAGGGCGGCGATGCTCGCCAGCGGCCAGCGGGCACGCTCCAGGGAGTCCAGTCGGGACTCCATGTCGGCGAGCTGCTTGTCGGTCTGGTCGCTGCGCTGGACCAGCAGGGCGAGTGCGCCGTCGACCCGGGCGAAGCCGGCTTCGAGGGTGCCGCGCATGCGTTCCAGCTCGACGGCGACGGCGATCGGGTCGTGCTGGTGTTCAGAGTCGGTCATCGGCGACTCCCGGGTCTTGCGGAGCGGTGGATACGGGCACGGCTGCGTGCGTCGGCTCGCTGCGGAGCCAGGGCGGCAGCAGGCGCTGTACGCCGTCGAGGGCCATGACCCTGGTCAGGGCGCCGGCGACGGCGAGTGCGCCGGCCACCCAGGGCAGGGTGGCGGGCAGCCCGGAGGCGTCCACGATCGCGGGGAGGACGACGGCGATGCCGACGGCGCTCTGCAGGACCGTACGGGCGGTCCTCCTGGCGGCTTCGGACACGGGAGCTCCTTTCGTGGGCGGGGCGGGGGCGGGGCGGTCAGGAGGTGCGGGGGACCTTGAGGGCGTCCCAGCTCTTCTTGCCGGGCCAGCCGTCGGCGTCGGCGCCGCGGTAGCCGAGCTTGTGCTGCCACTTGGCGTAGGAGCGGCGGTCGGCGTCCGACCACTGGGGGCCGGGGCCGACGGCGTACGCGGAGCAGCCCTCGGCGACCAGGCGTCGGCCCATCGCGGTGATCAGGGCGGAGCGGGGGGCCTTGGCGAAGAAGTCCGCGCCGGGGAAGGTGGCGTGCTGCGGGGCGGCGGGGGGTTCGGTCGCGGTGGGCGGCTTCGGTTTGCCGGGGGACGGCTTGGGCGCCGACGGCTTGCCCGCGAGTCGGCGGGCGATGCGTTCGCGCAGGTCGGGCATGGTGAAGCCGCGCGGGTCGACCTTGCGGTTGGACCACTCCAGATGGCCGATGACGCTCTTGGCGCTCCAGCCGTGGGCCCGGCACAGGGCGGTGGAGGCGCGTTCGATGGCGTCGAGTTGGGCGGCGGGCCAGGGGTCCTTGCCGTCGCCGCGGTTGACGCACTCGAAACCGTAGAAGCGGGCGTTGCCGTCGACGGCGCCGGGGCTGCCCTGGTGGTGGTCGGTGGCGGGCGGGCGGGTGCCGTAGCGCTCGTCGGCGACGGCCCGCAGGACGTCGGGGTCGCCGCCGCCGGCGTGGTTGGCGCGGCCGTTGCCGACGAGGTGGACGGTGCCGTCCTTGGCGATGACGGCGTGGCACAGGGGGCCCGGGAGGTCGGCGTGGCCGCGGAAGCAGAGGTCGACGGACGCCGTGGTGCCGGAGGTGACGGTGTGGTGGATCATCACGCCGTGCACCGGTCCCCAGGCGCCGGTGTGGTTGCGGTTGTGGGTGCGCCAGCCGGAGCGTTCGACGACGGTGACGCCCTCGGCGCGCAGTGCGGCGACGAGGCGGTCGGCGGTCAGCGGGGTGGCCATGGTGGGGCCTCCAGGAAGGGGAACGGCCCCGGCCCCGGCCGCGGGGGCACGGGGGCGCGGGGCACGTATCGAACAGGGTTAGTTCTGGGTTCCGTAGACGGCGAGGGTCTGGGCGTACACGGTGCCCGTGGCGCTGGTGACCTGGCCCTGGACCTCCACCTTCATCGTGGTGCCGAAGGCGGCGGGCAGGCTGGTGGCGACCGCGCCCGTGTGGTCGAAGGTCTGGCCGGCGGCGACCACGGGCCCCCACTGCACCCCGTCGATCAGCACCCGTATCTGCCCGGTGGCCCCGGACGAGGCCCGGGTCGAGAGCTGGAGGCGCATCCGCGGCTGCCAGATCGGGTTCACGCTCTGGCTGACCGTGGTCCACACGGCGGAGGCCGTCTGGGGCCAGCTGGTGGTGCGGACGTCCTGCGGTGCCAGCAGCGCGAGCCAGGGCCGGGCCAGCCCGGCGTCGCTCACCTGGAACACGGGCTGGCCGTCGGAGGCCCGCACGGTCAGCGAGCCGCCGTTGACGATCTCCACCGCGCCACCGCTGATCCGGTTGAGCGCCGGGCGGCTGTGGACCGCCCGGGACAGCACGTGCAGCCGGCGCTTCATCGCGTTGATCTGGTCGATGATGTCCTCGGGGAGCTGGGGCATCAGGACTCCTCCAGATAGAGCTCGGCGGTATCGGCGCGACCGCGCTCCGGGGGCCGTACCTTCACGCCGATGATCCGGTAACGGGCGTCGAGCCCCTGCGGATGCCACTCGTCGGTGATCCGGATGCGCGCGGAGCGGCCGAGCAGCGCCGGCGGGACGACCCCGCCGAGCCGGATCGTGATCTCCGGGACGACCACGGCGCCGCGGGCCTGCGCCAGGGTGGACACGGCCAGCGACGCCAGCGCGGCCGGGTCGCTGACCTCGTTGTGGTCCGACGAGAGGTCCACCCGCGGCCAGCCGCCGTCGAGCAGGTCGCCGGCCTCCTCCTCCTGGGAGATCAGCGGGCGGGACTCCGCCGCCTGGTTGCTGTTGACCGAGGCGCCGCGGGCCCGGGACGTGGTGCCGCCGCGGGTCGCGTCGCGCGGGAAGGAGTACGACAGGATCGTCCCCGGCCGGTCCAGCAGGATGTCGGTGCTGCCGGTGCGCAGCCGCGGGGCGCCGAGCCGGAGCTGGCGCACCCGCTCGCCGGTGGCCGGGTCCCGGTACACGGCGACGTAGTACTCCAACCCGCCCGAGAGCGCGGCGAGTTGGTCGAGCGCTTCGGAGTACAGGGTCTCGTCGCCGTCCCGCCAGGCGGTGGTGACGAGCTGCGGCGGGTGCGCCGACTCGTCGCCGTAGCGGACCTTGATGTCCCCGCCGCGGCTCGACTGGAGCTCCCGCCACAGGGTGCGGGCCACCTGGAGCTGGTCGGCGTCGGTGAACGGCATGTCCTTGCGGATCCGGCGCCGGGCCGGGTACGAGTCGAAGGTGGCCGCCTGGATGCCGAGGGTCAGCACGCCCCGTTCGCTGCTCTGGAGCGTGCTGGTCCAGATGATGCCGCCCCACCACAGGTCGCCGCCGCGCTCCAGGTAGACCGCGGTGCGGCCCTCCTCGACGCGGTGCACCCGCTCGGCGATGGTGGCGTCCGGGATCGGCACCGTGCCCGACAGGGAGCCGGGCTTCCCGATGTAGTCGTCGATCTGGACGTCCCGCAGCGGCAGGATGTCGATGGTCTGGTCGGTGAGCAGATCGGCGAAGATCGCCCGATAGGGGGTGTTCAGTGACATGGGGGCCTCACGCCATGGCGTCGACGCGGATGAAGACGTGGTCGAACCAGCCGGGCTGGGTGGCGTCCTTGACGCGGTGCACGGCCGTGACGGTGTACGCGGCCCCCGGCTGGAGGTTGCCCAGGAGCAGTTGGGTGGAGACCGACGTGTGGTAGCCGCCGGCCGCCTTGGCGGCGAACTCGTCGGTGGCGTCCTGGACGAGGGTGGCGCCCTGGGTGACGCGCACGCTGGTGAACTGCTGGCCGGTGCCGTTCCGTTCGATCATCGCGGAGTTCCCGTAGGCGAGCAGCACCTTGCCGGAGGGGGGCGCGGTGAAGGTGATCGTGAGCGGAGTCGGGGGCCGGCCCGCGAGGGTGGGGGTGTACGTGAGGGACGTGGTGGTTCCGCCGTCCCGGTTCTCGACGTACGCCGGGTACGGCGCCGCCGGCTGCCACACCGTGCCGTTCCAGCGCTGGAGCACCCCGCCCGGGGTGTCCCGGTACTGGCCGACGTAGCTGCCGACGGTGATGGCGCCGGCGGGCGCGATGCCGCCGATCGCCCGCGGGTAGGAGACCCACTCCTTCTTGTCGTTCCAGCGCTGGAGGGTTCCGTCGGCCGAGTCCTGGTACTGACCGGGGTACGCGCCCTGACGCTCCTCGCCCGTGGCCGGCCGGATGCCGCCGACCGCCACCACCGTGGTGCGCCGGTCCTTGACCCCGGTGGCCCAAGCGACGCCGTCGTTGCCCGCGCTGGCGCCGGCGGGCACGAGCACCTCGAACAGCGGAAGGCTGGCGGCGGGTGCAGCCGGCGGCGCCGGGGCCTGGCCGGGGACGCCCTGGATGATCTCGGCGACGGCGTCGTAGCGGTTGGAGGCGTCGTACAGGCCGTCGTAGATCCGGATGACGACCAGGTCGATCCGGCCGAACTGGGCGTCACCGGCGGCGAAGGACAGGTCGATGGGGGAGTTCAGGGCCACCGGGTAGACGCCCTGGGCGCCCGGGCCCTGGATCACGGCACGCCCGCCGTGCAGCGTGCCCGTCATGGCGTCCTTGCGCGACAGCCAGAGCCCGGACAGCCGGTGTATGCCTTCGTACGAACCGGGCAGGACGCCCGAGAGCACATCCACCGTGTTGGCGGGGGTGGTGGCGCCGATCTGGGTGAGGCGGGTGTCCTCGCGGGTCTGGCCGGCTTCCTTGAGCCAGCTGCTGCGCATGTTCATGAAGCTCTCCTGTCGTACGTCGTACGGGATGGGGCGCGGGACGCGTCTTAGGACCGGATCCACTCGGCGTGGAGGTTGGTGTAGTAGCCGGAGCCGCCGAGGGTCTTGATCGAGGCGCCCTGGGTCTGGTTGGCCGCGAGCTGGATGGTGTCGTTCACGGCGAGCTTGACCAGGGCAGTGCCGCCGACCGTGACCGCCGCGACGGCGGACGCGGTCTGCCAGGTCGCGCGGGGCAGGCCGACTCCGTTGACCATCAGTCGCGCACCACGGCCCCCGGCCGGGTTGGCTTCGCCGGACCAGGCGACGTGTCCCGACACCCGCCACCAGCCGGCCCGCTTGACGACGTAGGCGTCCCGGCCGTTCCACGCGCGGGCGTCGTCGATGTCGAGGCCCTGGAAGGTGACGACGGTCCAGGCGTTGTTCGGGATCGTCTGCTGCGCCGACTGCACGACGCTGAACAGCACGCTCGACCGGCCCTCGGCGTACGTCCAGCTGTTGCCGTCCCAGCGCTGGAGGGTGCCGTCGGCGTCCCGGTACTGACCGACGTACGCACCCGCCGTCACTTCGCTGGACGCGATGCCGCCGACGGCCCGCGGATAGGCGATCCAGTCGGTGCCGTCCCAGCGCTGGAGCTGGCTGTTGGTGTCCCGGTACTGGCCGACGTACGCACCCTTGAAGCCGGCGCCGCCCGCCGGGGTGATGCCGCCGAGGGCGGCGGTGGCGTAGTGCTGCGGGGTGGTGGCGGAGGCCCAGAGGATGCCGCCGGTGCCGGCGGAAGCGCTGGTCTGGACGCGGACGGAGTAGAGCGGGATCGCGCTGCCCGGCCCGCTGGCGGGGATCGCGGGGGTGGCCGACGGGGTGCCCTGGACGACGCGGACGACCGCCTCGTGCGTCCCCGTGCCGCCGAGGTCGAAGTCCTTGTCCAGCACGGCGAGTTCGATCAGGTCGATCCGGCCGTGGAGGGGGTCGCCGTCGGCGAAGTTCAGGGTCTCCGGGGAGGTGACGGCCACCGTGTAGGCGCCCTGGGCGTTGTCGTGGCCCTGGATGACGGCCCGGCCGGTGCCGATGGTGCAGGACATCGGGCCGGCCTGGGACAGGACGAACCCGCCGGGCACGATGCCTGAGCGGGAGCGCAGCGTGGGGTCGGTGGAGCTCGTGCCGACGGGGGTCAGCAGGGTGGACTGGGCGAGGCGGGTGTCCTCGCGGGTCTGTCCGGTGGGCGTGAGCCAGGTGGCGCGTACGGTCATGATTCACCTCGGGGGCTGGTGGCGGGCGGCGGGGCGGGCTTGCGGGGTGCGCGTCACCACTCGGCGCTGCGCCAGCGGACGGTCATCTGGGCCTGGGGGCCGGCCGAGTCGGGGCGGAAGGAGAGTTCGGAGCGGCCCGGTTCGAGCGTGAACAGCTCTTCGGGGCTGGAGTCGCCCATGGCGGTGTGGCGACGCGAGGCGGTGCCGTTGAGCGTGACGGTGCCCTCGCCGGTGTCGACGACCAGTTCCTCGCCCAGGGCCAGGTCGATCGCGTAGCGCAGCCGGCGCCGGCTGATCCGCTCGGTGATGGTCGGCATGGCGCAGGGACCGCGGAAGACGATCACGGGGTGGGCGGGTGCGGAGCCGGTGTTCTCGGCGACGACGTCGCCGGTGCTCTTGGCCTGTCCCCAGTTCAGCGGCCAGGTCAACGGCCAGGTCAGCCCCGACTCGGGCTCCGGGCGGCCGGTGATCGCCCGCTGCTCGGTGACCTGGTAGCGCCGCGGGTCGGTGGCGGTCCACTGAACGGACGCCTTGGCCGCGCCCTGGGTGGCGAAGACCCGGTCGGCGGGGACCACGCGCTGGCTGACCCGGGCGCGTACGGCCAGCACCTCGCCGTGCAGCCGGACGGCGAGCCAGCGTTCCTCGTCGAGGAGGGCGAACGCCTGGCGCAGCGCGTACAGGGCGGCCGGGCCTTCGCCGGCCGCCGGCGCCATCCACACGGTGCCGCCGACCTTGCGGGGCTTGGCGTAGCGGGCGCCGGGCCAGGCGCCGTGCGAGGTGGGGCGCTCGGCGTCGGACGAGTCGTACTCCGGCAGGTCCTCCCAGCCGGTGAGGCCGGCCCGGTCGAGGTCGAAGGGGGTGCCGGTGCCGATGAGGAGCCCGGCCCACTGCATCTGCCCGTCCTGGGTGATGAGCGAGCCGGGCGCGAGGTCGGCGGTGTAGGGGTTGGTGGTCTCGGCCATGGGGCCGTCACCTCACTCTCGTAGGGCTTCGAATCGCTCGCGTGCGGCTTTCGCTCGCGTGCGGCTTTCGTCCGCGGCTGCGAAGGCGCGTGCGGCGCTGGACCGGTGACGCGGACGGGCGCTCAGGCGCAGCCGCTGGTGGCGAGGAAGAGCAGGTCCTCGGCGGTGGCGCGGGGGCCGGCGCCGGGCTCCTCGCGGAAGTGCGCGATGCGGCGCGGGCCGTGCGGGACCTCGGGGCCGGTGGACACCGGCCGGTGGTCGAGGTCTTCGGCGGGCGCGATGCGCGGGGTGCCGCCGTTGTCGAGGGGGAAGACGACGCCGCCGTCGGCGAGCATCGGGAGCTTGTCGAGGTCGACGCCGAACTTCTTGCCGAGGATGTTGACGCTGAGCTTCCCCAGCCCGTCGATGACCCAGTTGGCGAAGGCGATCAGCCCGTTGATCGGCCCCTTGATGACCCCGAGCACGGTCTGGGCGCCGCTCTCCAGGAAGTCGCCGATGCCCCGCAGGGTCTTGGACACCGCCTCTTTGGCCCGGGTGAAGAACTTCGGCACGTTCTCCCTGACCCACTTCAGGGGCCGCTCGACCGCGCTCCTGAGCCCGCGGAAGGCGCGCGAGGCGATCGCCCGCAGCGCGGTGACCGCGGACCTGATGGCGGAGCCGGCCCGGGAGATCCCGCCGATGGCCGCGCCGATGCCGCGCAGCGCGCCGCCGATCAGGCTGCGTACGGTGCGGAAGGCCGATCTGACGCCGTTGCCGGCGGCCTTCATCACCGGCCCGATGACCGCGATCGCGGCCCTGATCCCGCGCAGGACGGCGTCGAACGCCTGGCGGGCGATCCGCTGGCCGGTCTTGGTGCTCATCGCGTACTCGATGAGGTACGCGGCCAGCGGGATCACGATGCCGAGCACGAAGCCGAGGGGGTTGGCCCGCATGGCGGTGTTGACCGCCGTCATGGCGACGGAGGCGATGGTCAGCACGGTGCCGAAGCCGCCCATGATCCCGCTGAGCAGGGCGGCGACGTCGACCATGGAGACGATCAGGCCGAGGACCGCGGCGAGCGGTCCGCCGCCGAGCTTGGCGACGGAGGTGCGGGCGCGGGAGGCGGCGGTGCCGAAGCGGCGGACGCCGGAGGAGGCGGTGGAGCGGGCGATCTTGTTGGCGGAGGCGGCGCCGGTCGACGCGCCGTTTCGCAGCTGCTGTAGCGCGGGGAGCGCGGTGCGCAGTGCGGGGCCGACCCGGTCGATCCCGGACGCCGCCCGGCGGATGTCGGAGGCCAGCTTCCCCAGCTGGTCCGACATGCCGCCGATGCCACGGCTGAGGCTGCCGGCGGAGGTGCCGGCGTTGCGCAGCGGGTTCAGGGGCAGGGCGGCGGCGAGGGAGCTCATCCGCGGGCCTTCGCCAGGAACATCAGGGCGTTGGCGGTGGCCTGCGGGTCACTGCCGGCGGCGGCGTGGTAGTGCTCGATGTGGAGCCCGGCGCGTCCGCCGCCGGCGCGCGCCTTGGCCTGGGCGAGCTTGGCCCGCTTGGCGGTGAGCGCCAGCAGCCGGTCGAGCTTGGACAGCGGCAGCACGGCCTCGGCCTCGCCCGCCTCGGCGAGGATGGCGTGCACGCCGCCGCGCCGCGGCTGGACGACGCCGCCGGCGGCGAGTTGGGGAATGGTGGGCAGGTTGACGCCGAAGGTCTTGCCGCCGACCATCGGCACCCAGCCGGGGATGCTGACCTTGATGCCGTTCAGCTTGCCGATCATGGAGTTGATCAGCCGGATGACGGCGTTGATCGGGGTGCGGACGCCGTCTTTGATGCCGTTGAACGCCTTGGAGGCGATGTCCTTGAGGCCGTTCCAGATGCTGGACATCCGGTCCTTGACGGCCCGGAAGGCGGACGGGATCGCGCTGCGGATCCAGTTGACGACGGGGGTGATCACGGCCCTGATGCCGTTCCAGACGGCCCGGATGGTCGACCGGATGGCGTTCATGACCGTGGTGATGATGCGGCGCCAGGTGTTGACGTAGGTCCGGATCACGGTCGCCACGGCCTTGACGACGGTGGAGATGGCCCGTCGGATCCCGTTCCAGACCGACTTGATCAGGGAGCCGGCCTTGCGCATGATCGGCCCGACGACCTTCATGACGGTGCTGATGACGGTGCGGATCGCGTTGAACGCGGTCCGGATGACCCGCTGCATGGTCCGCGAGCGGGCCGCCATCTGCACGACGGTCTCGATGAGCGGCATGAACAGCTCCAGCAGCCGTACGAGGAAGTTCCCCCGCATGGAGCGGTTGAGCCGGTTCTGCCCCTGGGCGGCGCGGTCGGCGCCGGTCTTGAACCGGCCGAGCTTGGCGCCGGACGACTGCCCGGTGTTGCCGGCCTTCTTCATCGCGCGGTCGGCCTGGTCGCAGGCGGTCTTGAGCCGACGGAGCTGGGTGCTGGAGGACTGCGAGGCGGACCGCAGGGAGCGGATCTTGCCGGATGCGCTGCTGCTGGCGTTGCCGATGTTGCGGATGGGTTGTGCGACGCCGTTCGCCGAGGACCTGAAGGAATTCAGGGAGGTGGTGGCGTTCTTCATGGAACGGACGAGACTCATCCCGCCCTCCTTTCGGTGGGGGGCGGGTCAGCTGGTGCCGACCGCGGCGGCGGCGCGCCCCGCGGCGGTCGTGAGGTTGTTGAAGCGGGTGGTGAGGGTGCCCGTGGCGCTGGAGAGTCGCCCGGCGGCCGAGGCGATGCTGTTCAGGTGGGCGGGGCTGACTTCCTTCGTCTTCCGGTCGAGCGCGCCGACCTGGATCCAGACCTGGCGGAGGTGGTCGGGCTGCAACTTCGGCTTGCCGAGGGCGGTGTTCAGCTTCTCGGCGGCGCTCGCGAGCTTCTTCACCTCGCTGGACTTGGGCGACCGGGCCATCTCTTCGTTGAACTTCCGCACCTGCGGAATGAGGCGGCCGATGACCCGCTCGTGCGCGCTGAGCTGCTGCGTGTTGATGTTGGAGCGGATGACCCGGAGGGCGGGGGCGGCGAGGGCCTCACTGGGGCGCATCGTCGCGATGCGGCCCCGGTCGTTCCTGCCCCAGACCCGGCCGACTTCCCCATTGGGGTCCGGCTCGCTCCTGCCCAGGCGGATGTTGCGCTGCTCGCGCATCTTGCTCAGCGGCAGCCAGAGCCGGTTGAAGGCGTGCAGCGTGCCGCCGAGGCCCATGATGAGCAGCGTCAGGGCGCCCATGGCACCCAGGAGGATGATCTGCCCCGTGCCGAAGTCCTTGATCGCGCCGGCCAGCGGGCCCAGCTTGAGCTGTTCGAGGATGGCTTCCCACGGGGCCTTCTCCTCCTTCTTCGGCCCCTTCTCCACCGCCTTGATGATCTCCTTGGCCTTGGCCTGCAACTCGGCGTCGGTGACGTAGTCCTTAGCGTTCTTGCTCTCCTGGCCGGGGGTCTTGAGGCCGGATATGTCCTTCTTGAGCTCGGCGATCCTCTCCAGGATCTCCGCGTGTCCTGTCTGAGCCATCTCTACCTCGCATCGCTGCGTCGGAGGCCCGTGCGCGCCCCGCACACGCGAACCACCCGCCCGGGAAGTGCGCGGGCGGGTGGCTTGGGGGGCGTACGGGCGGGGCCGGAGGTCAGGCGCGCCTCACGTGGAGTTCCGCGAGCGCGTCGTTCCAGCCGGCCTTGTACGCGTGGGTCTCGCGAGCCGCGACTTCCGCGTCGAGGGTGGCGAGCAGGGCTTTCACATCGAGGGGTCCAGGGGTGCGCAGGAGCGTGGCCAGCCGGTCGTGGAACGTGCTGCCCGCGTGGCTTCCTCCGGTGTGAGGCGTCATGGTCCCCTGCCTTCCGATCACGTGCCGGTGCGACGGGATCACGGTCGGTCGCCGGACCCCGGCGTTGGACTCTATCGAGCTGTTCGAACTGATGTGCGAATCATTGTCGGGCGTGAAGGTTCGGGTTGTCGAGCGTCAACGACCCGTGTCTCCCGTGTGAAGGCCAGACATGCACCATGGAACGAGCGTCAGAAGACGCGCGTCAGGGGGGCGTTGGACCTCTTGGCGTCTGGGTGGGGGAGGCACTGCGTACACATGGACGGGAACTTGGGGGCGGATCGGGACGATTCTGCGATCGATTGGCTGGATTGCTCCCCTGACCTGCCGCATCTCTTCGCCCGGATCTCCGAACTGGTCTTCCGGCACGGGCTGCACCCCTCCGACCTCGTCGTGCTGCCGCGCGCCGAGGTCGACCGGCGGGAGACGGCCGCCTTCACCGCCGGCTGGGCCGATGCGGTGGCGGAGGAGCTGCCCGGCATCCGGCTCTCGTACGAGAAGCTGATCGCAGACGCCTACGCCCAGGGCCAGTTGGTCGCCCGCGGCGTCCGGGTGCCCCGGCGCACCGACGTGGTGCGCACCGACGGAGCCCAGGTGATCGCGCTGCCCTTCGCGCGCCTCATGGAACCGCCGGACGTCGTCGTGCACGCGGAGGAGCGCGCCCACCAGGAGCGGGCGCACCTCAACGGGCTGGCGCAGGCGCGCGAACCCGCCGACGAGGAGCCCCATCGAAGCGACGGGTGGACCGCCCGTCCTGTGCCGGCCGTACCGCCCGTACCGCCCGTACCGGCCGAGCCGGCTCCGGAGCCCGTGCCGGACGTCGTCGCCGAGGAGGCTCCCGTGCTGCTCACCGCACGGGAGGTACGGGAGAGGCAGGCGGCGCGCATCATGCGCAAGGTGCTGCGCGGCAAGCGCGGACGGCCGATCGTGCCGCCGCTGGCCCCGCTGCCGCCGCAGGTCGGTGGGGGGAGGCGGCCCGAAGGAACGGCACGCGAGGGGAAGGGCGAGCAGGTCGGGCAGGTCGAGCAGGTTGACCGGGTCGAGCGAGCTGAACGGGTCGAACGGGTGGTGCGAGCCAAACGGGTCAAACGAGTTGAACGGGTGGAACAGGTGGAACGGGTCGAACGGGTGGAACGGGTCACGCCGGATCCGCCCCCGGAGGCCGCGCCCTGAAACGGGGCGGACTCCGGGGGCCGTGGCATCAGCCGAAGAACCGAGCGATCTCCGCGGGGGCCGGCGCCTTCGCTCCGCCGTCGGCTTCCGCGTCCGGGTCCTGTGACGCGTCGCTCGACGCGTCGCCCGGCCGCGGCACCGGCTTGGGCGGATCCTGCTGGTCGCCCTCCTCGGAGTTGGCGCTCGCGAACATCCAGTTGGAGACCGCGAGATGGTCGACGACCGCCGCCAACAGGTGGTCGCTGACGGACCAGTCGGCGGCCTCCCCGTGCACGGACCGGCTCACGGCGCTCTCCGCCGGCAGGTGCTTCAGCAGCACCGCGACCCGGCGGCTGGAGAGTTCGCCCCGGTGCCAGTCCAGCAGGTCGACGCCGTAGTAGCGGAGCAGGTCCGCTTCAAGGGCCTCGGCGTGTTCGTCGACGAACGCGGCGAGGCTCAGCCTTCCCCCAGGCCGAGCCCGGTCTCCTTGCCGTACGCCTCCAGGACGGCGGCGACGTCCTGCATGGAGAGCTCGTACTCCTCGAAGCGGGCGAACTGTTCGTCGCCCATCAGCAGCGCGAGCAGCCCGTCCACGTCGTTGTCGTCGAGCTTGCGCAGCGCCTTCGCGGTGGCGCGGCTCAGCTCGGTGGGGAGGGTGAAGGTCTCGCCGTCCAGATCGAAGGACCAGGTGCGACCGCGCGCCTCCAGGCGCTGGGCGCGGGCTGCGTTGACGTCGAAACGGGCCATGACGCGTACTCCTCGGTTCGTGTGCTGGAGAAGAAGAGGGGGCGGGGGCGGTGCGGCGCGCGGTCACGCGGCCGACCGCCCCCGGGAGGGAGCAGGGATCAGAGCGCGGGTCGGACCGGAGGTCAGACCGTGGCGGAGTAGGAGTTGTCCTTCATCACGAAGCTCGCCAGCGCCTTGCCCTCGCCGCGGGACATCGCCGTGAAGGTGATGCCGAGCGTGGCCGCGGACTTGCGCGCCAGCTTGATGTCGTCGGACGCGGTGACCTGGCCGCGCGGGATGGCGAAGCGGTACTTCACCGCGGTGTTGGTGCCGGCCTTGACGTCGGTGAACTCCAGGCCGAGGGCGCGCACGTCGGCGTACGCGCGCTCGGCGATGTCGTAGCGGTAGACGTCGGTGGTGGCCGGGGGCGTGCCCTCGGTCTTGATCTCGCCGCCGCCCATGAAGAACGGCAGCGTGTCCTCGTTGAACTGGAGCAGCGAGAACTTCAGCGTCAGGTCCCGGTCCGAGTACACGAAGTGGATCGGGCTGACGGCCTGCCACGAGTCGACCGGCTCCAGCTTGTCCTTCTTGGCGAAGGTGACGCCGTCGGCGGTGGTGAAGCCGAGGTCCTTCCAGCCGCCCGCCGTCCAGTCGGCGCTGGAGTTGTCGGTGAAGGCGACCGGCGCCTCGGTACCGGCGGCGGCGACGTACAGTCGGCCGCTGCCGGCGACGCGGATCTCGGACGAGTTGGCTCCTGCCATGGTGGATCTCCTTGGTGGGTGGGTGAGACGGACCCGGTGGTGGGCCCGGGTACGGCAAAGGCCCCGCCGGCGGCGGGGCCTCGATCGGGGGCGAACGTCAGAAGACGTTCAGCGAGAGCCGGATCACGCAGACGTAGCGGTTCGCGGCGCGGTACACGTAGTCGGGCAGCCAGCGCGGGCCGTCCTCCTCCTCGACGTCGGTGATCGCGTTCACGCCGTACGTCCTGCCGATCGCGGCGAGCAGTACGCGCCGCGCCGCGTTGCACAGGACGTGCGCGTCGGCCTTGGTCGGCCCGTAGACCTCGAACTCGATCAACGGCATGTCGACGTGCAGGTCGCCGGTCCAGGCGCCGCCGCGCCGGTTGACGAGCACCGCGCGGGTGGTGCCGTTGAAGCCGGGCGGCGGGTCGACCGCGATGTGCGCCTGCGTCGCGACGAGGGCGGCGTCGGCCTTGAGGATGTCGACGACCAGCGCCTCGACATCGGGGAAGGCACCCGGGGGTGTGGTCATGTCGGATCACCTCGGTGAAGTGGCGGGGGGCGGGCGTTGCGGGTGCGTTGCGGGTGCGCTGCGGCGCCCGAATGCGGACGGCGGAGCTGTGTGGGGGTTGCCCCGGGCACAGCTCCGCCGCTGCGCCAACTGTGACAGAGAGCGTGCGCGCACGCAACTAACCGCGCCCTGTGCCCGCGGCCCTTGCGCCTTCCTTGCCCTCTGCGGCCCGTCTGTGGCTGCTCGCGCAGTTCCTCCCCCTGTGCCCTGCGGGCACGGGGGCACCCCCCAGCGCCCCAAACACCCTGCCCTCAGCCCGCAGGCAAGTGACGGGGGAAGCGAAACAGGGGCGCGGGGAACTGCGCGACAAGCCACAGACGGGCCGCGGATATGAACGCTCCCGCAGGGAAGCGGCGGGGTATTGAGGGGCGCTGGGGGTCCCCCCACGCCCTCCGGGCGTAGGGGGCGGAACTGCGCGAACAAGCCCACCACCGGGCCGCAGAGGGCAACGCACCCGCAGGGGCGCGGCGGGTCGCCCAGTGGCGCAGGGCGAGGGAACGCGGAAGCGCCCCGCATCCCCGTTCGGGGACACGAGGCGCTTCGTGTCTGTGTCGTCAGCTCACCGCGCGGGACGCGCACCCGCCCGCCCACCCCGCCTCGCCGCCCGCTCCGCCGCGAAGACGTCCTCCAAGCGGAACAACTGCGCCCGCCCCGCCTTCCCCGCCGCCGTCAGCAGACCCAGCTGCACCCACTTGCGGATCGTCGCCGGCGCGACCCCCGCCTCCGCCGCGGCCAGCGGCCCGGGCAGGAGCGTCGGCGTCAGTGCCGGCCTCAGCACGGCACCTCCTCCATCGCCGCCGCGAACTGCTCCACACCGCACCCGGCCGCCGCCGCCAGCTCCCCCCACCGCTCCTCCAGCCACACGTGCCGGTACGCCGGGTCGTCCTGGCACCCGCACGTCTCGTCGTCGCAGGTGCACGCCGGGTTCACGCACAGCACCGCACGCCGGTCCGGGAAGGCCCGCAGCGACACCGAGTCGCACCACGGGCAGCGCCCGGAGACCCGTACGACCAGTTCCGTGTCGCCCAGGGCCCGCGCGCAGCGGCGCGCCATGCGGCGGAGTTCGTCGCGCACGTGCCGGGCGAGCACCGGATCCGCGGCCACGTCGTCCAGGAGCGCGGTGACCCGTCGCAGCCGTTCGACGACGGGCGCCCGGCCCGGGCGCGGCAGGCCGAGCCGGGCCCGTACGGCCTCCTCAAGCTCCACCACGCCGTCGGTCACGTCCCGGATGGCGTCCGACACGTGCAGCCGGATCGGCGCCGCGCCGCGCCCGGCGCCGGTGAGGCCGTGCAGCTTGTGGAGCAGCAGGGCCTCGCGGCGCTCCTCGCGCACGAGTTCGTCCAGGCCGGGGCGGGGCGCGGTCGGCCCGGGGCCGACGGGGCTGCGCCGGCCGGGTGCGAGTTCCTCGGCGAGCTCGGGGAACTGTCGTACGAGCGCCGCCGTCCACAGGGCGATGTCGCGCAGTACGGGATCGGTCACAGCTGACTCCCAAGGGCAGTGCGGGCGGTACGGGCGACGCCGGCGTCCAGGTCCACGACCCGCGCGATCCGCGCCGCCGACGCCGGGCGCCCGTTGCGCCACAGCCGCCCGGCGCAGACGCCGTCGAACCAGCTCTCGGCCGGCGCCACGGTCTCCTCGCACTCCCGCTGCACCGGACAGCGGGCGCAGGCGCGCAGCGCGGGCGCCGCCTGTTGGACCCCGCGGGCGAAGACGGCGGACGGGGGGAGCCCGACGCACGCGGCGGACAACTGCCAGGGGGTGGAGTCGGGCAGGGGCAAGGCGTCTCTCCAGGGTCCGAAGGGCCGGATGACGAACGGTGCGTGTGACGAGCGGTGCGGGTGGCGAATGCGTGTGACGAAGGTCAAGGGCTGCCGGAACACCGTGGGACGCATGGGGCTCCAGGGGCTCAGGTGACCGCTGAGTGGGATGGGCAGTCACCCTGACATGTTGCGTGCGTGCGCGCAACTAAAATGTGAAGGGATCTTTGCTGTTTCGCCGCTCAGGGGAGCCTCGATCACGTAATTCCGTGCGCGCAAGCACGCTAGAGTGTGCATCTGAAGCTAGTGAGGAGCAGTTGCATGACGACTCATGGGCTGGACGAGTTCGCGGGCTGGGTCGAGGGCCTGATGCGAGAGCGCGGCTACGACATCGACAGTCCGCGCGGCGGAGGAAAGTCCAGGATCGCCGACGAAGCAGGGGTGCACCGGGCCGCGGTCACCCGTCTGCTGCAGCGCCAGAGCATGCCCGACCTGGAGACCATGCGCCGGATCGCCCCGCTCCTCGGGGTGTCCGTGCGCGACATGCTGATCAGGTCCGGACGGGTCACCCCCGAGGAACTTCCGCTGGGAACGGACCTCGCGCCACCGGCCGATCCCCGGCCCACCCTGGAGGACTTCGCGCGCTGGCTCGGCGTCCCCGACGACCGGATGGGCGTCTTCGTCAAAGTGGTGAACCAGTTCCTGGAGCCCGACGACGAGAGCGCCGCCGAGGGCGACGCACGCCCGGAGGGGCGCCGCCGGACCGCGGACTGACCCCCGGCCGACCCTCGCCGACCCCCATCCGCCGCGAACCGAGCCCCGCCGACCCCCGCCGCCCCGCCGGGCCCTGCCGCCGGCCCCGCCGAAACCGCGCCCGGGGCCGCGGACCTGCTGGCCAGCGCCGTACGGCGCGCCGCACCCCTGCGTACGCCGTCCGAACGGGGCGTTCTCCGAGGTCGCCCGGGCTGTCGCGTGCGTGGGCATTTGTTTTGACCCAAGTCCGTGCGGTAGGTACGCTCAGACCTTGTGCCTGGGGTGTGCCTGGGCTCCTGTGCGTGTCCTCAACCGCACGGCGAGTCCTCTGACCGGCCACCGTAATCTGCGCCCTCTCCGCTCTGCGGAGGAGCCCCGCAGCTTCGACACACCCGACCGCGTGGGTCGGCGACGTTCCAGGTTAGTTTTACTAACGGCACACAGAAACCGGAGAAGTAGTGCCTACGATCCAGCAGCTGGTCCGCAAGGGCCGGCAGGACAAGGTCGAGAAGAACAAGACGCCCGCGCTCGAGGGCTCTCCCCAGCGCCGCGGCGTCTGCACGCGTGTGTTCACGACCACCCCGAAGAAGCCGAACTCGGCCCTCCGCAAGGTCGCGCGTGTGCGTCTGACCTCTGGCATCGAGGTCACGGCCTACATCCCGGGTGAGGGACACAACCTGCAGGAGCACTCCATCGTGCTCGTGCGTGGTGGCCGTGTGAAGGACCTGCCGGGTGTTCGCTACAAGATCATCCGCGGTTCCCTGGACACCCAGGGCGTCAAGAACCGCAAGCAGGCCCGCAGCCGCTACGGCGCCAAGAAGGAGAAGTAAGAATGCCTCGTAAGGGCCCCGCCCCGAAGCGCCCGGTCATCATCGACCCGGTCTACGGCTCTCCTCTGGTGACCTCGCTCATCAACAAGATCCTGCTGCACGGCAAGCGTTCCACCGCCGAGCGCATCGTGTACGGCGCCATGGAGGGTCTTCGCGAGAAGACCGGCGCCGACCCGGTGATCACGCTGAAGCGCGCGCTGGAGAACGTCAAGCCGTCCATCGAGGTCAAGTCCCGCCGTGTCGGTGGCGCCACCTACCAGGTGCCGATCGAGGTCAAGCCCGGTCGCGCCTCCACCCTGGCGCTGCGCTGGGTCGTCGGCTACTCCCGCGCCCGTCGCGAGAAGACCATGACCGAGCGCCTGATGAACGAGCTGCTCGACGCCTCCAACGGCCTCGGCGCCTCGGTCAAGAAGCGCGAGGACACGCACAAGATGGCCGAGTCCAACAAGGCCTTCGCGCACTACCGCTGGTAGTCGCTACCCCCATCGAGAACCGAGAGAAGACTGAGCCACATGGCCACCACTTCGCTTGACCTGGCCAGGGTCCGCAACATTGGGATCATGGCCCACATCGACGCGGGCAAGACGACGACCACCGAGCGCATCCTCTTCTACACCGGTGTGAGCTACAAGATCGGTGAGGTCCACGACGGCGCCGCCACGATGGACTGGATGGAGCAGGAGCAGGAGCGTGGCATCACGATCACGTCTGCCGCGACCACCTGCCACTGGCCGCTCGAAGACGTCGATCACACGATCAACATCATCGACACCCCGGGTCACGTCGACTTCACCGTCGAGGTGGAGCGTTCGCTCCGCGTCCTCGACGGCGCCGTGACCGTCTTCGACGGTGTCGCCGGTGTCGAGCCGCAGTCCGAGACCGTCTGGCGTCAGGCGGACCGCTACGGCGTCCCGCGCATCTGCTTCGTCAACAAGCTCGACCGCACCGGTGCCGAGTTCCACCGCTGTGTCGACATGATCAGCAGCCGCCTGGGCGCGACGCCGATCGTGATGCAGCTCCCGATCGGTGCCGAGGCGGACTTCAAGGGCGTCATCGACCTGGTCCGCATGAAGGCTCTGGTCTGGTCCGCCGAGGCGGCCAAGGGCGAGATGTACGACGTCGTCGACATCCCGGCCACGCACGCCGAGGCCGCCGAGGAGTGGCGCGGCAAGCTGGTCGAGACCGTCGCCGAGAACGACGAAGAGATCATGGAGCTCTACCTGGAGGGCCAGGAGCCCACCGAGGAGCAGCTCTACACCGCGATCCGGCGCATCACCATCGCGTCCGGCAAGTCCTCGGACACCACGGTCACCCCGGTGTTCTGCGGCACCGCGTTCAAGAACAAGGGCGTCCAGCCCCTGCTCGACGCGGTCGTGCGCTACCTGCCGTCCCCGCTCGACGTCGAGGCCATCGAGGGCCACGACGTCAAGGACGCGGAGACCGTCATCAAGCGCAAGCCGTCCGACGACGAGCCGCTCGCCGCGCTGGCCTTCAAGATCGCGAGCGACCCGCACCTGGGCAAGCTGACCTTCATCCGGATCTACTCCGGGCGCCTGAACTCGGGCACCGCGGTGCTGAACTCCGTGAAGGGCCGCAAGGAGCGCATCGGCAAGATCTACCGCATGCACGCCAACAAGCGTGAGGAGATCGAGTCGGTGGGCGCGGGCGACATCGTCGCCGTCATGGGCCTGAAGCAGACCACCACCGGTGAGACGCTCGCGGACGAGAAGAACCCGGTCATCCTGGAGTCCATGGACTTCCCGGCGCCGGTCATTCAGGTCGCCATCGAGCCCAAGTCCAAGGGTGACCAGGAGAAGCTGGGTGTCGCCATCCAGCGTCTCGCGGAGGAGGACCCCTCCTTCCAGGTGCACACCAACGAGGAGACCGGCCAGACCATCATCGGTGGTATGGGCGAGCTCCACCTTGAGGTGCTGGTCGACCGGATGCGGCGCGAGTTCCGCGTCGAGGCCAACGTCGGCAAGCCGCAGGTCGCCTACCGCGAGACGATCCGCAAGGCCGTCGAGCGCGTGGACTACACGCACAAGAAGCAGACCGGTGGTACCGGTCAGTTCGCGAAGGTGCAGATCGCGATCGAGCCCATCGAGGGCGGCGACACGGCGTACGAGTTCGTGAACAAGGTCACCGGTGGCCGCATCCCCAAGGAGTACATCCCCTCGGTGGACGCGGGCGCGCAGGAGGCCATGCAGTTCGGCATCCTCGCGGGCTACGAGATGACGGGCGTCCGCGTCACGCTCATCGACGGTGGCTACCACGAGGTCGACTCCTCCGAGCTCGCCTTCAAGATCGCCGGTTCGCAGGCGTTCAAGGAGGCCGCGCGGAAGGCCAGCCCCGTGCTGCTCGAGCCGATGATGGCCGTCGAGGTCACCACGCCCGAGGACTACATGGGTGACGTCATCGGTGACATCAACTCCCGCCGTGGCCAGATCCAGGCCATGGAGGAGCGGGCGGGCGCCCGGGTCGTCAAGGGCCTGGTGCCGCTCTCGGAGATGTTCGGCTACGTCGGCGACCTCCGCAGCAAGACCTCGGGTCGCGCAAGCTACTCGATGCAGTTCGACTCCTACGCCGAGGTTCCCCGGAACGTCGCCGAGGAGATCATCGCGAAGGCCAAGGGCGAGTAACTCACCCGAGTACACGCTTTAGGCTTGTTCCCGGAGCCTTCGGGGCATTTCCCAGCGAACCGGTTCGTACCGGTGGGGAATGCCCCGGGCCCCGGCATCCCAGCAAAGATCACCTGGCGCCGATGAGTAAGGCGTACAGAACCACTCCACAGGAGGACCCCAGTGGCGAAGGCGAAGTTCGAGCGGACTAAGCCGCACGTCAACATCGGCACCATCGGTCACATCGACCACGGTAAGACGACCCTCACGGCCGCCATTACCAAGGTGCTGCACGACGCGTTCCCGGACCTGAACGAGGCCTCGGCCTTCGACCAGATCGACAAGGCTCCCGAAGAGCGCCAGCGCGGTATCACCATCTCCATCGCGCACGTCGAGTACCAGACGGAGTCGCGTCACTACGCGCACGTCGACTGCCCGGGTCACGCGGACTACATCAAGAACATGATCACGGGTGCCGCGCAGATGGACGGCGCCATCCTCGTGGTCGCCGCCACCGACGGCCCGATGCCGCAGACCAAGGAGCACGTGCTCCTGGCCCGCCAGGTCGGCGTTCCGTACATCGTCGTCGCCCTGAACAAGGCCGACATGGTGGACGACGAGGAGATCCTGGAGCTCGTCGAGCTCGAGGTCCGTGAGCTCCTGACCGAGTACGAGTTCCCGGGCGACGACGTCCCGGTCGTCAAGGTCTCCGCGCTCAAGGCTCTTGAGGGCGACAAGGAGTGGGGCGAGTCCGTCCTCAAGCTGATGGCCGCCGTTGACGAGGCGATCCCGCAGCCCGAGCGCGACGTGGACAAGCCGTTCCTGATGCCGATCGAGGACGTCTTCACGATCACCGGTCGTGGCACCGTCGTCACCGGTCGTATCGAGCGCGGCATCCTCAAGGTCAACGAGACCGTCGACATCATCGGCATCAAGACCGAGAAGACCACCACCACGGTCACCGGCATCGAGATGTTCCGCAAGCTGCTCGACGAGGGCCAGGCCGGTGAGAACGTCGGTCTGCTGCTCCGCGGCATCAAGCGCGAGGACGTCGAGCGCGGCCAGGTCATCATCAAGCCGGGCTCGGTCACCCCGCACACGGAGTTCGAGGCGCAGGCGTACATCCTGTCGAAGGACGAGGGTGGCCGTCACACCCCGTTCTTCAACAACTACCGCCCGCAGTTCTACTTCCGTACCACGGACGTGACCGGCGTCGTGACCCTCCCCGAGGGCACCGAGATGGTCATGCCGGGCGACAACACCACCATGACCGTCGAGCTGATCCAGCCCGTCGCCATGGAGGAGGGCCTGAAGTTCGCCATCCGTGAGGGTGGTCGTACGGTGGGCGCCGGCCAGGTCACCAAGATCACCAAGTGATCTAGGCGCACCAGCCAACGAAGGAGCCCCGCACCTGCGAAGGTGCGGGGCTCCTTTGCGTCTTCCGTCAGGTCCGCGGGCTGGTGGGACGTCAGGAGTCAGGTCCTGCGGTCGGTGACGCGTACGTGCTGGGTGCCGTTCTGGACCGCGTAGACGGAGCCGTTCCCCTTGGCCTTGTTGCGCATCTTGCTGGGGCTGGGGCTGGGGCTGGGGGCGGGGTCGGGCTCTGGTGGGACGGGGTCGGCGGTTGCGGGGGGTTGCGTGGCTTCCTCCGGAGCGGGCGCGCTCGTCCGCTGGCCGGTTTGCCGGCCGGGAACGTGGAGCCACGCGGACGCGACGTACTCCTTTTCCGTGACGGTGACATCGTGGAAGGCGGCCGGATCGATCCCCGGATAACCGTGGCAGACGGTCTCCTCGTGGAAGTGCTGCGAGACGATCAGCGCCGCGACCGCGTCGGGGGCCCGGTTGAGGGCGACCCGGGTCGGTGCGGCGTTCAGCAGCCTGGCGAGCACTTCGAGCGGCCGGCCGACGACCTGGCCGTCGGGGTGGAGGTGGACGTCGCCCGCGTGCAGGGCGATCCGAACGCGGATCCGGGTCAGCGGACCGGCCAGCCGGTTGTGGGCGCGGAGGCGGGCGTCGAGTTCGTGGATCAGCGGGTGGATCAGCTTCGTCTTCCACAGCCCTGCCGGTGCGGTCACCTGGATGCCGTCGCCGAGGTCGGTGCACAGGCACGCGTCCCAGTCGATCCCGCTCCGCCCGAACGACTCGCGGAGCGCGGACAGCAGGGCGTGGCGGATCTCCAGGAACGCCGAGTCGCCGCGTCCCGCCGAGCGTTCGATGTCCACGGCGAACAAGGCCCGGTACTCCGGCTTTACATGCATGCGCACCTCTTGGGGTCGGAACGGGGAAAGACGGTCGACGCGTCTGTCGGACGCCTACTGTGCACTGATTGAACGCCCGGAATCCCGTAGCAATACTGGGTCCGACCGGTTGGCGGGAGGCGAGGACGCATGAGCGGCACGGCGCCGTACCGCGGCGGGAGCGAGCGGCCGGCGAGCAGGGAGTGGACCTGGCCCCGGTCGAGCCTGCTCGGCTCCCTCGCCCCGTCGGCCCGCGGCCGGCTCCTCGCGCTCGGTACGCGGGTGGGGTACGAGGCGGGCCGCGTCCTCATGCGCGAGGGCGACGCGACCGCCTTCGTCCTGCTCCTCGTCGACGGCGTGGTCAAGGCGACCGGGCGCACCCGCGACGGCCGGGACGCGCTGCTGGCCGTCCGCATGGGCGGGGAACTGGTCGGCGAACTCGCCGCGGTGGACGGCAAGCCGCGGTCGGCGACGGTCACCACGTGCGGGATCGTGACCGCCAGGGTGCTCGACCGCAAGGGCTTCCTCGCCTTCCTGGACCGGGAGCCCGCGATCGCGCACGCGGTCAACGCGTCCATCGTCGCCAAGCTCCGTGCCGCCAACAGCTACCGCGTCGACTTCACGGGGTGCGACGCCCCCACCCGGCTGGCCCGCGTGCTGTACCAGGTCGCGCTGAGCCACGGCGAGCACTCGGGCGACGGCATCGTGATCCGTTGGCCGATCACCCAACCGGAGCTCGGGACCCTGTCCGGGGCGGCCGAGCCCACCGTGCAGAAGGCGCTCCGCCGGCTCCGCGAAGCGGGTGTCATCTCCACGGGCTACCGCGCCATCAAGGTCGAGGACCTCGCCCGGCTGAACGCCATCGCCAACGATCAGCCGTGACGGCCGCCGCGTCCCGGGCGGAGGCGCGAGAGATGTAGCACGAGCTGTGGAAAAAGTGCCGAGAAACTGTCGTAAGACGGAATCGCCTGCGGACGTGCTCACTAGCGTGTGTCCCTCACCGACGGGGTGGTGGGGCTCCCGGGCCGCAGAACTCGCTGCTGCACCAAGGGGCTTCGGAAAGATCGACGGCCGGTCAAGGTGGTCAGCCGAGGAGGTCGTCACGCTCCGCGCGACCGGGATTGAGACGTAGCCATGGGCGAACCAGACATGCACCGACGGGAGCCGGCCGGAGGCGACGGGCAGAACGGGTCGGGGCCGCGGCGGGGTGCCGGGCGAACGGGCGACTCGTACAGCGCGTCCGTCGACGGAGACGCGTCGGGGCCCGTGGTCGTGGGCAACCACAACGTCGTGATCGACGGCGACGGCTCGCACGTCACCCTGATCGCCCCGCAGCAGCGCCCCGCACCGGTGCGCCGCGAGCAGGCCGTACTGCTCCCGCGCCGGCAGCGTGAACCCATCGGCAGGGAACGGGACCTGGACGCCCTGGAAGCGGCCGTCGAGGAGGGCGGCGGCCTGGTGCAGGTCTGGGGGCCGCCGGGGGTGGGCAAGAGCGCGCTGCTGCGGTACGCGGCGCACTGCCTGGAGCCCGGCCGGGACGGGGTGATCTTCCTGAGCGCCATCGACCACGAGGTCGACGACCTCGCCCAGAAGATCTTCGAAGCCTGTTACGAGGCTCCGGACTACGCGCCGTCGCGGACGGAGGTGCAGCGGCTGCTTGCACAGCTGGAGTTGATGGTCTACGTGGACGACGTGGACCTGGACCTTCGGCAACTGCGGGCGCTCACCGACGCCGCCCCGGCAGCGACGTTCGTCCTGGCCAGCCGGGAGCGGACCCTGCTCGGCGAGAGCACGTCGGTGGAGCTGCGGGGACTGGGCCCCGAGGCCAGCCTGTCCCTGCTGACCAGGGAACTGCGCGGGCCGTTGCCGCAGGGCCAGCGCGCCGCCGCCGACGAGCTGTGCACGCTGGCGCTCGGGATCCCCCTGTTGCTGCTGCGGGCCGCGGGCCTCGCCCGCGTCGACGGGCTGAGCAGCGTGACGCTGCCCCGCCCCGCGGAGATCAGCGGCCTGCTCCCGCTGCTGTTCCAGCGGCTCGGCGCGGCGCAGCTGCGTGCGCTGAACCTCTTCGCGACGTTGCAGGGCGCGGAGTTGTCCGCAGGTCACGTCGGCATCCTGTGCGACGTGTCCGACCCGGACGCCCTCTGCACGGAGCTGGCGGGGCTGGGCCTCGTCGTCGCCACGGAGCGCGGTTACCGGGGCGCCGCGGACGCGGTGCCCGAAGTGCGGCGCCGGGTGTCCGAACCCTTCCCCGCCGACCGGCTCTGCGACCACTTCACGCAGTGGGCGACCGCGCCGGGCGTCACACCCGCGGACGTCGCCGATCACGCGCGGGCACTGGAGATCGCGGCTCAACTCGCCGAGCGGCACGGACAGGCGGACCGCGCGGTGCGCCTCGCACGGGCGGTGTCGCCCCTGCTGGCGCGGTCACTGCGGGTGGGGGTCTGGGGCCGACTGCTGGATCAGGGCCAGCGCGCAGCCGACCAGACGGGGGACAACGCGGCCAGGGCGTACTTCACCCACGAGCGGGCGGTCCGCTTCCTGTTGCTCGGCCAGAAGGTGCTGGCGGCGACGTTGCTGGCCCAGGCGGTGGTGCTCTGGCGGGAGATCGGCAACAGCCATGGTGCTCAGGCCGCGCTCGACGCCCAGCAGTACGCGCCGCAGGTGGTGCCGGGGCACGTCGGTCCCGGCGCAGGCACCGGTGCCGGTGGCGCCGACGCGGGCTCTGGTGCCGGTTCCGGTACGGCGGGTCCCGCGCCGGACGTGGGTGCGCCGCCCGTACCGGACGCCGGGTCGTCGCAGGTGGCGGCGCACGGAATGCCGGCAGGTCCGACGGGCTCCACCACCCCCGCCACCTCGGCGGCCCCGCCCGCGCCCGACGCCCCCGTGAGCGCGCTGCACTCGACCTCGCAGAGCGTCGGCCAGTCCAGCGGGGCGGCATCCGGCTCGGCGGCGTCCGGCGGGAGCGGCGCGGCTGCCGGAGGCGGGGCCGCTGCGAGCGGGGCCGCCGCGGGAGGCGCTGCCGCTGCGAGCGGGGGCATGGGCCTGCTGCTGGCGGGCGCCGCCGCGCTCGTCGTGATCGGTCTCGGCGTCCAACAGATCCAGGAGTGGAACCGGGACTCGGCCAACTCCGGCACGTCCCGGTCGGGCACCGGGTTCGGAGACGCCGCGCGGGCGGGCGGGGGCGGGGAACCCACGTGGCCGGACGAGCCCACGCCGTCCGACGAACCCACGGAGCCCGACGGCCTAGCGGGAAAGTGGAGCAACGGAGCGGGCGACACCTTCGACGTCACCGAGTCGGGCGACGGCTCGTACACCCTGGGGCTGAGCTCGACCTGCGGGGGCGGAAGCCTGGAGTTCACCGGCAGCAACGGCAGGTACAGCGCCACGACGGAGCTGCACGATCAGTACTGCTCGGTCCGAGGGACGAAGGAGATGACGGTCACCCTCGCGTCCGACGCGCAGTCGGCCGACGTCGTGACGACCGACAGCGCGGAAACGGACGGCACGTGGGAGTGCACCACCTGCGGGACGGAGACCGACACCTGGACCCGCGTCGAATGACCGTCCGCGCGCCCCTCCACGCCTTGAAAGGAAATCCCACCATGACGAATTCGTCGGGCGACCAGTTCACGATCAGCGTCGGCCGTGACGCAAGCGGCCCCCTCGTCGCGGGCCACAAGAACCGCGTAGAGGTCAACGGCCAGTCCCGCTCGGAGTCCCCGGAGCCCGCCGGCGACGACTGCGGCTCGACCCAGAAAAACGTGGCGAAGGACAACGCCTCCCTCTACACCGTTCAGAACGGTGAACTGCACGTCCACCACGAGGGCGCTCCGCGCGAAGCGACGCCGGGGGACTGACGGCCCGGGAAGCCCACGGGCCTGCGCCGGCGCACCGCCCTCGCCGTGTCCCTGCGGGAACGTTGGTCTCTGCGGCCCGGTGGTGGGCTTGTCGCGCAGTTCCGCCCCCTGTGCCCTGCGGGCGCGGGCGCCCCGCAGCCCGGACGCTTCCGGGTCAGCCCGCGGCCACGGGGAGCGGCTTGGCGTGGGGGCGCAGGAGCCAGGGTTGGGCCGCGTAGCCCATGCCCACAGCCGCCACCGTTCCGCCGCTCACCACCAGCTCAGGGAAGCCCACCGCCTCCACCCGCTGCGGAGCGCCCTGGACCTGTACGCGCCCCTTCAAATCGCGGCCGAGGAGGAACGGCTTGCCGGCCGCGAGGCCGACGGCGACCGGGCCGTACCCGTCCGCCTTGTCCACCACGCGGACCGCGGGCTCGTCGCCGTCCGCGCGGACCGCGACGAGTCGGCCCGACGCCGGCTGCCGGTAGTACGCCTCGACGCCGCCGTCCGCAAGGGCCAGCGCGGTGACGCCGTCGCCCGGCACCGGCAGCGGCTCGCCCTCCCGCTCGCGGAACGTCACGTCCTCCTCCGGCGCGTCCTGCGTCCAGTGGTGCACGGTTTCGCGGCCCGCCGCGAACAGGTGCACCCGGCCTTCCCCGTCGACGACCGCGGACAGCCCGTCCTGGATGTCCGCGCCGCCGAGGTCGTGCCAGCGCGCCCACGTGCCGTCGGCGTTGCGCACCCGGCTGCTCACGCCCTTGTCCGCGTTCCGTACGAACAGGTGTACGCGGCCGTCGCCGCCGGTCACCGCGACGGGCACGCCGATCCGTCGGCCCCGGTCGTCGGTGTGCTCGGGGTTGCCGAGGCCCTTCCAGGGCAGGAAGTCGCCGCCGGTCGCCCGCTGTTCCAGCAGCACGACCTCGCGGTGGTTCTCCGAGCCCCGTCCGCCGATCGCGGAGATCCGCAGGCCGAACAGGAGCTGGCGCCCGTCGCGCAGCGCGGCGTGGCCGAGCACGGGCGCGAGCGGTCCGCCGCCGAGGTCGGCGGGGTTCTCCCACGTACCGCTGCCGGCCTTCGTCTCGCGCCAGCGCACCGCGCGTAGACCCAGCACGCCGTACGCGGTGAGCCGTCCGTTCCCCTCCGCCACCGCGATCGGGCGCGCGCCGGGGTAGCGGTGGTGGGTGGAGCGCACCCAGCCCTTCTTGTTCCGCAGCGGGCGCACCCCGCCGACGGCGTAGTCGCCGCAGCCGGAGGAGTTGCCGCACTGCCAGGAGGGGTCGCCGCCGTACGGGACGAGGTGCGAAGCCTTCTCCTTCAGCACCTCGCCCGGCAGGTTCTTCGGCCAGTGCCGGTTGTAGTACCCGCGGAAGGAGGTGGCGACGAAGCCCGGCACCTCACCGCCGTTCGCCGTGGCGTCCCGCACCCAGCGCACCATCGCGGCCCAGCTGAAGCAGGCCGTCGCGGTGTGGTCGGCGTGGTCCGAGTAGCCGCGCTGCTCGGAGTCCTTCTTGCGGGTCGGCTCGTCGCTGTGCTGGATGTCCGGGTCCGGGTCCAGGGTCTGGACCACGGTCGGCCGGTACTGCTCCATCAGCCCGACGAGGACGTCGATCAGCCCCTCGTAGTCGTACGGCACGGTCTTGCGCAGCGGGGAGTCCTTCGCCACCACCGTCTGCACGCCGATGCCCCGGTCGTGCCACAGGCTGGGCAGCGCGGCGCGCCGGCGGGCGGTGCGCATCGGCAGGTTGAGGAAGACCAACTCGACGCGGCGGACGCCGTTGGTGAGCGTGTTGATCTCGGCGAGCCGGTCGCCGCGCAGCGAGACGACGCCCTTTGACCAGGCGGTGAACTGGTGCAGCCCGAGCAGTGTCGCGTACGCCTGCCGCAGTCCCTGGTGGCGGGCGGAGGAGTACGCGGGGCGGTCGGCGACCGTCTCTCCCTTGTGGCCCGGTATGCGGTTCAGACCGTTGTGTTCGCCGGCGGTCACGTAGACGCAGACGAGCGGCACGCCGGCGTCCAGCATCTGCTGGGTGTCCGGGTTCATGAAGTACAGGTCGTCGTCGGGGTGGGCGAGGATCTGCATGAGCTGCGCACGCCGCGAGGACGCTATGGGCATCCCGGGGGCGGGGTCCGCGGTCGGCACGGACTTGCGCCCGGGCGGGACGCTGCACGCGCCGGTGGCCATCCCCACCCCGACCAGCGCCCCGAGCGCGGCGACCACGGTCCGCCGCCGCGGGGTCCGCGCTCGACCGCCGTCGCGGTCCCCCCTGAGCACGGCAGGGGTAGTTGTCATACGCATGTACTTTGTGCTCCGTCCGCTTCCCCGGCAGCGGGCAGGCTGCCCCCGTTGTGCGTCCTACGTTGTGCGTTCTGCGTTGCTGTAGTGCTGCTGGTGGTGACTGGTGGTGACTGGTGGTGATGGGTGTGCATGTGCGCTGAAAAGGCTGGTCAGGCCACTTCCGCGATCCTCTAGACGGATAATCGTGATCCGGGGTTGCTCAGCACGGCGAGTTTTGTTGCGCCGGGGGTGGGCGTGTCGGACCGTGCATAGACACGACAGCGCCGCGCCGGTTCCTCCGCCGGCGCGGCGCTGTCAGTCGAACGTGGGTGTTGCGGCGTCAATCCTGGGGCTCGGACTCCTCGGTGAAGAGTTCGTCAGCGCTGGTGGCGGTGATCGCGCGGCCCAACCAGACGTCGAGCACGTCGAGGTCGGTGCAGGCGGCGACCCGCTCGCGCTGGTCGTCGGCGAGGAGGATGCCGCGCTTGTCGAGGACGGTGAGGATCGCTCGGGAGTGCCCTTGGGCGCGGCCTTCGTCCCGGATTTCCTCGGAGATCGGCGAGGTGTAGAAGGAGAGGTCCGTAGCCACCGAGGTTCCTCCAGTGCTCTGCGGCCGGGCGCTTGCCCAAGCCCTGTGAGATCAGTTCGATGACGGGGTTTGGCGACGGCTTCCGGCGTGTCCTGGAGTGCTTTGGACAGTGCCTTCAGTATGGCACCGACGTCCGGATCGTCAGCGTGGGTGATGGCGGAGAGGGCGGCGAGTGCCAGGTCCTTCCTGGCTGCTGCCGCGTCCCTGATCGGGGGCATGTTCTGTGGGCCGACCACCAGGGGGCGCAGGGTGAGCGCCGGCCATTGCGACGGGCCGATGTGGACCGGCCGCTCCGCCCATTCCGCGGTGGCGCGGTCCTGGCAGACCACCAGGAGCAGGGGCGGCAGTCGGTACTTGGAGTACAGGTACGACAGGTAGTACGCCCAGCTCCCGGTCTTGTCCGGGTCCTTCTTGCCCTGCGCCTCGACGGCGAGCAGGAAGGAGCCGTCGCCTTCCGTCTCGCACCGTAAGAGGGTGTCGAGTCGACGTTCGACGGGTCGGGCCTCGGTGAGGTCGGTCGGGAGGACCGTCACGGAGGCGATGGGGGAGAGGCCGAGTCCCAGTACCTGGGAGACCCCGGAGAAGAGCCCGGTGTACTCCTGGAAGATCCGGTGCGCGGCCTCGTGAGATGAGGTGACCATGGGATGGACGCTAGGCCCGAACGGCTGCATAATGATACTCGGTTCAGCATATTCATGCAGACGGGTGATCGGGGGTGGCGGCCTTGACGTCAGTGTGCGGGCGTGCCGCGTCGTGGGGAGTGGGTGGGGAGGTCCAGCTCTGCCCACACCGTCTTGCAGGGGGGCGGGCCGGACGAGACGCCCCAGCGGTCGGCGAGCCCGCTGACGATGAGGAGCCCGCGCCCGCCCTCGGCGGCTGGCTCTCTCTCGTCCTGCCGGCGCCGCATCGGGGCGCGGTCGCCCCGGGCGTCGATCAGTTCGATGCGGATGACGCCGGGCAGTGCCAAGAGTCGCAGCCGGAAGTCGCGCCCTTGCACGCGCCCGTGCATCACCGCGTTCGCGGCCAGTTCGGCGACGACGTGGCTGACGTTCGCGTGCTCGCAGCCCCAGGACTGGAGCTGCTGGATCGCGAGCAGCCGGGCGAGCCGGGCACCGCGTCGGGTCGCGGAGAGCTGCACGGAGAACTGGCGGGTGGCGGTGGGGGGTTGGGTGATCTCTTTGCTCACGCAGAACAGCGTGACGAAGGGCACAGCGCCGGAACAGGGATCCGCTCGGTACGTACGGATTCTGTCTCGCCGTTGTCCCGAGCTGTCCCGGCTGTCCCGCGTGACCTGGGGGTACGGCGGCCGTTGGACACGGCCAACACGTCGAAAGCGGGTGTGAAGTGGACGATGCGACGAACGTTGCGACGGACGTTACGGGTGAGGTCGACGAACCCGGTTGGGATGTCGATCCGGGCGACGAGATCGCCCCGATGATCGCGATGGTCGGCAGCCAACTGAAGCTCTGGCGGGAAGAAGCGAGGCTCAGCGCGGCGGACCTCGGGTGTCAGATCGGGTACGGCGAGGACATGGTCCGGAAGGTCGAAAGGGGCCTGCGGATTCCCCGGCCGGAGTACCTGGACAGGTCGGACCGGGTGCTGGAGGCCCACGGCAAGATCGCGGCGATGAAGAAGCAGGCGGCGGACGCGAGGTACCCGAAGAGGGTTCGGGAGCTGGCGTTGCTGGAGGCGCAGGCCGCCGAGATCCAGACGTACAACAACCACAACATCCATGGGCTGCTCCAGACGCCCGAGTACGCCCAAGCGCTCTTCACGATGCAGCGGCCTGCGCACTCGCCGAACCAGGTCGTGCGTGGGGTGGAAGCCCGAATGGCTCGGCACTCGATCTATGAGCGGTCTCCTGCTCCCGAGCTGAGTTTCATCCAGGAAGAGGTGACCCTCCGCCGGCCGATCGGGGGCAGAATGGTGCTGCGCCGACAGCTCGAACACCTCTTGGAGGTGGCCCAGTTGCGACACGTCACGTTCCAGGTGATGCCGACCGACCGCGAAGAGCACGCCGGAATGAAGGGGCTGATCCGGGTGCTGAAGTTTCCGGACGGCACTTCGGTGGGACGTTGCGAGGACGAGTTCCACGGCCGTCCCGTCTCTGATCCGAAACAGCTCCGGATCATCGAGCTGCGCTATGGCATCATCCGCACCCAGGCTCTGAACACCACCGAGTCACTGGCCTTTGTCGAGCAAGTGCTGGGAGAGACATGACCCTGAAGCCCTCCGGAAATGCTGCCGAGCTGGAGTGGTTCAAGAGCAGCTACAGCGACAGCAGCGACGGCAACGACTGCGTCGAGGTCGCCTGGTTCAAGAGCAGCTACAGCGACAGCAGCGACATCAACGACTGCGTCGAGGTCGCCACCACCCCCGGCACCATCCACGTCCGCGACTCCAAGGACACCACCCGCCCCCACCTCGACTTCACCCCGGGTGCCTGGACCGCCTTCCTCCCGTACGCCGTCGAGCGCTGACTCACGGCTCCAGACTCGGCGAACGCCAACGGGGGACGGAGCGCTCCATCGTGACCGTTACGCCTCGCAGGCCGCGGGCCCAGTCCGACGTCGCCTCGGTGAACTGGCGGATGTCCGGACGGTGGGGGCCCAGGCCCACGGTGAAGTGCAGTGGGGTGGTGCCGTGTGGGTGGGGCCAGCCCTGGATGCCGTTGAGGCCCGCGTCTTCGAGGTGGGTGATCAGGGCGCGCATCCGGCCGCGGACGCGGCCGATCAGGGCGTCGTCGGGGGTCGGGACGGTGATCACCGCCCAGGCGGCGTGCCGGTCGGTCAGGGGTGGGGCGGTGAGGAGCTGCGGTTCCGGTGCGGTGTTGGAGGAGTGTGCCGCGTCGACCGTCTCCCACGCGTCGTACAGCTCCCTCGCGATCAGGTCCCGACCGCTCGGGCCGATGCCGTCGGTGAGGGGGCGGATCGGGGCGGTGGGGGTCAGTAGTTCGAAGGTGTCCCAGTCGTGGGCGGCCCAGGTGGCGAAGAAGTCCCTGAGGAGGGCGTCGTCGGACAGGGCGGCGTCGGGGTCGGGGTCGGCGGAGTGGACCGTACGGGCGGTGAGTACGGCCCAGCCCAGGCCGGGCAGACCGCCGAACGGGGCCGAGTCCAGGCCGCGGACGCGGGCCCACGCCTTGACGCGGCGGGTCAGGCGGGCGAAGGCGTCGTGGCGTGCGGTGCCCACCAGGGTCAGGACGGCGTCCGCGTCGCTGACGGCGCTGAGCGCGATCGCGGCGGGCGGCGGCAGTTCGGTGCGGCGGGGCACGGCTTCGGCGGGTGGGACGTCGCCCGTGGCCACGACCGCGAGGTCCACGTCCAGGCCCTGGAACGAGAACTTCACACCGTCCGTACGGGCACGGGTGACCGCACGGAGGCGTACCGCGTCCGGGAGCGCGGCCCGCACCCGGTCGCGTACGTCCTCGACGGCGACCGCGCCAGGCAGCGCGAGGACCAAGTCCAGGTCCGCGCCGGGGAGTTCGCAGCGCATGCGGCGGGAGCCGGCGAGGTGGAGGGCGCCTTCCGGGAAGGCAGCGGCGAGTTGGGCGCGGGCCGTTCGCGACTGGTCGCGCAGGTCCGCGGGCGCCTGGGGCTGGAGGGGCCCCCGGCGCTCCCGGCTCTCCGCCGCCGTCGAGCTCTCCGCCCTAGCCAAGGTCGCCGCGACGCCGAAGTGGTCCGAGACGAAGAGGCCGTCCACCGGGGCGACGCCCAGGAGGTCCGTGCGTACGGGTCGGCAGGCGCCCCGCAGCAGGACGCGGTCCAGGCGGCCCGGGCGGCCCGTGGTGGAGGAGAGGGCGGCCAGGGGGTTGGTGCTCGGGTCGAAGGTCGGGGGGCCGTCCGGGGACACGTCCTGGAGGGAGAGTGCCTTCTCCGGTGTGTCCGTCGCGTCGTTGAAGTCGCCCATCAGGACCAGGTCGCCGGCCACGGAACCGAAGCCCTCGGCCAGGGCAGCGAGTTGGGAGGCGCGCAGGGCCGGGCCCTCGGGGGAGTGGTCGCTGGTCAGATGGGTCACGGCCACCGTCACGGGGGCTGCGCCGGTCTCCACCACGATTGCGGCGACCGCCTTGTGCGGGCCCAGCACGTGCAGGCCCGCCTCCCGTACCGGCAGCCGGCTGAGCAGCAGGAGGCCGTACTCGTCGGCCTCGCGGCGGCCGGGGACCAGCGCGTAGCCGGCGCCGGGCCAGTCCGCGTCGCGCAGCAGGTCGTACAGCGGCGACTGGACCTCCTGGAGGGCGATGACGTCCGCGTCGGCGGCGCGCAGGGCGTCCAGGAGGAGCAGCCGGCGGCGGGCGGTGTCCAGGAGGTGGGGGTCGTAGCGGTCCCAGAGCGTGTTCCAGGTCAGTACGCGCAGGTCGGAACTGGTGGTGCGACCGGGGGATTCGGGGACCGGGCGCGACTCGAAGAACGGCGGGCGCAGACGGCGCGGCTCGCGCACCCGGCCCGCGTCCGTCGCGTCGATCCGGTCCACACCGCTCGCGCGGTCCCAGACGACCTCGCCGTCCGCCTCGATGAACAGCACCCGGTGCCAGGGGACGTCCCCGCCGGGGACGAAGGAGGTGAACGGGATCCGCTTCGGCTCGGTGCCCCGCTGGGCGACGCCGAGCACGAACCGCGCCGGGTCGAACCGCGCGTCCCACCGCACCCGGTGATAGATCTCCTCACTCGTACGCACAAACGCTCCCCGTGTCTTCGTCTTCTACGTGGCCCGTCGCGCCGACGTACCAGGTGCGGTGCGCCTCGCCCGGGTACGGCGGGGCGAACCGGCGGAGCTGGGCCGTCAGCACCTCGGGCGGGACCGGGTGCCGTCGCGTGCCGTTGCGCCGTAGCAGCTCGTCCTCGTCGACGAGGACGACCGCGTGCGTGATCAGCGCGTCCCGGCGCGCGGCGACGGCGTGCACCAGGGAGCGCTGGTGCCGGTTGAGGGAGGTGGCGTCCCAGACGACCGTCCCGCCGCGCGCCAGTGCCGCGTCCAGTTCGGTCAGCCCGGCCCGTAGGACGTCGGAGTTTCCGCGCTGGTCGGCGCGGGAGCCGGCGGCCTCGCGGAGCGCGTCCAGCGAGATCAGCCGGTCGGCGCCCAGGCCCGCGGCGAAGCTGCTCTTGCCGCTGCCGGACGGGCCGACCAGGTGGATCAGGTGCGGGAAGTCCCCGTCGCGCCACCGCCAGGTCGCCGCGACGGCCTCCTCAGGGCCGTGGACGCGGCCCTGCGCGTACGCCTCACGGGCCTCCGCGCGGCAGCGGGCCGCGGCGTGCGGGGCGAGGCCGGGGAAGGGCCACGTGGACCAGGGCGTCGGCGCGTCGAACAGGCCCGCGTCCTGTGCGTACAGGGCGGACCACTCCACCTGCTCCCGCGCCGCCGCGTCCGGCGCGAGCGCGCGGGCGACGGCGTGCAGCACCCGCGGGTCGGCCGCGTGCGCCATGCGTACGAGGCCCGTCCGGCGCGCCTCGTCCGGGTACGGACGGTGCAGGTTCGGGCACAGCCCCACCAGGTCGGCGGCGCGGCGGGCGGTCCGCATGCCGACGGCGGGGGAGAGCCGGGCAGCGAGTCCGCTCCGCGGGTGGTCGCGCGACAGCAGGGCGAGCGCGCCGGCGAGGCGGTCGTCCCCGAGGACGCCGAAGCCTTCGACGGCGTCGAGGTTCCCGGAGTCTCCCGTCGGCGGGCAGCCCGCGGCCCGGGCCAGCTCCGCCGCGTCCACGGCGGCGCCGGAGCGTACGTCCCAGAGCGCGGCTCGTGGGCCGAGGCGGTTCGGGACGACGGCGGCGTGCATCCAGTGCGTGTCGGTCTGCACGTGCCCGGGCCGAACCCACTTCGCGACGCGGGTCGCGAAGTCGGCGTATCCGAACCCTTCGACCGTACGGACGACGTACCCCTCGCTGCGTGCGGTGTCGACCTTCAGCGCACGCAGCGCCCTCTCGGCGCGGGCGTCGTACGTGCCGCGCCACAGCACGCGCGGGGTCGGGACGCCGAGGCCGTGGAGGAAGGCGACGGTGCGGTCCCAGTCGAGGCAGTCGCCCCGCTCGTCCCAGACGGAGAAGCCGTAGAAGTGGCCGTCGAGGTCGTCGTAGGGGAGGGAGTGGCGGGCGTACAGGTTCTCGCCGCAGATCCGCCAGCCGGCGGGGATGGCGTGGGCGAGCCGGGCCTGGAGCGCCTTGACGGGGGCGCGGGAGGGGTGGTGCGCGGAGTCCAGCGAGCGGGCGTGCAGGCCGTCGGAGTAGAGGGTGGTGTTCTCGCCGTCGAGCTTCTCCGTGACGACGACGTCGCGGTCGGTGAGGGCGGGGGGTGGCGCTGAGGCGCGGATGTCGTCGGCGGAGGCGCCTGGTGACCAGGGGAGGTGTGGGGTGCGGGGGTAGTGCGTACGCATGCGACTACCCTCCGGGGGGCTGCGGGGTGAGTGGGTGCGGCCACTGTAGGAGCCGGGCCGGCTCGGGCTCGATCGAATTTGCGACGCGTGCGCTCCGCTGGGCTGTGCGGGGCGGGATGCGCCGATCCGCCGCTGCGGTGCGACCCGCCTGGCGCCTGCCACCCGTCTGTGGCTGTTCGCGCAGTTCCCCGCGCCCCCAGAACCTCGCCGTTCCCCTACGGAAGTCATTTCCACTGCGGCCCGGTGGGGCTTGTTCGCGCAGTTCCCCGCGCCCCTGTTTCGCTGCCCCCGTCACTTAGGTGCAGGCTGGCGGCGGAGGTGTTTAGGGGCTCGGGGAACTGCGAGACCAGGCACACACGGGTCGCAGGCGCCAGGCGGGCCGTACCGCAGCGGCGGATCGGCGCATCCCGCACAGCCCAGCGGAGCGCAGTGCGTGGCGGAGTTTGAAAGAAGAGGATCGGCGGGTAACCTCTTGCGCCCGATTGGCCAGGCCGCACGGCCATGTGGCAGACTGTCCGGGTTGCTCGGTTGAGTGCCGATGCTGCGCGCCTCCCGCCGGGAGGACCGGAAGCGAGTCCCACAGTACTCGTCGTCCCAACTGCCCCACGGCCCGCAAGGGCCGCACGGCAGCGCTGGGGCGGACGTACGGGAATCTTCCGGGAAGTGTCAGCGGGGTACCGACCAGGCACCCGGTGGGTGGTCTTCACCCCGACGCGCGGGCAGGGCCCGCACCCCCTTGGTTGGGATGTCCCTTGGGACATCTGCGTAGAGGGAGTGCGACACGCCCGACCGCGGGGGTCGGAGAAGGCCGCATCAGCCCGCCGGGTTCCAGAGCGTTCATCGAGAGACAGGACTACTGAGTAGCCATGGCGGGACAGAAGATCCGCATCCGGCTCAAGGCCTACGACCACGAGGTCATCGACTCCTCGGCGAAGAAGATCGTCGAGACGGTGACCCGTACTGGTGCGTCGGTCGCGGGCCCGGTGCCGCTGCCCACTGAGAAGAACGTGTACTGCGTCATCAAGTCGCCGCACAAGTACAAGGACTCGCGCGAGCACTTCGAGATGCGTACGCACAAGCGCCTGATCGACATCCTCGACCCGACGCCCAAGACCGTTGACTCGCTGATGCGCCTGGACCTTCCGGCCGGCGTTGACATCGAGATCAAGCTCTGAGAGGCCGGGAGAAGATGGCAAAGCAGATCAAGGGCGTCCTGGGCGAGAAGCTCGGCATGACCCAGGTCTGGGACGAGAACAACCGTGTCGTCCCGGTGACCGTCGTCAAGGCCGGGCCCTGTGTCGTTACCCAGGTCCGCACCAATGACAGGGACGGCTACGAGTCGGTCCAGATCGCCTTCGGCGAGATCGACCCGCGCAAGGTGAACAAGCCCCTCAAGGGTCACTTCGCCCAGGCCGACGTGACCCCCCGCCGCCACCTGGTGGAGATCCGTACCTCCGACGCCGGCGAGTACACGCTCGGCCAGGAGGTCACTGCCGAGGTGTTCGAGTCCGGCGTCAAGGTCGACGTCACGGGCAAGAGCAAGGGCAAGGGCTTCGCCGGTGTCATGAAGCGTCACAACTTCAAGGGCCTCGGCGCCGGTCACGGCACCCAGCGCAAGCACCGCTCCCCCGGCTCCATCGGTGGCTGCGCCACCCCGGGCCGCGTGTTCAAGGGCCTCCGCATGGCTGGCCGCATGGGCAACGAGCGGGTCACCACCCAGAACCTGACCGTTCACGCCGTTGACGCGGAGAAGGGCCTGCTGCTCATCAAGGGCGCGGTTCCTGGTCCGAACGGCGGCCTGGTCCTGGTCCGCACTGCGGCCAAGGGGGCCTAAGGGACTATGAGCACCATTGACATTCTGTCGCCCGCGGGCGACAAGACCGGGACCGTCGAGCTCCCGGCCGAGATCTTCGACGCCAAGGTCAGCATCCCGCTGATCCACCAGGTCGTCGTCGCGCAGCTGGCCGCTGCCCGCCAGGGCACGCACAAGGTCAAGACGCGCGGCGAGGTCCGTGGTGGCGGCAAGAAGCCGTACCGCCAGAAGGGCACCGGCCGCGCCCGTCAGGGCTCGACCCGCGCCCCGCAGTTCGCCGGCGGTGGCGTCGTCCACGGCCCCGTGCCGCGTGACTACTCGCAGCGGACCCCCAAGAAGATGAAGGCCGCCGCCCTGCGCGGTGCCCTCACCGACCGGGCCCGCAACTCCCGCATCCACGTCGTCACCGGCGTGGTCGAGGGTGAGATCTCCACCAAGGCCGCCAAGACGCTGTTCGGCAAGATCTCGGAGCGCAAGAACCTGCTCCTGGTCGTCGACCGCGCCGACGAGGCCGCGTGGCTGTCCGCCCGCAACCTGCCCCAGGTGCACATCCTGGAGCCGGGCCAGCTGAACACGTACGACGTGATCCGCTCCGAGGACGTGGTCTTCACCCAGGCCGCCTTCGAGTCCTTCGTGTCTGGCCCCGACAAGGCCGTTGAGACCGAAGGGAGCGACGCCTGATGTCCGAGAACACCACGGCGGTCGTCACCAGCAAGACCTTCTCGGACCCGCGTGACATCCTCGTCAAGCCGGTCGTTTCCGAGAAGAGCTACGCGCTGCTGGACGAGAACAAGTACACGTTCGTCGTCGACCCGCGCGCCAACAAGACCCAGATCAGGCAGGCCGTCGAGGCGGTCTTCTCGGTCAAGGTCACCGGGGTCAACACGATCAACCGGCAGGGCAAGCGCAAGCGCACCCGCACCGGTTTCGGCAAGCGCGCCAACACCAAGCGCGCCATCGTGACCCTCGCTGAGGGCGACCGCATCGACATCTTCGGCGGTCCGACCTCCTGACGGAGGTCGGAGCGTCTAGATAGTCCGGATTCTTCCGAGGACTGAGAGACAATGGGTATCCGCAAGTACAAGCCGACGACCCCGGGCCGTCGTGGCTCCAGCGTCGCCGACTTCGTCGAGATCACGCGGTCCACGCCGGAGAAGTCGCTGGTCCGCCCCCTGCACAGCAAGGGCGGCCGTAACAACACCGGTCGTGTGACCGTCCGTCACCAGGGCGGTGGCCACAAGCGCGCCTACCGCGTGATCGACTTCCGTCGTCACGACAAGGACGGCGTGCCGGCCAAGGTCGCTCACATCGAGTACGACCCCAACCGCACCGCGCGCATCGCGCTCCTGCACTACGCGGACGGCGAGAAGCGCTACATCATCGCCCCCCGCGGCCTGAGCCAGGGCGACCGGGTCGAGAACGGCCCCGGCGCCGACATCAAGCCCGGCAACAACCTGGCGCTGCGCAACATCCCGGTCGGTACGACCATCCACGCCATCGAGCTGCGGCCCGGCGGCGGTGCGAAGTTCGCCCGCTCCGCGGGTGCCTCCGTGCAGCTGCTGGCGAAGGAGGGCGTCATGGCCCACCTGCGCATGCCGTCCGGTGAGATCCGCCTGGTCGACGTCCGCTGCCGCGCCACCATCGGCGAGGTCGGCAACGCCGAGCAGTCGAACATCAACTGGGGCAAGGCCGGCCGCAAGCGGTGGAAGGGCGTCCGCCCGACCGTCCGTGGTGTCGCGATGAACCCGGTTGACCACCCGCACGGTGGTGGTGAGGGCAAGACCTCCGGTGGTCGCCACCCGGTCAGCCCGTGGGGTCAGAAGGAGGGCCGTACTCGTTCTCCCAAGAAGGCGAGCAACAAGTACATCGTCCGCCGCCGCAAGACGAACAAGAAGCGCTAGGAGCGGGTTTAGATGCCGCGCAGTCTCAAGAAGGGGCCCTTCGTCGACGACCACCTGATCAAGAAGGTGGACGCCCAGAACGAAGCCGGCACCAAGAACGTCATCAAGACCTGGTCCCGTCGCTCGATGATCGTCCCGGCCATGCTCGGCCACACGATCGCGGTGCACAACGGCAAGATCCACGTCCCGGTGTTCGTCACCGAGTCGATGGTCGGCCACAAGCTCGGCGAGTTCTCGCCGACTCGCACCTTCCGCGGCCACGTCAAGGACGACCGGAAGTCGAAGCGCCGCTAACAGCGGGGTGTGAACGACTATGACGAACGTGTCAGACACTGAAGGGACAACCATGGAAGCCAGGGCCCAGGCGCGGTACATCCGCGTCACGCCCATGAAGGCCCGCCGCGTGGTGGACCTCATCCGTGGCATGGACGCCACGGAGGCTCAGGCGGTCCTGCGTTTCGCCCCGCAGGCCGCGAGCGTGCCGGTCGGCAAGGTGCTGGACAGCGCCATCGCCAACGCCGCGCACAACTACGACCACACCGACGCCTCCACGCTGGTCATCAGCGAGGCGTACGTGGATGAGGGCCCGACCCTGAAGCGGTTCCGGCCGCGCGCCCAGGGCCGCGCCTACCGGATCCGTAAGCGGACCAGCCACATCACCGTGGTCGTCAGCAGCAAGGAAGGAACCCGGTAATGGGCCAGAAGGTTAACCCGCATGGGTTCCGGCTCGGCATCACCACGGACTTCAAGTCCCGCTGGTACGCCGACAAGCTGTACAAGGACTACGTCAAGGAAGACGTCGCCATCCGTCGGATGATGACGTCCGGCATGGAGCGCGCCGGCATCTCGAAGGTGGAGATCGAGCGCACCCGTGACCGCGTGCGGGTGGACATCCACACCGCCCGCCCGGGCATCGTCATCGGCCGCCGTGGCGCCGAGGCCGACCGCATCCGCGGCGACCTCGAAAAGCTCACCGGCAAGCAGGTCCAGCTGAACATCCTCGAGGTCAAGAACCCCGAGGTGGACGCTCAGCTGGTGGCCCAGGCCGTGGCCGAGCAGCTGTCCTCCCGCGTCTCCTTCCGCCGCGCCATGCGCAAGAGCATGCAGTCGGCGATGAAGGCGGGCGCCAAGGGCATCAAGATCCAGTGCGGTGGCCGTCTCGGCGGCGCCGAGATGTCCCGCTCGGAGTTCTACCGCGAGGGCCGCGTGCCGCTGCACACGCTCCGCGCGAACGTCGAGTACGGCTTCTTCGAGGCCAAGACCACCTTCGGCCGCATCGGCGTGAAGGTCTGGATCTACAAGGGCGACGTCAAGAACATCGCCGAGGTCCGCGCCGAGAACGCCGCTGCCCGCGCCGGCAACCGCCCGGCCCGTGGCGGTTCCGACCGCCCGGCCGGCCGTGGTGGCCGCGGTGGCGAGCGTGGCGGTCGCGGTCGTAAGCCGCAGCAGAGCGCCGCTGCCGAGGCCCCCAAGGCCGAGGCCGCTGCCGCTGCTCCGGCTGCTGAGAGCACCGGAACGGAGGCCTGACCGCCATGCTGATCCCCCGTAGGGTCAAGCACCGCAAGCAGCACCACCCGAAGCGCAGTGGTATGGCCAAGGGCGGTACGACGGTTGCGTTCGGCGAGTACGGCATCCAGGCCATCACGCCGGCGTACGTGACCAACCGCCAGATCGAGGCGGCCCGTATCGCGATGACCCGCCACATCAAGCGTGGCGGCAAGGTCTGGATCAACATCTACCCGGACCGCCCGCTGACCAAGAAGCCCGCCGAGACCCGCATGGGTTCCGGTAAGGGTTCCCCGGAGTGGTGGGTCGCGAACGTCAAGCCCGGTCGGGTGATGTTCGAGCTGTCCTACCCGAACGAGAAGATTGCTCGTGAGGCGCTCACCCGCGCTGCTCACAAGCTTCCGATGAAGTGCCGCATCGTTCGGCGCGAGGCAGGTGAGGCGTGATGTCGGCCGGAACCAAGGCGTCCGAGCTGCGCGAGCTGGGCAGCGAGGAGCTTGTTGACAAGCTCCGCGAGGCCAAGGAAGAGCTGTTCAACCTCCGCTTCCAGGCGGCGACCGGTCAGCTTGAGAACCACGGCCGGCTCAAGGCCGTCCGTAAGGACATCGCGCGGATCTACACCCTGATGCGCGAGCGCGAGCTGGGCATCGAGACGGTGGAGAGCGCCTGATGAGCGAGAACAACGTGACTGAGCAGAAGATCGAGCGCAACGCGCGCAAGACCCGCGAGGGCCTGGTCGTCAGCGACAAGATGGACAAGACCGTCGTCGTCGCCGTCGAGGACCGCGTCAAGCACGCTCTGTACGGCAAGGTCATCCGCCGTACGAACAAGCTCAAGGCCCACGACGAGCAGAACGCTGCCGGCGTCGGCGACCGCGTCCTCCTGATGGAGACCCGGAAGCTGTCGTCGACCAAGCACTGGCGCGTCGTCGAGATCCTCGAGAAGGCCAAGTAATCGCCCGAGGGGCAACTCCCCTCGGGTCAGTTCCGCCAGGCTCCGGGGGGCCGCTTGCGAGCGGCCCCCCGGGGAACCGGCAGACACACAGGAGATAAGACGTGATCCAGCAGGAGTCGCGGCTGCGCGTCGCCGACAACACTGGTGCCAAGGAGATCCTTTGCATCCGTGTTCTCGGTGGCTCGGGCCGCCGCTACGCGGGCATCGGTGACGTCATCGTCGCCACCGTCAAGGACGCGATCCCCGGTGGCAACGTGAAGAAGGGTGACGTCGTCAAGGCGGTCATCGTTCGCACCGTCAAGGAGCGCCGCCGCCAGGACGGCTCGTACATCCGCTTCGACGAGAACGCCGCCGTCATTCTGAAGAACGACGGCGACCCTCGCGGCACCCGTATCTTCGGCCCCGTCGGCCGTGAGCTGCGCGAGAAGAAGTTCATGAAGATCATCTCGCTCGCGCCGGAGGTGCTGTAAGCATGAAGATCAAGAAGGGCGACCTGGTCCAGGTCATCACCGGTAAGGACAAGGGCAAGCAGGGCAAGGTCATCGCGGCCTTCCCCCGCGAGGACCGCGTCCTGGTCGAGGGTGTCAACCGGGTCAAGAAGCACACCAAGGCGAACCAGCCCGGCCGCGCCTCGCAGGCCGGCGGGATCGTGACCACCGAGGCCCCCGTCCACGTGAGCAACGTTCAGCTCGTCGTGGAGAAGGACGGCAAGAAGGTCGTGACCCGCGTCGGTTACCGCTTCGACGAAGAGGGCAACAAGATCCGCGTTGCCAAGCGGACGGGTGAGGACATCTGATGGCTACCACCACCACTCCGCGCCTCAAGGCGAAGTACCGCGAGGAGATCAAGGGCAAGCTGCTTGAGGAGTTCTCGTACGAGAACGTCATGCAGGTCCCGGGCCTCGTGAAGATCGTGGTCAACATGGGTGTGGGCGACGCCGCCCGCGACTCCAAGCTGATCGAGGGCGCCATCAAGGACCTCACCACGATCACCGGTCAGAAGCCGGCCGTCACCAAGGCCCGCAAGTCCATCGCGCAGTTCAAGCTGCGCGAGGGCCAGCCGATCGGTGCCCACGTCACGCTCCGTGGCGACCGCATGTGGGAGTTCCTGGACCGCACCCTGTCGCTCGCGCTGCCGCGCATCCGCGACTTCCGCGGCCTGTCCCCGAAGCAGTTCGACGGCCGTGGCAACTACACCTTCGGTCTCACGGAGCAGGTCATGTTCCACGAGATCGACCAGGACAAGATCGACCGCGTCCGGGGTATGGACATCACCGTGGTGACCACGGCGACCAACGACGACGAGGGCCGCGCCCTCCTTCGTCACCTCGGCTTCCCCTTCAAGGAGGCGTGAGCGAGATGGCGAAGAAGGCTCTCATTGCCAAGGCCGCCCGCAAGCCCAAGTTCGGTGTGCGCGCGTACACCCGCTGCCAGCGCTGTGGCCGTCCGCACTCCGTGTACCGCAAGTTCGGCCTCTGCCGCGTGTGCCTTCGTGAGATGGCTCACCGTGGCGAGCTGCCGGGCGTGACCAAGAGCTCCTGGTAATTCCCCTTTCGGGGAACCCCGGAGTCTCTCGGTAAGCAGACGGGTGGCGGTCGCCCCACCCTCCATGGCTTAGGCTTGGAGGGTTGGGCGCCCGCCGCCTGATACGACTTACTACGCCGTAGGTCCCCGCGCCGCACCCGTCCCGCCCCTGTGTGGGGAGAGGGATGGCGCATACAGGAAACCCCGGCGAGAGAGGCCGAAGGCCAATTCATGACCATGACTGATCCGATCGCAGACATGCTGACGCGTCTGCGGAACGCGAACTCGGCGTACCACGACTCCGTGACGATGCCGCACAGCAAGATCAAGTCGCACATCGCGGAGATCCTCCAGCAGGAGGGCTTCATCACGGGCTGGAAGGTCGAGGACGCCGAGGTCGGCAAGAACCTCGTCCTGGAGCTCAAGTTCGGCCCGAACCGTGAGCGCTCCATCGCGGGCATCAAGCGGATCTCGAAGCCGGGTCTTCGCGTGTACGCAAAGTCCACCAACCTGCCCAAGGTCCTCGGCGGCCTCGGCGTGGCGATCATCTCCACGTCGCACGGTCTCCTGACCGGCCAGCAGGCGCAGAAGAAGGGCGTGGGTGGGGAAGTCCTCGCCTACGTCTGGTAGTACGGGAACGGAGGAATAGCAATGTCGCGTATCGGCAAGCTCCCCATCCAGGTTCCCGCCGGTGTGGACGTCACCATCGAGGGTCGTACGGTCTCGGTGAAGGGCCCCAAGGGCTCCCTCACCCACGTCGTCGCGGCGCCGATCGAGATCGTGAAGGGCGAGGACGGCGTTCTGAACGTCTCCCGTCCCAACGACGAGCGTCAGAACAAGGCCCTCCACGGCCTGTCCCGCACGCTGGTGGCGAACATGATCACCGGCGTGACCAAGGGGTACACGAAGGCGCTCGAAATCAGCGGTGTCGGTTACCGCGTCGCCGCGAAGGGCTCCAACCTGGAGTTCCAGCTCGGCTACAGCCACCCGATCCTGGTGGAGGCCCCCGAGGGCATCTCCTTCAAGGTCGAGTCGCCGACCAAGTTCTCTGTCGAGGGCATCGACAAGCAGAAGGTCGGCGAGGTCGCCGCGAACATCCGCAAGCTGCGCAAGCCCGACCCGTACAAGGCCAAGGGCGTCAAGTACGCGGGCGAGGTCATCCGCCGCAAGGTCGGAAAGGCGGGTAAGTAAGCCATGGCATTCGGTGTGAAGATCGCCAAGGGTGACGCGTACAAGCGCGCCGCCATCAAGCGCCGCCACATCCGCGTCCGCAAGCGCATCTCCGGCACGCCGGAGCGTCCGCGCCTGGTCGTGACGCGTTCCAACCGCCACATCGTGGCGCAGGTCATCGACGACATCGCGGGCCACACGCTCGCGTCGGCGTCGACCCTGGACACCTCGATCCGCGGTGGCGAGGGCGACAAGAGCGCCCAGGCCCAGCAGGTCGGCGCCCTGGTCGCGGAGCGTGCCAAGGCCGCCGGTGTCGAGGCTGTCGTGTTCGACCGTGGTGGCAACCAGTACGCCGGGCGGATTGCCGCTCTGGCTGACGCCGCCCGCGAGGCCGGGCTGAAGTTCTGAGCCCCGGTTCCGGAGCTAGCGGACGTAACAGAGAGAGGTAATTCCAATGGCTGGACCCCAGCGCCGCGGAAGCGGTGCCGGTGGCGGCGAGCGGCGGGACCGGAAGGGCCGTGACGGCGGCGCGTCTGCCGCCGAGAAGACCGCGTACGTCGAGCGCGTCGTCGCGATCAACCGCGTCGCCAAGGTTGTGAAGGGTGGTCGTCGCTTCAGCTTCACCGCGCTGGTCGTGGTGGGCGACGGTGACGGCACCGTGGGTGTCGGTTACGGCAAGGCCAAGGAGGTGCCGGCCGCCATCGCCAAGGGTGTTGAGGAGGCCAAGAAGCACTTCTTCAAGGTCCCCCGCATCCAGGGCACCATCCCCCACCCCATCCAGGGCGAGAAGGCTGCGGGCGTCGTCCTGCTCAAGCCGGCTTCCCCCGGTACGGGTGTTATCGCCGGTGGTCCGGTGCGCGCCGTCCTGGAGTGCGCCGGCGTCCACGACATCCTGTCGAAGTCGCTCGGCTCCGACAACGCGATCAACATCGTGCACGCGACCGTGGCGGCCCTGAAGGGCCTGCAGCGTCCGGAGGAGATCGCGGCCCGCCGCGGTCTGCCGCTTGAGGACGTCGCCCCCGCGGCCCTGCTTCGTGCGCGTGCGGGAGCGGGTGCGTAATGGCCCGCCTCAAGATCACGCAGACGAAGTCGTACATCGGCAGCAAGCAGAACCACCGTGACACGCTGCGTTCGCTCGGGCTGAAGAAGCTCAACGACGTGGTCGTCAAGGAGGACCGTCCCGAGTTCCGCGGCATGGTGCACACCGTCCGCCACCTCGTGACGGTCGAGGAGGTCGACTGACATGGCGGAGCAGAACCCGCTGAGGGTCCACAACCTCCGTCCCGCCCCGGGCGCCAAGACCGCGAAGACCCGTGTCGGTCGCGGTGAGGCGTCGAAGGGTAAGACGGCCGGTCGTGGCACCAAGGGCACCAAGGCCCGCTACCAGGTTCCGGAGCGCTTCGAGGGCGGGCAGATGCCCCTCCACATGCGCCTCCCGAAGCTCAAGGGCTTCAAGAACCCGTTCCGCACCGAGTACCAGGTCGTGAACCTGGACAAGTTGGCCGCGCTCTACCCCGAGGGTGGCGAGGTCACGGTGGCCGATCTGGTCGCCAAGGGTGCGGTTCGCAAGAACCAGCTCGTCAAGGTCCTCGGCCAGGGTGAGGTCTCCGTGGCGCTGCAGGTGACGGTCGACGCCGTCTCCGGCTCCGCCAAGGAGAAGATCGCCGCTGCCGGCGGTACCGTCACCGAACTCGTCTGAGACGGGCTCAGTGGCCGCAGGCTGAACACCGACCGGGGATGCCTCCCAAAAGGGGCATCCCCGGTTGGTCGTTCCAAGGGTGGCACCGTCGCCGGTAAGGTAACGGCGTCCACTGCTGTGGAGAACTCCGAACGGTTTGGTTCCCGACGGGAACCTCACCGGGCGTTTTGCTGTTAGTTAGCTGATAAGTATCCGTCGATCCTCAAGACCGTCACCTCTGACGCAGTAGCGCGGGGGTCGCAGGAGGCACCGTGCTCACCGCGTTCGCCCGAGCGTTCAAGACGCCCGACCTGCGCAAGAAGCTGCTCTTCACACTGGGCATCATCATTCTGTTCCGCCTCGGATCGCACATCCCGATCCCAGGCGTCGACTACCAGAACGTCCAGATCTGTGTCGACCAGGCGTCCAAGAGCAACAACAGCCTGTTCGGCCTGGTGAACGTGCTCAGCGGTGGGGCGCTGCTGCAGATCACCATCTTCGCGCTCGGCATCATGCCGTACATCACGGCGAGCATCATTCTCCAACTGCTGACCGTGGTCATCCCGCGCCTGGAAGCCCTCAAGAAGGAGGGCCAGTCCGGTACGGCGAAGATCACCCAGTACACCCGCTACCTGACGGTCGCGCTGGCCGTGCTCCAGGGCACGGGTCTGGTGGCGACGGCCCGTAGCGGCATGCTGTTCCAGGGCTGCTCGGTCGGTTCGCAGATCGTGCCAGACCAATCGATCTTCACGACCGTGGTCATGGTCATCACGATGACCGCGGGCACCGCCGTCACGATGTGGCTGGGCGAGCTGATCACCGACCGCGGCATCGGCAACGGCATGTCGATCCTGATGTTCATCGCGATCGCCTCGGCCTTCCCCGGCCAGCTGTGGGCCATCAAGGAGAGCGGCACGCTCGCCAAGGGCTGGATCGAGTTCGGCACCGTCATCCTGATCGGCTTCGTGATGGTGGCGCTGGTGGTCTTCGTCGAACAGGCCCAGCGCAGGATCCCCGTCCAGTACGCGAAGCGGATGATCGGGCGCCGTTCGTACGGCGGCACCTCCACGTACATCCCGCTGAAGGTGAACCAGGCGGGTGTGATCCCCGTCATCTTCGCGTCGTCGCTGCTCTACATCCCGGCGCTGATCGCGCAGTTCTCCAGCGGCTCGTCCGGCTGGAAGCGTTGGATCGAAGCACACCTGGTCAAGGGCGACCACCCGTACTACATCATCACGTACTTCCTGCTGATCGTCTTCTTCGCCTTCTTCTACGTGGCCATCTCGTTCAACCCCGAGGAAGTCGCGGACAACATGAAGAAGTATGGTGGATTCATCCCGGGCATCCGGGCTGGTCGACCTACCGCCGAGTACCTGAGCTACGTGCTCAACAGGATCACTTGGCCTGGCTCGCTGTACCTGGGTCTGATTGCTCTCGTCCCGACGATGGCGTTGGTGGGCTTCGGAGGCGCTAACCAGAACTTCCCGTTCGGCGGGACGAGCATCCTCATCATCGTGGGTGTGGGTCTGGAGACCGTGAAGCAGATCGAGAGCCAGCTCCAGCAGCGCAATTACGAAGGGTTCCTCCGCTGATGCGAATCGTCCTCGTCGGACCTCCCGGGGCCGGCAAGGGAACGCAGGCTGCGTACCTTGCCGAGAACCTGTCGATCCCGCACATCTCCACGGGTGACCTCTTCCGCGCCAACATCAGCCAGGGCACCGACCTGGGCCGTCAGGCCAAGTCCTACATGGACGCCGGTGAACTGGTTCCCGACGAGGTCACCATCGGCATGGCGAAGGAGCGGATGGGCCGCCCGGACGCCGTCGGGGGCTTCCTCCTCGACGGCTTCCCGCGCAACGTGTCCCAGGCCGAGGCGCTGGACGCGATGCTGAAGTCCGAGGGCATGACCCTGGACGCGGTGCTGGACCTGGAGGTCCCCGAGGACGAGGTCGTGAAGCGGATCGCGGGTCGCCGCATCTGCCGCAACGACTCCAGCCACGTCTTCCACGTGGCGTACCAGCCGCCGAAGCAGGAGGGCGTCTGCGACGTCTGCGGCGGCGAGCTGTACCAGCGCGACGACGACTCCGAGTCGACCGTCCGCAAGCGCCTGGAGGTCTACCACACCCAGACCGAGCCGATCATCGACTACTACCGGGGCCAGGGCCTCGTGGTGACGATCTCGGCGCTCGGTCCGGTCACCGAGGTGACGCAGCGGGCGATGGAAGCGCTGGACAAGGACAAGGCGAAGGGCTGACGAGCCCCGCCCGGGGCCGGTGGGCCCCGTAGTACGAGATACGGCCGCGGTGTCTGACGGACGCCGCGGCCGTACTGTTGAGCGAGACGAGAGCCGTCGGCGTCACCCGGGTGACCGGTCGCGCGGGTGACTGAAGGTGAAAGGCAAGGATTCGGGCATGGTGCAGCTCAAGACCCCGGAGCAGATCGCGAAGATGCGCGCGGCGGGGCTGGTCGTCGCCGCGATCCACGCGGCGACCCGGGAGGCCGCGGTGCCCGGCGCCACCACGAAGGACCTGGACGAGGTCGCCCGCAAGGTGCTCGCCGAGCACGGCGCCAAGTCGAACTTCCTCGGGTACGGCGGCTTCCCCGCCACCATCTGCACCTCGGCCAACGAGGTCGTGGTCCACGGCATCCCGGACGACAAGACCGTCCTCAAGGACGGCGACATCATCTCGATCGACGCGGGCGCCGTCGTCGACGGCTGGCACGGCGACGCGGCCTTCACCGCCTTCGTCGGCACCGGTCACGCTCCGGAGCTGGTCGAGCTCTCCCGGGTGACCGAGGAGTCGATGTGGGCCGGGATCGCCGCGATGAAGGCGGGCAACCGGCTCGTCGACCTGTCGCGGGCGATCGAGACGTACATCCGCCGTCAGCCGAAGCCGGGCGGCGGCCGGTACGGGATCATCGAGGAGTACGGCGGCCACGGCATCGGGACCGAGATGCACATGGAGCCCCACCTGCTGAACTACGTCGCCCGCAAGCGCGGCAAGGGCCCGCGGCTGGTGCCCGGCCTCTGCCTGGCGATCGAGCCGATGGTCTCGCTCGGCACGCCGAAGACCGAGGTGCTGGCGGACGAGTGGACCGTGATCACCACGGACGGCACCTGGTCCTCGCACTGGGAGCACTCGGTGGCGCTCACCGAGGAGGGCCCGCTGGTGCTGACCTCGCCGGACGGCGGCAAGGCGAAGCTGGCGGAGCTGGGCATCACGGCCGCGCCGGACCCGCTGGCCGGCTGAACCGTCCGATCCATCCCATCCATCTGATGAGTCTGATCCATCCGAAGTCGGTCATACCGATCGGCGGCGCACCCGGGGGACCGGGTGCATAAGGATCTTGCCGAGCGGGCAGGCTTGCTGGATTCGTCTTTTCGGATGGCCTGACGTAGACTGATGCGTCGGCTCTCGTGTACCCGTCTGCCCGCGTGCGGGCGGCCCGGTGGACTACGGGAGTCGATCAAGGTAGCCGATTCGAAGGGCGAAGCGTGGCCAAGAAGCAAGGTGCCATCGAGATCGAGGGCACCGTGATCGAGTCCCTCCCGAACGCGATGTTCAAGGTGGAGCTTCAGAACGGTCACAAGGTCCTCGCGCACATCTCCGGCAAGATGCGGATGCACTACATCCGAATCCTTCCGGACGACCGGGTCGTCGTGGAGCTCTCTCCGTACGACCTGACGCGTGGCCGGATCGTCTACCGCTACAAGTAGATCTTGTCCCGTCCCTCCCCCGCGGAGGGCGGTGGCACTGACCCGGAGAACCTCACATCCCATGAAGGTCAAGCCGAGCGTCAAGAAGATCTGCGACAAGTGCAAGGTGATCCGCCGTCACGGTCGGGTCATGGTCATCTGCGACAACCTGCGCCACAAGCAGCGCCAGGGCTGACGCACGCCGACCTGTACTTCGCAGTACTTCGCGCGACGCAAGCAACGCATTCGTACATACGCAGAGCCCGCCCAGCCCGTAGGGGCCGGCGACACCTCCGGCGGGGGCCGGGGACCCGGACGTACCACTGCCCAGCAGGGCGGTCGGCGGTCGGGAGCGGTTCTGCGGAAGACCCCCGAGCACACAGGAGCCATTGAATGGCACGCGTTTCCGGTGTCGACATCCCGCGCGAAAAGCGCGTGGAGATCGCACTCACCTACGTCTTCGGTGTCGGGCGCACCCGGTCCAAGGAGATCCTCTCCGCGACCGGCGTGAACCCGGACACCCGCGTTCGTGACCTGTCCGAAGAGGACCTGGTCAAGATCCGCGAGTACGTGGACGCCAACCTCCGCACCGAGGGTGACCTCCGCCGCGAGATCCAGGCCGACATCCGCCGCAAGGTCGAGATCGGCTGTTACCAGGGTCTGCGCCACCGTCGTGGCCTGCCGGTCCACGGTCAGCGCACCAGCACGAACGCCCGTACCCGCAAGGGCCCGCGTCGCGCCATCGCCGGTAAGAAGAAGCCGGGCAAGAAGTAGTCCTCAGCGGACGCTCATCCGCGGTCTTCGCTGTAGGACCGACCACCTCCCGTAGGAGTAATAGATGCCCCCCAAGGGACGTCAGGGCGCTGTCAAGAAGGTGCGCCGCAAGGAAAAGAAGAACGTCGCTCACGGCCACGCGCACATCAAGAGCACGTTCAACAACACCATCGTGTCGATCACGGACCCCGCGGGCAACGTGATCTCCTGGGCCTCCGCCGGCCACGTCGGCTTCAAGGGCTCCCGGAAGTCCACGCCGTTCGCCGCGCAGATGGCGGCGGAGTCCGCCGCGCGTCGTGCGCAGGAGCACGGCATGCGCAAGGTCGACGTGTTCGTCAAGGGCCCCGGCTCCGGCCGTGAGACCGCGATCCGCTCGCTCCAGGCCACGGGCCTGGAGGTCGGCTCGATCCAGGACGTCACCCCGACGCCGCACAACGGCTGCCGTCCGCCGAAGCGCCGCCGCGTCTGACGCTGCGCGCACGGGCGGGCGCCGTCCGGCTGGGGGTGTGGGGGTTATCCCCCACATGTCGCAGCACGGCTGCCGTCCGCCGAACCGCCGCCGCGTCTGACGCTGCGCGCGCCTGCGGGCACGGGGCCTGCGAAGGCTCCGGCTGCTTGGCCGTTTGTTCGGGCGGTACGGCCCATTCGGGTCGTACCGCCCGTACCCTTTGTTTTGTGCAACACCTGTCGGGCGTCAAATAGCGGGCGCCCCCGACTGAAGGAACGATCCGCATGCTGATCGCTCAGCGTCCCTCGCTGACCGAAGAGGTCGTCGACGAGTACCGCTCCCGGTTCGTGATCGAGCCGCTGGAGCCGGGCTTCGGCTACACCCTCGGCAACTCCCTCCGCCGTACCCTCCTCTCCTCGATCCCGGGTGCGGCGGTCACGTCCATCCGCGTCGACGGCGTCCTGCACGAGTTCACCACCGTGCCCGGCGTGAAGGAGGACGTCACCGACCTGATCCTGAACATCAAGCAGCTCGTGGTCTCCAGCGAGCACGACGAGCCCGTCGTGATGTACCTGCGCAAGCAGGGCCCGGGTCTGGTCACCGCCGCCGACATCGCGCCCCCGGCCGGTGTCGAGGTGCACAACCCCGACCTCGTCCTCGCCACGCTGAACGGCAAGGGCAAGCTGGAGATGGAGCTGACCGTCGAGCGCGGTCGCGGCTACGTCTCCGCCGTGCAGAACAAGCAGGTGGGCCAGGAGATCGGCCGCATTCCTGTCGACTCCATCTACTCGCCGGTGCTCAAGGTCACGTACAAGGTCGAGGCCACCCGAGTCGAGCAGCGCACCGACTTCGACAAGCTGATCGTCGACGTCGAGACCAAGCAGGCGATGCGTCCGCGCGACGCCATGGCCTCCGCCGGCAAGACCCTGGTCGAGCTGTTCGGTCTCGCCCGCGAGCTGAACATCGACGCCGAGGGCATCGACATGGGCCCGTCCCCGACGGACGCCGCGCTCGCCGCGGACCTGGCCCTGCCGATCGAGGAGCTGGAGCTCACGGTCCGCTCCTACAACTGCCTCAAGCGCGAGGGCATCCACTCGGTGGGCGAGCTGGTGGCCCGCTCCGAGGCGGACCTGCTCGACATCCGCAACTTCGGTGCGAAGTCGATCGACGAGGTCAAGGCGAAGCTGGCCGGCATGGGCCTGGCGCTCAAGGACAGCCCGCCCGGATTCGACCCCACCGCCGCGGCTGACGCGTTCGGCGCGGATGACGACGCGGATGCGGGTTTCGTCGAGACCGAGCAGTACTAAGCGGTTCCACCGGGGTCGGGTGTTTACGGGAGACCGTAGGCCCGACCACCGGTGGGCGACTGCGCGTCCGCTGTTGCTGGTCGCGCAGTTCCCCGCGCCCCTAAAAGCACCACCCCAGCGCCCCCAAAGCACCTCCGGGGCGTGGCAACAAAACTGCCCGTGGGCGTCCGCCTGCGGGGACCTGACATCGGTACCTGACACGGCCGGTGCAGTACACAAGGAGAAACACCATGCCGAAGCCCGCCAAGGGCGCCCGTCTGGGCGGCAGCGCAGCGCACGAGCGGCTGCTCCTCGCGAACCTCGCGAAGGCGCTGTTCGAGCACGGCCGCATCACCACGACCGAGGCCAAGGCCCGCCGCCTGCGTCCGGTCGCCGAGCGGCTGATCACCAAGGCGAAGAAGGGCGACATCCACAACCGTCGCCTGGTCCTGCAGACGATCACGGACAAGGGCATCGTGCACACGCTCTTCACCGAGATCGCCCCGCGGTACGCCGAGCGCCCGGGTGGCTACACCCGGATCACCAAGATCGGCAACCGCCGTGGTGACAACGCGCGCATGGCCGTGATCGAGCTCGTCGAGGGCGAGATCGCCAAGAAGGCGACCGTCGCCGAGGCCGAGGCCGCGACGGTGCGCGCGGTCAAGGAGGACGCCCTGAAGAAGGAGTCCGACGAGGCCGCCGAGGCTCCGGTCGAGGACGCCAAGCCGGCCGCCGAGGCCGCGGAGTCCAAGGACGCCTGATCGGTTCGCCGATCGCGTCGCAAGGCTGGTGGACGGGCCCGTTCCCCCTCGGGGGAGCGGGCCCGTTCCCGTGACAAGAGGATCAACACGTGAGTGCTGAGGGCATCGGGCCCGGGTTCGTCCGGCTGCGGCTGGACCTGTCGTACGACGGCAGGGAGTTCTCCGGCTGGGCGAAGCAGGCCGGCGGGCGGCGCACCGTGCAGGGCGAGATCGAGGACGCCCTCCGCACGGTGACCAGGTCAACCACCACGTACGAGCTGACCGTGGCCGGCCGTACGGACGCCGGGGTGCACGCCCGCGGCCAGGTGGCCCACGTCGACCTCCCCGTGGAGGTGTGGGCCGAGCACCGCGAGAAGCTGCTGAAGCGGCTCGCGGGGCGGCTCTCGCGGGACGTGCGGATCTGGCGGGTCGCCGAGGCGCCCGCCGGCTTCGACGCCCGCTTCTCCGCGATCTGGCGGCGGTACGCCTACCGGGTCTGCGACCACCCGGGCGGGGTCGACCCGCTGCTGCGCGGCCACGTGCTGTGGCACGACTGGCCGCTGGACGTGGCCGCGATGAACGAGGCGTCGCGCGGGCTCGTCGGGGAGCACGACTTCGCCGCGTACTGCAAGAAGCGCGAGGGCGCGACGACGATCCGCACCCTCCAGCAGCTGTCGTGGGAGCGGGACGGGGCCGGGGTGATCACCGCGACCGTGCGGGCGGACGCCTTCTGCCACAACATGGTGCGCTCGCTGGTGGGCGCGCTGCTCTTCGTCGGCGACGGGCACCGGCCGGCGACGTGGCCGGCGCAGGTGCTGGCCGCCGGCGTGCGGGACTCCGCCGTGCACGTCGTACGGCCGCACGGGCTGACGCTGGAGGAAGTCGGCTATCCGTCCGACGAGTTGCTGGCCGCCCGCAGCAAGGAGGCCCGCAACAAGCGGTCGCTGCCCGTGGCTGGCGGGTCAGCCGCCGGTGGCTGCTGCGGCTGACGCCTGCGCCTCGCCGCGGGCGCGGACCTGCTGGAACGTCAGGTCGGTGATGTCCTTGGCGGCCTGGTACACCTTCGCGTCCTGCGCCGTGACGGACTTGCCGTTGGTGAAGCCGGTGCTGGTGTAGAAGGCGTACCGGCCGGCGTAGGAGGACCGGAAGAGGCAGACCGGTCCGCCCTTGCAGAACGAGGGGACGCCGGCGCCGGGCAGCGGGGCGATGTTCCGCTTGGTCTCCGCGGCCCGCTGGGCCTCCGCCTGGGTGCCGAAGACGGCGACGCCGATGGTGACGGCGACGCCGTCCTTGCTGTACGTGGCGCGGAAGACCCGGTCGCAGCCGTTGGAGGAGAGGACGGCGGGGAGGGCGCCCTGGGCCGCGGAGGCGCAGGCGTCGGTGCTGTTGGTGGCGCCCTTGGCGTACCTGCGGTCGGCCATGGTCATCGTGGTGCCGGGGAAGAAGGTGTCGAGGTTCAGCGGCGCCTTGTCCTTCTTCTCGTCGGAGATGTAGTCCGACGGGTTCGGCGGCGGCGCAGGGGCGACCGAGGCGAACGACGGCCCGGGCTGGGTTTCCTGGGCGACGCTCGCGCTCGGGGAACCGGTGGACGTGGTGGGCGTGTCCCCGGAGTCGTTGGAGAGCACGATCGCGGTGGCCACGATCGCGGCGATGCCGACGGTGGCGAGCCCGCCGCCGCCGATCATCAGCAGGCGCCGCTTGCGGGCGCGCTCCGCGGAGGCGTCCGCGAGCGCGGCCCAGTCCGGGGTGTCGGACGCGTTGCCGTACGCGCCATCACCGGGGCGACCCGTGCCGTACGGATCCCCGCCCTGCCCCTGGCCGTACGGATCCCGGCCGTTCCACGGGTTCTGGTTCTGTCCCTCACCGGACCCCCACTGAGGCCCCCCCTGACCAAAGCTCATGCCGCGAATCCTAAACCGGTTGGGTTCGCGGGGTCCCGGCCCGCATCATCGAACAATGGGACATCTCGAAGCCGCGCACCTGGAGTACTACCTGCCCGACGGCCGGGTGCTGCTCGCCGACGCCTCGTTCCGGGTCGGCGAGGGCGCCAAGGTCGCCCTGGTGGGGGCGAACGGCGCGGGCAAGACGACTCTGCTCAGGCTGTTGTCCGGGGAGTTGCAGCCGCACGGGGGCTCGGTCTCGTCGAGCGGCGGGCTGGGCGTGATGCGGCAGTTCATCGGCTCGGTGCGCGACGACCGCACGGTGCGCGACCTGCTGGTCTCGCTGGCGTCGCCGCGGATCAGGGAGGCCGCAGCCGCGGTGGACGCGGCCGAGCACCGGATCATGACGGTGGACGACGAGGCCGCGCAGATGGCGTACGCGCAGGCCCTCAGCGACTGGGCGGAGGCGCGCGGCTACGAGGCGGAGACGCTGTGGGACATGTGCACGGTGGCCGCGCTGGGGGTGCCGTACGAGCGCGCCCAGTTCCGCGACCTGAAGACGCTCAGCGGCGGCGAGCAGAAGCGGCTGGCGCTGGAGGCGCTGCTGCGCGGCCCGGACGAGGTGCTGCTGCTGGACGAGCCGGACAACTACCTCGACGTGCCGGGCAAGCGCTGGCTTGAGGAGCGGCTCGCGGAGACCCGCAAGACGGTGCTCTTCGTCTCCCACGACCGGGAGCTGCTGGCCCGCAGCGCGCAGAAGGTCATCAGCGTCGAGCCGGGCGCCGCGGGCTCGGACGTGTGGGTGCACGGCGGCGGCTTCGCCACGTACCCCGAGGCCCGCAAGGAGCGCTTCACCCGCTTCGAAGAGCTGCGGCGGCGCTGGGACGAGGAGCGGGCCCGGCTGAAGAAGCTGGTGCTGGACCTCCAGCAGTACGCGGCGCGCAGCGATGACATGGCCTCGCGCTACCAGGCGGCGAAGACCCGGCTGCGGAAGTTCGAGGAGGCGGGTCCGCCGCCGGAGCCGCCGCGGGAGCAGGAGATCCGGATGCGGCTCAAGGGCGGCCGGACCGGGGTGCGCGCGGTGACCTGCCAGGCGCTGGAGCTGAGCGGGCTGATGAAGCCGTTCGACCTGGAGGTCTTCTACGGGGAGCGGGTGGCGGTGCTGGGGTCGAACGGCTCCGGCAAGTCGCACTTCCTGCGGCTGCTGGCGGGGGACGGGACGGTGGCGCACACCGGGCTGTGGAAGCTGGGCGCCCGGGTGGTGCCCGGCCACTTCGCGCAGACGCACGCCCACCCGGAGCTGCTGGGCCGCACCCTGGTGGACATCCTGTGGACGGAGCACGCGAAGGACCGCGGCGGGGCGATGTCCGTACTGCGCAGGTACGAGCTGGAGCGCCAGGGCGACCAGCCCTTCGACCGGCTCTCCGGCGGGCAGCAGGCGCGCTTCCAGATCCTGCTGCTGGAGCTGGCGGGGACGACGGCGCTGCTGCTGGACGAGCCCACGGACAACCTGGACCTGGAGTCCGCGCAGGCGCTCCAGGACGGTCTGGAGGCCTACGAGGGGACGGTGCTCGCCGTCACCCACGACCGGTGGTTCGCCCGCTCCTTCGACCGCTATCTGGTCTTCGGCTCGGACGGGATGGTGCGGGAGACGCGCGAGCCGGTGTGGGACGAGCGCCGGGTCCAGCGCGCACGGTAGTTGTACGGATACGGTGCGTTCCGATGGCCGGTGGGTGACGCGGAGGTTGCACCGGGCGACTTTGACCCGTCCGGAGGGGGGCGGGTAAGCTTCTGCTTCGTTATGCGTATTGGCTTGCTCTATCTCACGTGAGAGGCCCTTACGCCGGTCCACCGGACCGATGACCAGCGGCGAGCACTCGGGTTGCGTCCCCGGCGTGCCGCCAAGGCTGTCGTGATCGTTCGGGTGGCCTTGTCAGGACCTACTCTTTCCGTCCCCCGTGGGCGGGGGGAGACTCACTCACTGAAGAAGCGAAGGCTACGACCGTGCGTACGTACAGCCCCAAGCCCGGCGATGTGACGCGCCAGTGGCACATCATCGACGCGCAGGACGTCGTCCTGGGCCGTCTGGCCACCACCGCCGCCACCCTTCTCCGGGGCAAGCACAAGCCGATCTACGCGCCCCACGTCGACACTGGTGACTTCGTCATCATCATCAACGCGGACAAGGTGCACCTGTCCGGCAACAAGCGGACCCAGAAGATGGCGTACCGCCACTCCGGCTACCCGGGTGGTCTGCGCTCCGTCCGCTACGACGAGCTGCTGGAGAAGAGCCCGGAGAAGGCCGTCGAGAAGGCCGTCAAGGGCATGCTCCCGAAGAACACCCTGGGCCGTCAGATGCTCTCGAAGCTGAAGGTCTACGCGGGCGAGAACCACCCGCACGCTGCTCAGCAGCCGGTTCCGTTCGAGATCACCCAGGTCGCGCAGTAAGTCCGGCCATCCCAAAGACTGAAGAGAATCTGAGGAACACCGTGGCCGAGACCACCACTGAGATCCCCGTCGAGGGCGAAGAGACCTACGAAGAGGTCACCACCTTCGAGTCGGAGGTGCCCGTCGAGGGCGAGTACACCAGCGAGTCGCTGGCCTCCCGCTTCGGCGACCCGCAGCCGGCCGCCGGCCTGGGCCGCCGCAAGAACGCCATCGCCCGCGTCCGGATCGTTCCGGGCTCCGGCAAGTGGAAGATCAACGGTCGCACCCTTGAGGACTACTTCCCCAACAAGGTGCACCAGCAGGAAGTCAACGAGCCCTTCAAGGTGCTCGAACTCGACGACCGCTACGACGTCGTCGCCCGCATCTCCGGCGGCGGTGTCTCCGGCCAGGCCGGCGCCCTGCGCCTGGGCGTGGCCCGCGCGCTGAACGAGGCGGACGTGGACAACAACCGCGGCCCGCTGAAGAAGGCCGGCTTCCTGAGCCGCGACGACCGTTCGGTCGAGCGCAAGAAGGCCGGTCTGAAGAAGGCCCGCAAGGCCCCGCAGTACAGCAAGCGCTAAATCGCCTGCTCGGCTGTTCGTACGTACGCCCCGGTGGCTCCGTTCCATGCCACCGGGGCGTACGTTTTCCCCAGGCTTGGTGGCGGCGGAGCGTGCGGCTCCGCCCGGTCCGTCAGGCTTTCTGTTCGGAGCATGGCTCACGAGGCACTTTCGGAGGACGGTTGTGGGACGACTCTTCGGCACGGACGGCGTGCGCGGTGTCGCCAACGCGGATCTGACGGCGGAGCTCGCGCTCGGCCTTTCCGTCGCGGCGGCGCACGTGCTGGCCGAGGCGGGGACCTTTGAGGGCCACCGGCCCACCGCGGTGGTCGGGCGAGATCCGCGTGCGTCGGGAGAGTTCCTGGAGGCGGCCGTGGTGGCGGGGCTCGCCAGCGCGGGCGTGGACGTGCTGCGGGTCGGCGTGCTGCCGACGCCCGCGGTGGCGCACCTCACCGGTGCGCTCGGCGCGGACCTCGGCGTGATGCTGTCCGCCAGCCACAACGCCATGCCCGACAACGGCGTCAAGTTCTTCGCGCGCGGCGGCCACAAGCTCGCCGACGAGCTGGAGGACCGCATCGAGACCGTGTACGAGCAGCACCGCACGGGTGCGCCGTGGGACCGGCCGACCGGTGCGGGCGTCGGTCGGGTCACCGACTACGACGAGGGCTTCGACAAGTACGTCGCCCATCTCGTCGCGGTGCTCCCGAACCGGCTCGACGGCCTCAAGGTCGTCCTCGACGAGGCGCACGGCGCGGCGTCCCGGGTCTCCCCGGAGGCGTTCGCCCGGGCCGGCGCCGACGTCATCACCATCGGCGCGGCCCCCGACGGGCTGAACATCAACGAGGGCTGCGGCTCCACGCACCTGGAGCAGTTGCGGGCGGCCGTCATCGAGCACGGTGCGGACTTCGGCATCGCGCACGACGGCGACGCGGACCGCTGCCTGGCCGTCGACGGCGCCGGCGAGGAGGTCGACGGGGACCAGATCCTCGCGGTGCTCGCGCTGGCGATGCGCGAGGCGGGCACGCTGCGCGGGGACACCGTGGTGGCGACCGTGATGTCGAACCTCGGCTTCAAGCTCGCGATGGAGCGGGAGGGCCTGGCGCTGGTGCAGACCGCGGTGGGCGACCGCTACGTGCTGGAGTCGATGAAGGAGCACGGGTACGCGCTCGGCGGCGAGCAGTCCGGCCACGTCATCGTCCTGGACCACGCGACGACCGGCGACGGCACGCTGACCGGGCTGATGCTGGCGGCGCGGGTGGCGGCGACGGGCCGAACGCTTGCGGAGCTGGCCGCGGTGATGGAGCGACTGCCGCAGGTGCTGATCAACGTTCCGGACGTCGACAAATCCCGGGTCCGCACCTCCGCGGAGCTGGCGGCGGCGGTCGCGGACGCCGAGCGGGAGCTGGGCGCGACCGGTCGCGTACTGCTGCGTCCCTCCGGTACGGAGCCGCTGGTACGGGTCATGGTCGAGGCGGCCGACCTGGAGCAGGCGCGCTCGGTCGCGGAGCGGCTGGCGGACGCGGTGAAGTCGGCGCTCGGTTAGTTTCGTGTCGCGAAGGGGCCCGCACCCATGGGGTGCGGGCCCCTTCGTGCGTCTTCGAGGGCGTCAGGGCGTCAGGGCGTCAGAGTGGCCAGGGCCCGGCTGATTGCTTCGGCGGGGTACGGGGTCTCGCGGTTCCTGTCGGCGAAGTGGCCGTAGAAGTCGGTGACGAGGGCGGCGACCGGCGCGTGACGTTCGATCACGGCCCGGACCGCGGCGGGGCCGTCCGGGGCCCGTTCCCCTTGCGCGCAGGCGTGGACGAGCGCTTCGCGTTCGGTGCGGTCGTGCCCGTACACGGTGGTGATCAGCCAGTTGACCAGATAGCTCATGGCGTAGGCGCGGTCGTGGGTGGTGTGCGCGGCGAGGAAGTCGCCCTCGGCGGGGGAGAGGTCGAAGCGGGGCGAGAGGGCGAGGCCGAAGTCGGCGAAGTACAGGCGGCGTCCGTCGGTGAGGACGTTGCGGAAGTGCGCGTCGAAGTGCAGCAGCCCGTGGTCGTTCATGGCGGTGACGCCGGCGGCAAGCTGACGTTCCGTCCGCCGTACGGCCTCGTCTGCGCGTTGCTCGTCGCCCGAGCGCAGCTCTTCGGCGAGGTGGTCGTGGAGCGTGCGGGGGACGTGCTCCAAGAAGAGCACCAGGCTCGCGGAGGACTGCGCCAGCTCCTCGATGCGTCGCCGTACGCCCGCGCCGCCGCCCCAGTAGGCGACGGCGCGGTCCACGTCGGCGAGTTCGTCCGGGAGCGCGGGCGGGGCGTCCGGCAGGACCCGCCAGTGGTGGGTGAGGGGGAAGGCGTCGGGGCCGCCGGTGAGCACCCAGGCGGTGGTCGCGGTGTGGGTGGCCAGCTCGCGCCACGCCCCGAAGCCGGGGCTGCCGGGGTGGCCCATGCCGTACTGGCAGTACGGCGGGAGGCCGAAGAGGTTCGCCGTGGAGTGCCGGTGCTCGGGCCGCCGTTCGGTGTCCGTCACCGGGACGCGCTTGACGAAGACGGGCACCCCGTCCAGCTCCAGCAGGGCGGACGTGCCGCCGATGCCGGAGCCGAGGGGGCGGGCTGTCGAGAGGAGTTCGGCGAGTTGGCGGTCGCCGAGCGGGGCGAGGGCGGTCGCGACCTTCCGGTGGGCGGTCAGGCGCTCGGTGGGTGCGGGCTGCATCCGGGGGCGGACCTCGTTTCGGAGCCGGGATTCCGAAACCGTACGCGTCCCGGGCGTCAGGAGTCGAAGTCGGTGGAGCGGGCGAGCGCTTCCCAGGTGCGGAGTTCGGCCCGGGCGCGGTCGAGTTGGCCGGTGATCGCGTCCGCGGCGTCGTTGCCGAGCGGCAGCCGCAGCGGGGGCTCGTCGGAGTCCAGCGCGGTGAGGATCGCGGCGGCGGCCTTGGCCGGGTCGCCGGGCTCCTGGCCGCTGCCGCTCGCGAGGCCGGTGCGGACCGGGCCCACGGTGTCCTTGTAGACGTCCAGCGCCGTGGACTGCTGGAGCGCGCCGGCGCCGGCGAAGCCGGTGCGGAAGGCGCCGGGCTCCACGATCAGCACCCGGATGCCGTGCGGGGCGACCTCGGCGGCCAGGGCTTCGGAGAGCCCCTCCAGGGCGAACTTGGTGGCGCAGTAGCCGCCGACGCCGGCGAACGCGAACCGGCCGCCCATGCTGCTCAGCTGCACGACGGCGCCGGTGCCGCGGCGCCGCATGTGCGGCAGCGCGGCCCGGGTGAGCGCGAGGGGGCCGAAGAAGTGCAGGTCCATCAGGTCCCGCAACTCCTCTTCGGTGGTCTCCTCGACCGCGCCGACCAGGCCGCGTCCGGCGTTGTTCACCAGGACGTCGATGCGTCCGTGCCGGGACACCACCCCGTCTACGGCGGCGCCGACGGCCGCGGTGTCGGTGACGTCCAGCGGCAGCGCCTCGACCTGGTCGGGGTGGGCGGCGACGAGGTCGTCCAGGAGCGCGGTGCGGCGGGCGGCGGCGACCACGACGTCACCGGCGGCCACCGCGGCTTCGGTGAGGGCGCGTCCGAAGCCGCTGCTCGCACCGGTGACCAGCCAGACCCTGTTCATGTTCCGCTCCCTCGTTCGTCGCCCGTCCTGCGTGTTGCCAACCACCGTGCAGGGAAAGCCAGTTGTCCGTCCAAGTCACGTCGTGATAGCCGATGGTTATGGACGTTCACGGACGGGACCTGCGGTACTTCGTCGCGGTCGCCGAGGAACTGCACTTCACCCGCGCGGCCGAGCGGCTGTACGTCTCGCAGCCCGCGCTGAGCAAGCAGATCAGAATGCTGGAGAAACAGGTGGGAGCCGCGCTGTTCGAGCGGGACCGGCGGGAGGTCCGGCTCAGCGAGGTCGGCGCGGCGCTGCTGCCGTACGCGCGGCGGATGCTCGCCGAGTGGGACGGGGCGCGGGACGCGGTCTCCCGCGCCGTCGCCGACCGGGCGGCGGTCCTCGTCCTGGGCATGAGCACCAGCCCCGGGCGCGGGGGCGTCCTGCCGGCGATCCGCTCCCGCTTCACCGCGGTCCGTCCCGCCGCCCGCGTGTCGCTGCGCCAGGTCCCGTGGCACGACCCGACCGCCGGCCTCGCCGACGGCTCCAGCGACGCCGCGTTCGTCTGGCTGCCGCTGCCCGACCCGGAGCGCTACCGCTGGCTGGTTCTCGCCGAGGAGCCCCGCCTGGTCGCCCTCCCCGAGACCCACCCGCTGGCCGCGAAGCCCGCCGTCCCCTTCGCCGACCTGCTGGACGAGCCCTTCCTCGCCCTCCCCGAGAGCGCCGGCCCGCTGCGCGACTACTGGCTCGCCCTCGACGCCCGCGCCGGCCGCCCGCCGCGCGTCGGCGCGGAGGTGGCGAGCACCGAGGAGACGTACGAGGCCCTGGTCGCCGGCCTCGGCGTGGTCCTCCTCGCGGCCGGCAACGCCCCCCTGATCACCCTCGGCCAGGTCGTCACCCGCGAGGTCCCCGACCTCGCCCCCAGCCGCTTCGCCCTGGCCTGGCGCGCGGACGACCGCCGCGAACTGGTCCACGAGTACGTGCGCGCGTGCGCGCGGGCGGTGGGGAGACCCGGGTGACGCGCTGCTGCTCCTCAACTGAGCGGCGCGCCCTGCAGGTCACGGCTTGCGCGGGGCCCAGAAGAGTTTTTGGGCCAGGAGCGTCAGGGTGCCGGCGAGGGTGATGCCGAGGAGGTTGAGGAGGAGTTGTTCCGTGGAGCCCCACGCCTGGCGGTACTCGTCGAAGCTGAAGGCGACCGCCGCGTTCGCCGCCGCCGGGATCGTCGTCACGGAGATCGCGACGCCGACGAGCGCGCCGGACTTCGCCGAGGTGAGGGAGAGGGTGCCGGCGATGCCGGCGAGGATGGCGACGACGAAGGAGAAGGCGTCCGGCTGGTAGATGAAGTTCGTGTTGGGGCGGGGGGCCTCCAGGTCCGCGGCGTGGAAGAGGTCGAGCCCGGTCATCAGGTGGCTGAAGCCGACCGTGACGACCATCGCCGTCGCGAAGCCGACGAGCAGGGCGAGCAGGGAGCGCACGGCGAGGCGGGGGGTGCGGCGGACCAGGGAGGTGGAGATGCCGGCCAGGGGGCCGAACTCGGGGCCGACCGCCATCGCGCCCACGATGAGGATCGCGTTGTCCAGCACGACGCCGCAGGCCGCGATCATCGTGGCCACCGTCATGAAGGCGAGGTACGTGGCGGAGAGGGTGGACTCCTCGTGGGTGGCGTCCTCCAGGTGCTCCCACAGCACCGCGTCCGCCGCCTCCCCGGGGGCCTCGGCCTCCGCCTTGTCGGCGCGGCGGGACAGGGACAGGTGGATGTCGTCGACCGCGATCGAGCCGGTCTCGTCGACGCCGAGGGAGCGCAGGCCGCCGATCAATTGGTCGCCCGCCTCGCGTGCCACGTCGCACAGGACCACGTCGCCCGCCGGGTTGCGGGCGGCGCCGGGCAGGACCGCGACGTGGGCCGTGCCCGGGGTGTCCTCGATCAGCCGCACGACCTCGTCGGTGCGGTCGGTCGGGGTGATCAGTCGTACGTGCAGCACGCCGGACTCCTCAGAGCTTGCGCAGGGACAGCCGCTGGACCTTGTGGTCGGGGCCCTTGCGCAGGATCAGGGTGGCACGCCCGCGGGTCGGCGCCACGTTCTCCAGCAGGTTGGGCTTGTTGATGGTGCGCCACATCGTGCGGGCGTACTCCAGCGCCTCGTCCTCGGACACCTGCGTGTACTTGCGGAAGTACGAGGAGGGGTCCCGGAACGCGGTCTCGCGCAGCGCCCGGAAGCGCCTGAGGTACCAGCGCTCGATGTCCTCGGGTCGGGCGTCCACGTACACGGAGAAGTCGAAGTAGTCCGCGAGGCCCACCCGGGTGCGGCCGTCCTTGCCCGGCAGCGCCGGCTGGAGCACGTTCAGGCCCTCGACGATGAGGATGTCGGGGCGGCGCACGACGAGGCGTTCGCCGGGGACGATGTCGTACGTGAGGTGCGAGTAGACGGGCGCGGTCACCTCGTCCTTGCCCGCCTTGATGTCGGCGACGAAACGGGTCAGGGCGCGCCGGTCGTACGACTCGGGGAACCCCTTCCGCGACATCAGCCCGCGGGCCTGGAGCTCCTTCATCGGCAGCAGGAACCCGTCCGTGGTGACCAGCTCCACGCGCGGGTGCTCGGGCCAGCGCGCCAACAGCGCCCGCAGCAGCCGGGCGACCGTCGACTTCCCGACGGCGACCGAGCCCGCGACCCCTATGACGAACGGGGTGCCGCGCTGCGCGCCCTGGCCGCCGCCCGCCGCCCCCAGGAAGGTGTTGAGCGCGCCCCGCAGCTCGCCGGTGGCCCGTACGTACAGGTTCAGCAGCCGCGACAGCGGCAGATAGACGTCCCGCACCTCGTCCAGGTCGATCACGTCGCCCAGCCCGCGCAGCTGCTCCACCTCCTCGGCGGTCAGCGGCAGCGGGGTCCTGTCGCGCAGCGCGCTCCACTCGGCGCGGGTCAGGTCCACGTACGGGGTGGCCGCGTGCTCGTTGGCCCGGCGATGGGTGCTGTTCGGCGGCGACGTGATCACAGGGACATTGTCGGGGAACCGGCCGGTACGCGGGCCGTGTGCTCGGTCACGCGGGTGGCCGACGGATGCCGTCCGGGTCGCACCCGGGCCGTGCGCCGCCGCGGACGTAGGCTGCGCCGCATGTGCGGAATCGTGGGATATGTCGGTGGACAGTCGGCGCTCGACGTGGTCGTCGCCGGGCTGAAGCGACTGGAGTACCGCGGCTACGACTCCGCGGGCGTCGCCGTGCTCGCCGACGGCGGGCTCGCCGCGGCCAAGCGCGCCGGAAAGCTGGTCAACCTGGAGAAGGCCCTGGTGGAGCGGCCCCTGCCGACCGGCTCCACGGCAATCGGACACACCCGCTGGGCCACCCACGGCGCACCGACCGACGCGAACGCCCATCCGCACCTGGACAACGCGGGCCGGGTCGCCGTCGTCCACAACGGCATCATCGAGAACTTCGCCGCGCTCCGCGCCGAGCTGGCCGCCCGCGGCCACGACCTGGCCTCCGAGACGGACACCGAGGTCGTGGCGCACCTGCTCGCCGAGTCGTACTCCTCCTGCGGGGACCTGACGGAGTCGATGCGTCAGGTGTGCCGACGGCTCCAGGGCGCGTTCACCCTGGTCGCGGTGGTCGCGGACGAGCCCGACACGGTCGTGGGGGCGCGCCGCAACTCCCCGCTGGTGGTGGGGGTGGGGGAGGGCGAGTCCTTCCTCGCGTCCGACGTGTCCGCCTTCATCGACCACACGCGCTCGGCGATCGAGCTGGGCCAGGACCAGGTGGTGGAGCTGCGCCGGGAGGGCGTCCAGGTCACCGACTTCGAGGGGGCGCCCGCGGACGTGCGGCCGTACCACGTCGACTGGGACGCGTCCGCGGCCGAGAAGGGCGGCTACCCCTCCTTCATGCTCAAGGAGATCGCCGAGCAGCCGAAGGCGGTGGCGGACACCCTGCTCGGCCGGATCGACGAGGACGGCGCACTGACGCTGGACGAGGTGCGCATCCCGGCGTCGGTGCTGCGGTCGACGGAGAAGGTCGTGGTGGTGGCGTGCGGCACCGCCTTCCACGCCGGGCTGATCGCCAAGTACGCGGTGGAGCACTGGACCCGCATCCCGTGCGAGGTGGAGCTCGCGAGCGAGTTCCGCTACCGCGACCCGATCCTGGACCGGCGGTCCTTGGTGATCGCGATCTCCCAGTCCGGGGAGACCATGGACACCCTGATGGCGGTGCGGCACGCGCGGGAGCAGGGCGCGCAGGTGCTGGCGATCTGCAACGCGAACGGCTCGACGATCCCGCGCGAGTCCGACGCGGTGCTCTACACCCACGCCGGGCCGGAGGTCGCGGTCGCCTCGACGAAGGCGTTCCTCACCCAACTGGTCGCCTGCTACCTCGTCGCGCTCTACCTGGGGCAGGCGCGCGGCACCACGTGGGGCGACGAGGTCCGGGCGGTCGTCCGGGACCTGGCGCGGATCTCCGAGGCGGTGGAGCGCGTCCTCACGACGATGGAACCGGTACGGGAGCTCGCCCGTTCCCTCGCCGACCAGGACACGGTCCTCTTCCTGGGCCGGCACGTGGGCTACCCGGTGGCGCTGGAAGGCGCGCTGAAGCTGAAGGAACTCGCGTACATGCACGCGGAGGGCTTCGCCGCGGGCGAGTTGAAGCACGGGCCGATCGCGCTGGTCGAGCCGGGGCTGCCGGTGGTCGTGGTGGTGCCGTCGCCGAGCGGGCGTTCCGTCCTCCACGACAAGGTCGTCTCCAACATCCAGGAGATCCGGGCGCGCGGTGCGCGCACCATCGTGATCGCGGAGGAGGGCGACGAGGTGGTGGTGCCGTACGCGGACCACCTGATCCGGGTGCCGGTGACCCCGACGCTGCTCCAGCCGCTGGTGGCGACCGTGCCGTTGCAGGTCTTCGCGTGCGAGTTGGCGACGGCCCGGGACAATGAGGTCGATCAGCCGCGCAATTTGGCGAAGTCCGTGACGGTGGAGTGAGCACATGATTATCGGGGTGGGGATCGACGTCGCCGAGATCGACCGGTTCGCGGCGTCGCTGCGGCGTACGCCGGGCATGGCGACGAGGCTCTTCCTGGAGCGGGAGTTGCTGCTGCCGAGCGGCGAACGGCGCGGTTACGCCTCGCTGGCGGCGCGCTTCGCGGCGAAGGAGGCGGTGGCGAAGGCGCTGGGCGCGCCGGCGGGCCTGCTGTGGACGGACGCGGAGGTGTACGTGGAGGAATCGGGCCGCCCGCGGCTGCGGGTGCGGGGGACGGTGGAGGCGCGGGCGGAGGCATTGGGGGTGCGGTCGTGGCACGTGTCGCTGAGCCACGACGCGGGGGTGGCCTCGGCGGTGGTCATCGCGGAGGGGTAGGACGCTGCGCTGTGCTGGGCGGTGGTGGACCTGGCCGCCGTTGCCCTGCGAGTGCGCTGGTCCCCGCGGCCCGGTGGTGGGCTGCTCGCGCAGTTCCTCGCGCCCCTGGACGTCTGCGCCGTTGCGCTGCCGGGGACGTTGGTCTCTGCGGCCCGGTGGTGGGTTGTTCGCGCAGTTCCCCGCGCCCCCAGGATCGCGCCGTTGCTCTGCGGGCCGGTTGTTTTCTACCGGCCGGTGGTGGGTTGTTCGCGCAGTTCCTCGCGCCCCCAGGATCGCGCTGTTGTTCTGCGGGCTGGTTGTTTTCTACCGGCCGGTGGTGGGCTGCTCGCGCAGTTCCCCGCGCCCCCAGGATCGCGCCGTTGCTCTGCGGGCCGGTTGTTTTCTACCGGCCGGTGGTGGGTTGTTCGCGCAGTTCCCCGCGCCCCTGGGCGTCTGCGCCGTTGTTCTGCGGGCCGGTTGTTTTCTACCGGCCGGTGGTGGGTTGTTCGCGCAGTTCCCCGCGCCCCCAACCTCCTTGCCTCAGCCCGCAGGCGAGTGATGGTCGCGCAGTTCCGCCCCCTACGCCCAGAGGGCGTGGGGGGACCCCCAGCGCCACGCTGCCCCCGTCACTCGTCTGCGGGCTGGGGCGGAGGTGTTTAGGGGCGCGGGGAACTGCGCGAGCAACCCACCACCGGGGCGCGGAGACCAGCGCAGCCGCAGAGCAACGGCGGGTTTGTCAGGGCTGCGGCTCTACCGATGGCGGCGGCGGTGGAGGAGGAGCAGCGTCGCGCCCGCGGCCGTCAGCGCCGCCGCTGTCGCCGCCAGCGGGAGCGCAGACGAGCCCGTCGCGGCGAGCGAGCCGCCGCCGCCCTCGCTGCCCGCCGGCGCGAGGCCCCCGCCGGTGCCACCGGTCGTGGCGGACGGCGGGTCACCGACCGGCGGGTCCCCGGCCGGGGGGTCCGCAACCGGCGGGTCAGACGACGGCGGCGGCGACGGACGCGCAGGCGTCGGCGTCGGCGTCACCTTCAGGACCGCCGGCTGCGTCCGCGTCGAACCCACCGCGTTCGACAGCACCGCCCGGTACCGGTTGCCGTCATGCCGCTCCGTCGCCTTGAACGTCAGCGTTCGACCCGTGCCCGCCGCCCCGGCGACGCGCTGCCACGCCGTGCCGTCCGCGCTGACCTCCCAGCTCACGGTCGGTGCCGGGGTGCCGGTGCCGGCCGCGGTGAAGGTCGCCGGCTGCCCCGCGGTGACCGTGACCGCCTTCGGCGCCGCGGTCACCGCGGGGGAGACCCGGCGCTGGGTCTGCGTCACCTTGCCGTCCGCGACCGTGAACAGCGTGTGCGTGCGTTCGTCCAGGGCCAGCGCGGACGGCCGGTCCCCGACCTTCAGCGCCTCGCTGATCGCGCCCTTCCGCACGTCGACCGCCGCCACCGTCGGCGCCGTGGTCTGCGCCGCGTACAGCGTGCGGGTCGTCGCGTCGTAAGCCAGCGCCTTCGGGTTGGCGCCGACCGCGAGCGTGCCGGTCACCTCGTTCGCCGCCAGGTCGACGGAGAAGACGGTGCCCGCCGCGAGGTTGGCGACGTATCCGGTGCGGGTGGTGGGGTCGACCGTGACGCCCATGCTGCCGAGCGCGGTGGTGCCGAGGCTGAGCGGAGTGCCCACGGCCCGCCCGGTCCTGCCGTCGATCGCGTTCAGCATGTTGAAGAAGGTCATGGGGCTCGTCGAGGTGTTCGGGCCGACGTACGTCGCGTAGCCGCGGCGCGCCGCGGTGTCGACGGCGAGCCCGGCCACCGGCCAGGGGTACGCGATCGGCGTGCCGACGGGCCGCCAGTTCCCGGTGTCGTAGACCGCCACCGACTTCGTCGGCTGGACGGCGACGTACAGGCGGCCCGCGCCGGGGTCGACGGCCAGCAGGTTGACGTTGCCTGGCAGTTCCGCCCGGTTGTCGGTGAGGCGTCCGCCCGCCGTGTCGTACGTGGCGAGCCGGTTGCCCAGCGCCAGGTGCAGGGTGCCCGCCCGGGCGTCCAGCGCCATCGCGGTGACGGCGTCGGGCAGCGGCACGGGCGCGCCGACGACCTCGCCGGTGGCGGTGGCGTACGTGACGAGCCGGCGTGCGCTGCCGCTGTCGACGGCGACGTACAGCCGTCCCGCCTTCGCGTCGACGGCCACGTGCTGCGCCGCGCCGCCGGCCGGTGCGAGCGTGCGCACGGTCTGGTGGCGCACGGTGCCGGGCGGCACTTCGGGCGTCGGGGTGCCGCCGCCGGCGGCGAAGGCGACCGGGACGACGACGTCCTGGTCGCGCTCGGCCAGATGGGTGTGGTCGGCGCGGGTGACGACGGCGCACCTGGCCCGGGTGCAGTCGGCGCTGCTGTCCTTGGCCTTGACGGTCAGCTGAAGGGTGAAGCTGCCCTTGCCGTCGGCGCCGACGGTGAACTTCTTGACCAGGTCCCGGCCGTAGTCGGGCGGGTTGTTGGAGATCCAGTACGAGGAGCCGGAGGCGCCGGAGAAGTCGGTGCCGCCGAGGCAGGGGCTCGGCTCCTTGCCGCGTTCGGGGACGTGGCAGACGGCGAGATAGATGCCTTTGGCGACGTCGTAGCCGGTGCCGGTGACGGTGACTTTCTGGCCGGCGGGGTCGATGTCCTGCGTCGCGGAGACGGTCAGCTTCTGGCCGGTGGGACCGGTGGCCTCACCGGGGGACGCCGCGGGGGCGGCGGTGGCCGAAGCGGCGGAAGGCGTGGCCGCCGCCACCGAGGCGAACAGCAGCAGGGGCGCGGCCACGGCCCCGACCGCGCACCGCCGGATGCGGCGGGCGCGACCGGGGCTCGTGGTGCCCGTGGGACGAGTGTTGGGCATGGCTTAGGAGAACGTCACCGGGACGTAGACGTCGTACTTCCGGTCGTTGGTGTCGAAGTGGTCGGCGCGGGTGACGATCGCACAGGTCACACCGGACTGACCGCAGGTGACGCCCGCGGAGACCTGTGCTTTCACGTGGATCTGTACGGAGAAGCTGCCGCGGTTGTTCGAGACGGTGTACGGCGAGGAGTTGTTCGGGGCCATCCACCACCAGTCGCTGTTGACCCAGTGCGACGCGCCGGTGGTGCCCGACTGGTCCTGGCCGCCCAGACACGGCGTGGGCTTGGCGTTCCACGTCGCCGGGTTGGTGACGTCCACGCCGGCGGGCACGGCGCACAGGCCCACGTACACGCCCTGGCTGGGGTTGTAGCCGCTGCCGCTCACGGTGACGTTCTGGCCGGCCGCGGCGGCGGTGCTCGGCGCGGTCAGGGAGAGGTTGTACGTCGCGCCGTCGGTCACGGTTCTGGTGACGGTCGCCGCGGACGCGGACGAAGCGAGGCCCAGCGTGAGGGCGGTGGCGCCGAGCAGGGCGACGGAGGCACGGGCGGCGGTGCGGGCCGTGGTGCGCGCGGCGGGGCGGGCGGTCGTGCGGTCCGTGGCGTGGTCCGTGGTGCGGGCGGCAGAGCGCATGGGTCAGGACACCTTTCGCAGGTGGCCGGCCGGGGAAGCAGCCGGTTAGGTAAGGCAAACCTAAGTTCGACTTGAGGTGTCGTCAACCCCGTGCCCGCAGGCCGGGCCGCCCGCGGTTCCCGCTGCAACTGCGTCGGTTCGAGCCCCACTTGGGCCTCGCAGCGCGCCACGGCCCCTCCTGGGGCAGACTCGGAACCATGCGTACCGCCCACACCGTGGACACCGTCCGTCGCGCCGAGGCCGAACTGATGGCCCGGCTCCCCGACGGCGCGCTGATGCAGCGCGCCGCCGCCGGCCTGGCCGCCGCCTGCGCCGAACTGCTGGGGCGGGTGTACGGGGCACGGGTCGTGGTCCTCGTCGGCAGCGGCGACAACGGCGGCGACGCGCTGTACGCCGGCGCCCGCCTCGCCCGCCGCGGCGCGGGCGTGCACGCCGTGCTGCTGGCGCCAGACCGCGCCCACCCGGGCGGCCTCGCCGCCCTCACCGCGGCCGGCGGACACCCCCTCGGCACGGCCGACGACCCCTTCGACGTGCTCGCCGCCGCCGACCTGGTGCTCGACGGCATCACCGGCATCGGGGGCACCGGCGGGCTGCGCCCCGACGCCGTCCCCGTCGTGCGCGCCGCCCGCGGCTCGAACGCGGTCGTCGTCGCCGTCGACCTGCCGAGCGGCGTCGAGGCCGACAGCGGCGAGGTCCGCGGGGAAGCGGTCCACGCCGACCTCACCGTCACCTTCGGCACGTACGAGCCGGCGCTCCTGGTCGACCCCGCGCACACCCACGCGGGCGCGGTGCGACTGGTCGACATCGGGCTCGACGCCGTGCTGCCGTCCGTACCCGCGCTGGAGGCGCTGCAACACCAGGACGTGGCGCTGCTGCTGCCCGAGCCCGACGCCACCAGCGACAAGTACCGCCGCGGCGTCGTCGGCGTCGTCGCCGGCTCGGCCCGCTACCCCGGCGCCGCGGTGCTCGCCGTCGCCGGCGCGCTGCGCGGGGGCGCCGGTGCGGTGCGGTACGTGGGCCACGCCGCCGACGCCGTCATCACCCGCTTCCCCGAGACCCTGGTCCACGCCGGGCCGCCGGAGCGCGCCGGCCGCGTCCAGGCGTGGATCGTCGGCCCCGGGCTCGGGGACGACCTCGACGCCGTCGACGCCGTGCTCGACTCGGACGTGCCCGTGCTCGTCGACGCCGACGGGCTGCGCCGGGTCGACCCGGACCGGCTGCGCGCCCGCTCGGCGCCCACCCTGCTCACCCCGCACGCCGGCGAGGCCGCGGCGCTGCTCGGCAGCGCCCGCGCCGACGTGGAGGCGCGCCGCCTCGCCTCGGTGCGCGAACTGGCGGGCCGCTACGGGGCGACCGTGCTGCTCAAGGGGTCCACGACCCTCGTCGCCGACCCCGACCCCCGCTCACCCGTACGGGTCAACGCCATGGGGACGCCCTGGCTGGCGACGGCCGGCAGCGGCGACGTACTCGCCGGTCTCGCGGGCTCCCTCCTCGCGGCCGGCCTCACCGCCCGCGACGCCGGCTCGGCCGCGGCGTACCTGCACGGACTCGCCGCCCGCCACGCTGCATCCAAAGGCGTCCCCGTGACGTCCTACGAAGTGGCGGAGGGACTGGGCCACGCCTGGCGGGACGTACGGGACGCGTGAGACGCACGCGGTACGGGATGCCGAAGGGGCGGCCCGACGCGGTCCCGGCCGCCCGGCTGCGCAAGGGCGCGCACCGCCGTTCCATGAGGTGAGCCACTGACCGGGCCCGAGCGGGACCACCGGGCAGCGGACACGAGCGAGCACACACCGCCACCGGTGGGAACCGGGAGTCGCCCGAGCAACGGCGCGGCGGTGCCTGAGAGACTGGGCCCGATGAAAAGCACACCGACCACCACACATCCCCGACATGCCCGTGACACCCGGGCCCGGGCGGAGATCGACCTGGCGGCCCTGCGCGCCAACGTCGAGACGATGCGCGCCCGCGCCCGCGGCGCCGCCCTGATGGCCGTGGTGAAGTCGGACGGGTACGGCCACGGCGCCGTGCCCTGCGCCCGGGCCGCGCTCCAGGCCGGCGCCACCTGGGTCGCGACCGCCACGCCCGAAGAGGCGCTCGCGCTGCGCGCCGCCGGCATCGACTCCCGTCTGATGTGCTGGCTGTGGACGCCGGGCGGCCCCTGGCGCGAGGGCATCGAGGCCGATCTGGACATGGGCGTCAGCGGCACGTGGGCGCTGAGCGAGGTGATCGCGGCGGCCCGCGAGACCGGCCGCACCGCCCGCGTCCAGCTCAAGGCGGACACCGGCCTCGGCCGCAACGGCTGCCAGCCCGCCGACTGGCGCGAGCTGATCGCCGCCGCCCGCGCCGCCGAAGCGGAGGGCGCGGTGAAGGTCACCGGCGTCTGGTCGCACTTCGCCTGCGCCGACGAGCCCGGACACCCCTCGATCCGCCACCAGCTCGACACCTTCCGCGAGATGCTGGCGTACGCGGAGGGCGAGGGCATCGAGCCCGAGATCCGCCACATGGCGAACTCGCCGGCCGCGCTCACCCTCCCCGAGTCCCACTTCGACCTGGTCAGGACCGGCATCGCGATGTACGGCGTCTCGCCGTCCCCGGAGGTCGGCACCCACCAGGAACTCGGCCTGCGCCCCGTGATGCGGCTGGTCGCCCACGTCGCCCTCGCCAAGCGCGTCCCCGCCGGCCACGGGATCAGCTACGGACACACGTACGCCACCGCCGACGAGACCACCCTCGCACTCGTCCCGGTCGGCTACGCCGACGGCGTCCCGCGGCACGCCTCCGGCCGCGGCCCCGTCCTCGTCGGCGGCGAGCGGGGCACGGTCGCCGGGCGCGTCGCCATGGACCAGTTCGTGGTCGACCTCGGCGGACGCAAGGTCCAGGAGGGCGCGGAAGCGGTGCTCTTCGGCGCCGGCGACCGCGGCGAGCCCACGGCCGAGGACTGGGCGCGGGCCGCGGGCACCATCGCGTACGAGATCGTCACCCGCATCGGCAAGCGCGTGCCGCGGGTCCACCTCAACGAACTGCCCGAACTCGACGAGGCGCCCGAACCGGCGGGCGGTCGGCCCGACCGCGCATGAGAACGCCTGATCGAGGAAAAGGAGGCTGGGGGTCGTCTTAGGCCCGCAAGGCAGGCTCTAGGACCCTTCTTCCGAACCAGGCCGGACGAGCGAGGAGCAGCACGGTGAGCGAGAGCAGCACGGGGGACGCCGTGGCAGCGGCAGCGGCGGCGGCTTCCGCCACCGGCACCTGGCGCCGCGCCGGCATCGCCGGGGCCGCGATAGGAGTGCTCGCCGCGGGCGCGGCGGCGGGCGTCGCGATCGAACGCCTCACCGTCGGCCGCGGCATCCGCAAGAAGGCCCGGCTCGCCCTGGACGCCACCGGCCCGTACGGCGCCCTGCGCGGCACCCCCGGCAAGGCCCTCGCCGACGACGGCACCACGCTCTACTACGAGGTGGACGAGGTCGACGAGGCCGACCCGGACCGCGGCCCGCGCCGCCGCCGGCTCTTCGGCCGCCGCGCCCCCGCCCCCGTCACGGTGGTCTTCAGCCACGGCTACTGCCTCAACCAGGACTCCTGGCACTTCCAACGCGCCGCCCTGCGCGGACTGGTCCGCACCGTCCACTGGGACCAGCGCAGCCACGGCCGCTCCGCGCGCGGCGCCGCCCAGCAGGGCCCGGACCGGGAACCCGTCTCCATCGAGCAACTCGGCCGCGACCTCAAGGCCGTCATCGACGCGGCGGTGCCCGAGGGCCCGCTGGTGCTCGTCGGGCACTCGATGGGCGGAATGACGGTGATGGCGCTCGGCGAGCAGTACCCCGAACTGGTGCGGGACCGGGTGGTCGCCGCCGCCTTCGTCGGCACCTCCAGCGGACGGCTCGGCGAGGTGAACTACGGCCTGCCGGTCGCCGGCGTCGCCGCGGTGCGGCGCGTGCTGCCCGGGGTGCTGCGCGCCCTCGGTTCGCAGGCGGAGCTGGTGGAGCGGGGCCGGCGCGCCACGGCCGACCTGTTCGCCGGGCTGATCAAGCGGTACTCGTTCTCGTCGCGGGACGTCGATCCGGCGGTTGCCCGGTTCGCCGAGCGGATGATCGAGTCCACCCCGATCGACGTGGTCGCGGAGTTCTACCCGGCCTTCGACGAACACGACAAGGCGCTCGCGCTCGCCGTCTTCCGGGAGGTCCCGGTGCTGGCGCTGGCCGGGGACCGGGACCTGGTCACGCCCAGCTCGCACAGCGAGGCCATCGCGGACCTGCTGCCGGACGCGGAGCTGGTGATCGTGCCGGACGCCGGGCACCTGGTGATGCTGGAGCACCCGGAGGTCGTCACCGACCGGCTGGCGGACCTGCTCGCACGGGTCGGCGCCGGGTCGACAGCGGCTAACGTTGGCCCGTATGGAAGCACCGCACCGCCCGGCTGACGCCTCGGCCGCGTCCCCCGTTCCGGCCGCCCCCGCCGTCGACCACCGCCGCGCCGTGGACTCCGCGGGCGACATGCAGGAGTTGGGGCGACGGCTCGCGAAGCTGCTGCGCCCCGGTGACCTGGTGATGCTCACGGGCGAGTTGGGCGCCGGCAAGACGACCCTGACCCGCGGCCTCGGCGAGGGCCTCGGGGTGCGCGGCGCGGTCACCTCGCCCACGTTCGTCATCGCCCGCGTCCACCCCTCGCTGACGGGCGGCCCCGCGCTGGTGCACGTCGACGCGTACCGCCTCGGGGGCGGGCTCGACGAGATGGAGGACCTGGACCTGGACGTCTCGCTGCCCGCGTCCGTGGTGGTGGTGGAGTGGGGCGACGGCAAGGTCGAGGAGCTGTCGGACGACCGGCTGCACGTGGTGATCCACCGCGTCGTGGGGGACACGGACGACGACCGGCGGACGGTGACGCTGCGGGGGTACGGCCGGCGGTGGGCGGACGTGGACCTGGCTGCCGTGTGAGCCGGCCGCTGCGGCGGTTTTGTGCACAGGTTTGCGACGCTCCGGTACTGCAGGTTTGCGACGCCGCGGGGATTTTCCGACAAGACGTCGGGAAAAAGTTGCGTCGGGCCCGTCGTGCGTGTTCCCATGGTACGGACGCTTGGTTAGGTGAACCTAACTAATCTGGCCCCCGTACTCCAGGAGGCAGCCATGTCGGCATCCGAGCGTGAGCCCCGACCGCCGTCCATGCGGGATCTGCTGGCGGCCTGCGCCGCGGCTAAGGCGGTCTCGACGCCGCCCCGGGCGGAGCGGCGCGAGAGCCTGAAGGGCGCGGTGGACGCCGAAGGCGTCGAGCAGCAGGAGACGACGGACGGCAGAGCGCGCCGCACAGCCGCGTAGTCGCCGTGCGGCGGGCTTCCGCGGGGCGCGGTGCCGCGGTGCGGCGGGCTGTGCTGGGGCGTCCGCGGGCCGTCTGTGGCTTGTCGCGCAGTTCCCCGCGCCCCTGGGTTGCCCGCAGTCGCCCAGCCTTCTTAGTGAACGCAGGGCAGGTGCGGCCTTTAGGGGCGCGGGGAACTGCGCGAACAGCCCACCACCGGGCCGCAGAGGCCAACGCTCCCGCAGGGCTAAGGCGGCTCCGTCCAGAGGCGCGGGGGAGCGCGACGCGTACGCGCTGCGGGACGGCGGGTCCCCCGTACGGGCGGATTCGCGGGGGCGTCAGGGGACGACGACGACCTTCGTGCCGACCGTCGCGAAGCTCCACATCGCGTTGCCGTTCTCGCGCGTCATCCGCACGCCGCCGGTCTTCTTCTTCGGATCCGGTGCCTTCATGGAGCCGTCCACCGCGGCGCTGAAGCCGATCGTGGCCCCGCCCTCCTTGGCGAACCGCACCACGTGCTCGATCGTCAACCCGTCCGAGCCCGGCACCTGCCCGGAGCGCGAGGTCACCGCGTACTGCCCCGGCTTCGGGTGCACCGTGGACGGCATGACCTCGAAGGTGTGCGTCACCTTGTTCCTCGCCTCGACCAGCCAGACGCGGCGCGACTCCAGCGCGTAGACGACCCGTACGCCGGCGCCCGAGTTCGCGGGCAGGACCCGCGGATCGACGGGCTTGGCCGGGGACTTCACCGGCGCCGCGCTCGCTCCCGGCTTCGCCTTGGCGTCGGAGACGCTGGCCTGCGCCTGGTACGCGAGGAAACACACGCCGACCAGAGCGGTTGCCGTGAGCCCGGCCACGATTCCCGAGCTGCGTGCCACCGTGCGCCACCTTTCGCATGCGAGACGGAGGGGGTCCGGCCCGGGAGTCCGGCCGGAACGACTGTCCAACGGACCGATTCTCGAACTGAACGACTGTCGAACTTGATGCTTTCCGTGGCGACGGTAGCAGCAGGCTCCCCCGTTAGAGGGGGAGCCGTGCCCCGGTCGCCGGCGCCGTAGGCTGTTCGCGTGCTCTTGCTCGCTCTGGATACCGCCACGCCCGCCGTCACCGCAGCCCTCCACGACGGCTCGTCCGTCGTCGCCGAGTCCAGCAGCGTGGACGCGCGCCGCCACGGGGAACTGCTCCTGCCGGCCGTCGACCGCGTCCTCGCCGAGGCCGGCACCGCGCTCGACGCCGTCACCGCCGTGGTCGTGGGCGTCGGCCCCGGCCCGTACACGGGACTGCGCGTCGGCCTGGTGACCGCCGCCACCTTCGGCTCGGTGCTCGGCGTGCCGGTGTACGGGCTGTGCACGCTGGACGGCATCGCGTACGCCGCCGGCACCAGCGGCCGGTTCGACGGTCGTTTCGACGGCCCCTTCGTGGTGGCGACCGACGCCCGCCGCAAGGAGGTCTACTGGGCGCGCTACGCATCACCGCGCGAGCGCGTCACCGGGCCGTCGGTGGACCGGCCGGCGGACGTCGCGGCGGAGGTCGCCGGCCTGCCGGCGGCGGGCGCGGGCGCACTGCTCTATCCAGACGTGTTCGTCGACGTCCCGCGCGACGGCGCGGGCGCGGCCCCGGAGCACGCGTCCGCCGGCGCCCTCGCGGCGCTCGCGGCGGCGAAGCTGGCGGCCGGCGAGGAGTTCCTGCCGCCGCAGCCGCTCTATCTGCGCCGGCCCGACGCGCAGGTGCCGAAGAACTACAAGGTGGTCACGCCCCAGTGACCGGCCCGCACGTCCCACGGCCCGCCGAGGGCGTCGTCCTGCGCGAGATGCGCTGGTGGGACATCGAGCAGGTGCTCGTCCTGGAGGGCGACCTCTTCCCGGAGGACGCCTGGACGGCCGGGATGTTCTGGGCCGACCTCGCCCAGTCGCGCGGCCCGCGCGCCACCCGCCGCTTCGTCGTCGCCGAGCAAGAGGCTGGTGGGGACGGGCACGGGGACGGGGCCGGCGAGGGCGGGGCCGGGCGGATCGTCGGGTACGCGGCGCTGGCCGCGGCCGGCGGCGTCGGCGACGTCCTGTCGATCGCGGTGGCCCGCGAGAGCTGGGGCACCGGCCTCGGCGCCCGCCTCCTGTCCGACCTGCTCCAACACGCCACCGCCTTCGAGTGCGACGAGGTCCTGCTCGAAGTACGGGTGGACAACACCAGGGCCCAGAAGCTCTACGAGCGCTTCGGCTTCGAGCCCATCGGAATCCGCCGCGGCTACTACCAGCCCGGCAACGTCGACGCGCTCGTGATGCGGCACCAGGTGCAAGGCAACGCAAGGGAATGTTGAGTCATGGCTGACGAACCGCTGGTCCTCGGTATCGAGACCTCCTGCGACGAGACCGGCGTCGGCATCGTCCGCGGCACGACCCTGCTCGCGGACGCCATCGCGTCCAGCGTGGACGCGCACGCCCGCTTCGGCGGGGTCGTCCCCGAGATCGCCTCCCGCGCGCACCTGGAGGCGATGGTCCCCACGATCGAGCGCGCGCTGGCGGAGGCGGGCGTCTCGGCGCGCGACCTCGACGGCATCGCGGTGACCGCGGGCCCCGGCCTCGCCGGCGCCCTGCTGGTGGGCGTGTCGGCGGCGAAGGCGTACGCGTACGCGCTCGGCAAGCCGCTGTACGGGGTGAACCACCTCGCCTCCCACATCTGCGTGGACCAGCTCGAACACGGCAAGCTGCCCGAGCCGACGATGGCGCTGCTGGTCTCCGGCGGGCACTCCTCGCTGCTGCTGGCCCCCGACATCACCAGCGACGTACGACCGCTCGGCGCCACCATCGACGACGCGGCGGGCGAGGCGTTCGACAAGATCGCGCGCGTGCTCGACCTGGGCTTCCCCGGCGGTCCGGTGATCGACCGGCTGGCGAAGGAGGGCGACCCGAAGGCGATCGCGTTCCCGCGCGGGCTCAGCGGCTCCCGGGACCCCGCGTACGACTTCTCCTTCTCCGGGCTGAAGACCGCGGTGGCCCGCTGGATCGAGGCGAAGCGGGCGGCGGGGGAGGAGGTGCCGGTACGGGACGTGGCGGCGTCCTTCCAGGAGGCGGTCGTCGACGTGCTGACCCGCAAGGCGGTCCGGGCGTGCCTGGACGAGGGCGTCGACCACCTGATGATCGGCGGCGGCGTGGCGGCGAACTCGCGGCTGCGGGCGCTGGCCGAGGAGCGCTGCGAGCGGGCGGGCATCCGGCTGCGGGTGCCCCGGCCGAAGCTGTGCACCGACAACGGCGCGATGGTGGCGGCGCTGGGCGCGGAGATGGTGGCGCGCAACCGGCCGGCGTCGGCGCTGGACCTCTCGGCGGACTCGTCGCTGCCGGTGACGGACCCGCACGTGCCCGCGGACCACGGAGAGGGGCACGGTCACGGGCATTCCCACTCGCACTCGCACGATCATGTGCACGAGATCAGCAAGAAGAACCTCTACTCGTGAGGATCGAGTGATCACGCCGATGACGACGATCGCATTGATGTGGGAGGCCCGGGCGGTCCGCGGCCGGGGAGCGGAGCTGCTGGAGTGGGCCCGCGCCCAGGAGCTGCCGCGCACCGCGCTGCGGCGCGAGACCTTCCGCGCCGGTGACGACCGGGTCCTGGTCATCACCTGGTGGGAGGCGCCGTCGGGAGAGGCCCGGGACCTGCCGGAGCTGCCGGAACCGGCCGCGGAGCTGATCACCCGCCCCGTACACCGCTGGCGCTTCGAATCGCTCGGCGTCGATTGATCGACGTCGGTCGATCGGCTCGACTGATCGACGTCGGCCGGGAAGTCCGCGGAAAAATTCTTCGAGATTCTTCCGCGGGGGTGTCGATCGGCGGTCTTCCCGTTCGACGCAAGGGTGAGGCGCGGGGAACGTCCCGCGCACGCCGAACGACCCAGGAGCTCGACATGCCCCGCTTTCTGACGCTGGTCCGCATCGAAGAGAACGACCCCGCCCAGGCCGCCGGCTTCTCCCCGGAGATGGCCGAGCGCATGGACGCCCTGTTCCAGGAGATCACCAAGGCCGGGGTCATGTTGGACACCGCCGGTCTGACCCCGACCTCCGAGGGCAGGCGCATCACCTGGTCGGGCGGGAAGCTCTCGACCACCGACGGCCCCTTCACCGAGACCAAGGAGGTCGTCGGCGGCTACTCCATCTCCCAGTGCAAGGACATGGCGGAGGCGGAGGAGTGGGCCAAGCGCTTCCTCCAGGTGCACGACGAAGCGTTCACCGTGACCTGCGAGGTCCGACAGATCGCCGAAGGCTGATCCGCCCGGTCGCGCTGACTTGCCGCTGCCGATCACGGCTGCTCTGATGGGTGGCCGTGACGGCAGCGAACGCGGTGGAAACAGTCTTCAAGATCGAGCGCGCACGGATCATCGCCGCCGCGGCCCGCATCGTCCGGGACGTCGGCATAGCCGAGGAGATCGCGCAGGACGCGATGGTCGCCGCGCTCGAACAGTGGCCGGATTCGGGTGTCCCGGACAAGCCGGGCGCCTGGCTGGTCTCCGTCGCCAAGCGGCGCGCCGTCGACCTCGTACGCCGCAAGGAGAACTACGCGCGCAAGCTCGCCGAGGTCGGACGTGCCCTGGAGGACGTCCAGCCGCCGGCGGAGCCGCCGGACGCGGACGACATCGACGACGACCTGTTGCGGCTGATCTTCACCGCCTGCCACCCCGTGCTGTCGACGGACGCCAGGATCGCGCTCACGCTGCGGCTGCTGGGCGGGCTCACCACGGAGGAGATCGCCCGCGCCTTCCTCGTCCCGGAGGCGACGGTCGCCCAGCGCATCGTCCGGGCGAAACGATCCCTCGCGAAGGCGGGCGTGCCCTTCGAGGTGCCGGGCGCCCCCGATCGCGCGTCCCGCCTCGGCTCCGTGCTCGACGTCATCTACCTGGTCTTCAACGAGGGCTACTCCGCCACCAAGGGCGACGACTGGGTCCGGCCCGGGCTCGCCGAGGACGCGCTGCGGCTCAGCCGCCAGCTGGCGGCGCTGATGCCGGACGAGCCGGAGGTCCACGGGCTGAACGCGCTCCTGGAGGTCCAGGCGTCCCGCATCCCGGCCCGCACCGACTCCGACGGCGGGCCCGTGCTGCTCGCCGACCAGAACCGCGCCCGCTGGAACCGCCTGCTGATCCAACGCGGCTTCGCGGCCCTGGCCCGTGCGAGCGCCCTGACGAGCGCGGCGCCGCCGCCGGGGCCGTACGTCCTCCAGGCGGCCATCGCCGCGTGCCATGCGCGTGCGGTGCACTACGAGGACACCGACTGGCGCACGATCGCGGTGCTGTACGGACAACTGGCCGCGGTCGCCCCCTCCCCGGTCGTCGAACTCAACCGCGCCGTCGCGATCTCCATGACGGAGGGCCCGGAAGCGGCCCTCGTCCTGGTGGACGCGGTGGCCGAGGACCCGGCGCTGAAGGACTACCACCTGCTCCCGAGCGTCCGCGGCGACCTCCTGGCCCGCCTGGACCGCGCCGCGGAGGCCGCCGCCCAATTCACCAGGGCCGCGGCCCTGACCCACAACGCCCGCGAACGCACCCTCCTCCTGACCCGCGCGTCGGAGCTGAGCGCTGCGGCGCCGTGACGGGTGAGCGGTGATGACGTCCGCGCCCCGGCGGTGGGCTGCTCGCGCAGTTCCTCCCCCTGTGTCCCGAGCTCCACGGCCCGCAGGTGACTCGCAGGGGCAGCGAATCAGGGGCGCGGGGAACTGCGCGACAAGCCCCTGCCGGGCCGCAGAGACTAACGTCCCCGCGGGAAAACGCCGAGGGTCTTTAGGGGCGGAACTGCGCGAACAGCCCACCACCGGCCGGAGGTGACCAATGTGCCGGTGGGTCTACGGCGGGTGTGTCGCGGGGACGCAAGGAGTTGCGCGACGAGTCACCACCGGCCGGTAGTCTCCGCCCCATGGCCGCGCACCCCCCACCCTCACCACCCCCCGGCATATCCCCGCCCACCCCGGCAGAGGCCCCGACGCAAGCCGCAGAGGCCCTGACGCACGAGGGCGAGCCCCCAGCGCAAGCCGCAGAGGCCCCGACGCAAGCCGCAGAGCCTTCAGCACAAGCCGCAGACGCCCCGGCCCAGGGCGAGGCACCCGCAGCCCACACCCCCGCAGCGTCGCCCGCCGCAGGCGACCCCGCAGCACCGCCCGCCGCAGGCGAAACCGCAGGCGAAACCACTCCGCTTCGCGAAGACGCGCTCCACGACCTCACCCGGCAATCCATCGGCCCCGCCAAGCTCGGTCTGCTCCTCCTCCTCGTCGCCGGCCTCGAACTCGGCTGGGTCCTCGTCGGCACCGCCCTCGTCGCGCTCGACGACATCGTGGACGCCTTCACCGTCGTCTTCGCCGCCTTCCTGACCTTCCTCGGCGCGCTCGCCCTCGTCCCCTCCGCCGTCTTCCTCGTGCGCGGGGTCCGCGACGACCGGGCCGTACGCGCCGAGCTGAAGGACCTGGCCGCCCAGCACCGCGACCCGATCGGCGACGCCCGCTTCAGCCGCGCCGCGATCACCGTGTGCTGGCTGCTGGTCTCCCTCGCGCTCGTCACCGCCGGCGTGCTGATCTGCGCGTCCGCCTCCACCTCCGGCGGCGGTGGCGGCTACCTGTCCAGCTACTCCACGACGAACAGCCGGTTCGCGTACACCTTCGGCGCCGGCGCCGCCCTCGTCGTACCGGGCCTGCTGGGGGTCGCGAAGGCGATCGCGCACCACGCCTGGGCGGCGCGCCTGCTCGACCCCGTGCCCGCGGCCCGCGCCCGCGGCGGGGCGCACCGCTGACCCCCGCCAGACCTCTTCAGACCTCCGCCGGCCGCCCGATCAGCACGGTCGGCGCACCGGCGACCCTCGTCAGGAACACCGTCGCCGCGTTCGGCCCCTGCGGCTTGACCTTCCGCCGCAGCTCCTCGGGCTCGACGGCCGACCCCCGCTTCTTCACCGTCAGCACCCCGACCCCGCGCTCGCGCAGCAGCGCCTTCAGCTTCTTCAGGTTGAACGGCAGCACGTCGGTGATCTCGTACGCGGTGGCGTACGGCAGCGCCCGCAGCCCGTCCGCGGTGACGTACGCGATGGTCTCGTCCACCAGCCCGCCGCCCGGCAGCTCCGCCGCGACCTCGGCGACGAGATGGGCGCGGACCACGGCGCCGTCTGGCTCGTACAGATAGCGGCCCACGGGCCGTACGGGCGGATTCGGCAGTCCGCGCCCGGCCAGGGTGCACGGGTCGGCGCCCGACCCCGTCAGCAGCGTCGCGGACACACCGCGGCCACCGGGCGTGCCGAACCACAGCACGGCCTCCTTCACGTCCCCCTCGTACGAGATCCACTCCGCCGCGAAGTCGGCCGGCACCAGCTCGTGCGGGATCCCGGGCGCGATCTTGAGCGCGGCGTACGGCCGGCGCCGGGCCGCGTCGAGCGCCCAGGACAGCGGCGGGGAGTACGCCTCCGGGTCGAAGACCCGGCCGCGTCCGCCCCTGCGCGCCGGGTCGACGAAGACGGCGTCGTACCCGGAGACGTCCACCTCGGTGACGTCCGCGCACCGCACCTCGACCAGGTCGTCCAGGCCCAGCGCGGCGGCGTTCGCACGGACGGTCGCGGCGGTCAGCGGGTCGCGGTCGACCGCGAGCACCCGGATGCCCGCGCGGGCGAGCGCGATCGCGTCGCCGCCGATCCCGCTGCACAGGTCCGCGACGCTGCGCACCCCGAGCGCGGCGAGCCGGGCGGCCCGGTACGCGGCGACGGGCCCGCGGGTGGCCTGCTCCACGCCGTTCGCCGTGAAGTACATGCGGTACGCGTCCTCCGCGCCGAACTTGGCCACCGCCCGCTGCCGCAACCGCGCCTGCCCCAACGCGGCCGAGACCAGCGCGGCCGGATGGTCCCGACGCAGCCGGGTCGCGATCGCCAGCTCCTGGGACGGGTCGTGCTCGCGCAACGCGTCGAGCAGGGCGCGCCCCTCGTCGGAGAGCAGCGCGCCAAGGGGCTCGGGGAGGGGTTCGGGACGGAGCTCGGGGAGGTCGTTCACCTGGCCCATTGTGGGCCAGGAGGGTCACGGTCCGTCCGCGACGGCGGTGTCGTCCGGGTCCTGCGGAGCCGTGCTGCCAGGATTCAGCGCCATGCGACTAGTACGACAAATGCAACAAGTAAGACAAATTAATCGGTCCGGAGCGCCGCCGGGCGGGCGGCGTCGGGCGCGGCGCAGAGGCCGTCGGGCCGGCGCGGTCGCCGCTGTCGTCCTGGTGGGCCTGCTCGGCTCCGCGTGCGGCCTCCAGGCGCCGGGCGAGGGCGGCGACGGCACGGTCCCGCACTCCGGCCAGCAGGCCGAGGCGTCCCAGATCGAGAAGGCGGAGCGGGCCGCGGAACAGGCCGGCCCGGCCGGATCGCTCGCCGCGTACGTGGAACGGGTCAAGCGGAACCAGAAGGCGCGGGCGGTCGCGGCCCAGAAGTGGGGCCTGGCCAAGACCCCGCTGCCCGCGCCGCAGCCGCCCGCGTCGAAGCCGTTCATCACCACCCGCAAGGGCTTCGAGGTCGAAGGCGGCGCGTCCCTGCCGCCGGTCTTCACGACCGTGCCGGTGAAGGAGAAGGTCGTCTTCCTGACGATCGACGACGGCGTGGAGAAGGACCCCGACTTCCTGCGGATGATGGACGAACTCCAGATCCCCTACAGCGCCTTCCTCAGCGACTACGTGATCGACGACGACTACGGCTACTTCAAGCGGATGCGCGACCAGGGTGCCGCCCTGCACAACCACACCCTGAACCACCGCTACATGCCCGGGCTCTCCTACGACGCCCAGGAGCAGGAGATCTGCGGCCAGCAGGAGAAGCTGGAGAAGCTCTACGGCAAGCGCCCGCCGCTCTTCCGTCCGCCGTACGGCAACTACAACGGCGACACCCTGCGCGCCGCGCAGTCCTGCGGCGTCAAGGCCGTGCCGCTGTGGGCGGCGGAGGCGTTCCCGGACCACATGGAGTGGCGGGAGTGGGACCGTGACCTCCACCCGGGGGACATCATCCTGACCCACTTCCGCGGCGCGGACGACTGGAAGGGATCCATGACCGACATGGTCCGCCAGGTCATGAAGGTGGTCACGGACAAGGGATACGCAGTCGCGCGCCTTGAGGACTACGTGTGAGCCAGGCCGCGTGCGAGCCCACGGCGGCCCGGACGGTGACGGGCGCGGCCATCACGGGCGCGGGTTGGCGCACGGCGGCGGGCGCGGTCGCGGCCGTCGTGCTCGGCTGCGGCGGCTGCTCCTCGCCGTCCGTGGACCCGGCGGTCTCCGTCGACCCCATCGAGCGCCTGGGGCGCCGGGCCGTCCAACCCGAGGCGTCGGCCGGCGGGGGCGCGGCGGGGCCCGAGGGAGCGCAGGCGGGGGAGCGACGCGCCCCGGCGCGTACGCCGTCCGTCGACCCGGTGATGTCGAAGCACTCCCCGGCGCCCTCCCCGACACGTTCCGCGACGCCCTCCCTGACGGACCCTGCGGCGCACTCCCCGCCGCACCCCGCGACGCGCTCCGCGACCTCCGGCCGTGCCGCGCGCCCTTCCCGTACGCCCGCCCTGCGCGCCCCGGTGCTGGCCGAGTCCGCCACCCGGCTGCTGGACCGGATCCACGGTCCGCAGCGACCTCCGAAGACCCCCGGATCCCCGCCGGAACGGCACGCCCCGCGCTGACGCCGGACCCCTGCCGGGACCCGTCGGGTACGAGCCGTTCCGACCCGCCACGTACGAGCTGATTGGCACTCCGCTTGACCGAGTGCTAATCGCGGTCATAGTCTCGCCTCTGGCACTCCCCGCAGGAGAGTGCCAACACAGCGACGGGCAGGTCCGGCACCCGCGACGACGGATCGACCTGGTCGCCACCTCAGACAGTTAACCCCGTGAGATCTCCGAAGGGGGAGGTCGGATCGTGACGACCGCCAGCTCCAAGGTTGCCATCAAGCCGCTCGAGGACCGCATCGTGGTCCAGCCGCTCGACGCCGAGCAGACCACGGCTTCTGGCCTGGTCATCCCGGACACTGCGAAGGAGAAGCCCCAGGAGGGCGTCGTCCTCGCCGTGGGCCCGGGCCGCTTCGAGAACGGCGAGCGCCTGCCGCTCGACGTGAAGACCGGCGACGTCGTGCTTTACAGCAAGTACGGTGGCACCGAGGTGAAGTACAACGGCGAGGAGTACCTCGTCCTCTCGGCCCGCGACGTTCTCGCCATCATCGAGAAGTAAGTCGAGAAGTAAGTCGAGCCCAGTCCGGGAAGCGAGGGTTCCCCGGGGCGAGCCACGGCCCGCCGCGACGGAACCCGAGCAATCCGCGCACCGCTTGTCTTGATCCGCGCCCCTGGCACCCACTGGCGACTCACGTCCGGGCGCTGGGGGCGCGGTTCTCATTCAGACGCATTTCAGAAGAGGACAGTAACGCTCCCATGGCGAAGATCCTGAAGTTCGACGAGGACGCCCGTCGCGCCCTTGAGCGCGGCGTCAACAAGCTGGCCGACACCGTCAAGGTGACCATCGGCCCCCGTGGCCGCAACGTCGTCATCGACAAGAAGTTCGGCGCCCCCACCATCACCAACGACGGCGTCACCATCGCCCGCGAGGTCGAGATCGAGGACCCGTACGAGAACCTGGGCGCCCAGCTGGTGAAGGAGGTGGCGACCAAGACCAACGACATCGCTGGTGACGGCACCACCACCGCCACCGTCCTGGCCCAGGCGCTGGTCCGCGAGGGTCTGCGCAACGTCGCCGCCGGCGCCTCCCCGGCCTCCCTGAAGAAGGGCATCGACGCCGCCGTCAAGGCCGTCTCCGACGACCTGCTGGCCACCGCCCGTCCCATCGAGGACAAGTCCGACATCGCCGCGGTCGCCGCGCTCTCCGCTCAGGACCAGCAGGTCGGCGAGCTGATCGGCGAGGCCATGGACAAGGTCGGCAAGGACGGCGTGATCACCGTCGAGGAGTCCAACACCTTCGGCCTGGAGCTGGACTTCACCGAGGGCATGGCCTTCGACAAGGGCTACCTGTCCCCGTACATGGTCACCGACCAGGAGCGCATGGAGGCCGTCCTCGACGACCCCTACATCCTGATCAACCAGGGCAAGATCGGCTCCATCCAGGACCTGCTGCCGCTGCTGGAGAAGGTCATCCAGGCGGGTGGCTCCAAGCCGCTGCTGATCATCGCCGAGGATGTCGAGGGCGAGGCGCTCTCCACCCTCGTCGTGAACAAGATCCGCGGCACGTTCAACGCCGTGGCCGTCAAGGCGCCCGGCTTCGGCGACCGCCGCAAGGCGATGCTCCAGGACATGGCCACCCTCACCGGTGCCACCGTCGTCGCCGAAGAGGTCGGCCTCAAGCTCGACCAGGCCGGTCTGGACGTGCTGGGCACCGCCCGCCGCGTCACGATCACCAAGGACGACACGACCATCGTCGACGGCGGCGGCAACGCCGAGGACGTCGCGGGCCGCGTCGCCCAGATCAAGTCCGAGATCGAGGCCACGGACTCCGACTGGGACCGCGAGAAGCTCCAGGAGCGCCTGGCGAAGCTGGCCGGCGGCGTGTGCGTGATCCGCGTCGGCGCCGCCACCGAGGTGGAGCTCAAGGAGAAGAAGCACCGTCTGGAGGACGCCATCTCCGCGACCCGCGCCGCGGTCGAGGAGGGCATCGTCTCCGGTGGTGGCTCCGCGCTCGTCCACGCCGCGAAGGTGCTCGACGGCAACCTCGGCAAGGAGGGCGACGAGGCCACCGGCGTCTCCGTCGTCCGCCGCGCCGCGGTCGAGCCGCTGCGCTGGATCGCCGAGAACGCCGGCCTGGAGGGCTACGTCATCACCTCCAAGGTCGCCGAGCTCGACAAGGGCCAGGGCTTCAACGCCGCGACCGGCGAGTACGGCGACCTGGTGAAGGCCGGCGTCATCGACCCGGTCAAGGTCACCCGCTCCGCCCTGGAGAACGCCGCGTCCATCGCCTCCCTGCTGCTCACGACCGAGACCCTGGTCGTCGAGAAGAAGGAAGAGGAGCCCGCGGACGCCGGTCACGGCGGCCACGGCCACTCCCACTGACGCTCGCCCCAGGCGAACGAGCCCGGTGCCCCCGTCGCGGGGGCACCGGGCTCCGCCGTTGCACCCCGTCGCCCTCCCCGCAGCGGGCCCGCCGGCTCACGCCCAGCGCCGTAGGTCCCCCGCGGTGACCGGCTCCACGAACGGCAGCCCCCGCCCGTACCGCTCCAACTCGTCCAGCGCACAGTCCGCCAACCGGTGCAGCTCCGTGCCGAGCGAGCCGGCGACGTGCGGGGTCAGCAGCACGTTCGGCAGCGTGTACAGGGGCGAGTCGACGGCCGGCACCTCCGGGTCCGTCACGTCCAGCACCGCGTACAACCTCCCCGCCACCAACTCCCGCACCAGCGCGTCCTGGTCGACCAGCGAGCCCCGCGCGGTGTTCACCAGCGTCGCACCGTCCGGCAACAGCGCCAGCCGCCGCGCGTCGAACATCCGCCGCGTCGCGGGCAGCTCCGGCGCGTGCACCGACACGACGTCGCTCCGCCGGCACAACTCGTCCAGCTCGACCGGCACCACCCCCAGCGCCGCCGCCTCCGCTTCGCCCACGTACGGGTCGTACAACAGCACGGCCACGTCGAAGGGGCGCAGCAGCTCGATCACCCGCCGACCGACGCGGGACGCCCCGACGACGCCGACGGTGCGCCGGTAGTTCCCCGCGTCCGCCAACTCGACCCGCCAGTCGTGCCGGGTGCGCAACCGCTCGTGGAGGCGCGCCGACGGCAGGACCCGCTTGCCCGCGAAGAGGATCGCGGCGAGTGCGTACTCCGCGACCGGGAGCGCATTGGCCGCAGCCGCGGACGAGACGGCGAGGCCGCGTTCCCAACAGGCCGCGGTGACGTGGCCCTTCACCGACCCGGCCGCGTGGACCACCGCGCGCAGCCGGGGCGCCTCGGCCAGCACCTCGGCGCTCAGCACGGGCGTCCCCCAGCAGGTGAGGAGCACCTCCGCCGAAGCGAGCGCCGCCCGGACCCGGGGCGGGGGAGCGACCAGGTCGTGGGCGATCACGTCGGGATCGGTGTGCGCCAGGGCGGTGAGCCGTCGAAGGTGCCGCTCGGTGAACAGCTGCTCGGCGATCCCGGGCCCCATGGCCAACAGCACCTCGGGCCGCCGCACCCGACCTGCGCCCCCACCGTCGCCGGCCCCTCCGCCCTCGGCCCCTCCGGCCGCGCTGCTGGTCGCGCTGCTGGCCGCGCCGTCGGTCGGGTCCTGCGCCGGGACGCCTTCGGGGGACTGCCGCTTCGTCATCACCCGGTGCTCATACCCGCGTTCACGCTCGCGTTCCTGCCCGCACCCGCGCTTGCGTCCATACGCCTCCCCTCCTGCTGTTCCTACTGCGGTCCGTACTTCCTTCCGGTCTTCGACGTGACGCCGCCCAGCAGCCCGCGCGGGGTCACCTTCACCACTCCCATCAGCGCCTTGTAACGGGGGTCGGGGATCGAGACCGCCTTGCCGCGCGCCAGATCGGCGAGGGCCGTCTCCACCACCTTGTCCGCGTCGAGCCACATCCAGCCGGGGATGTTGTCCGTCCCCATCCCGGCCCGCTGGTGGAACTCGGTGCGCACGAAGCCGGGGCAGAGCGCCATCAGCCGCACCCCGGAACCCGCCATGTCCCGGGCCGCGCCCTGGGTGAACTGGACGACCCACGACTTCGACGCCCCGTACGTCCCGCGGGGCACGAAAGCCGCCACCGACGCCACATTGATCACACCGCCCCTACCGCGCTCACGCATCGGCTCGACCGCCGCCGCCGTGAGCCGGAGCACGGCCTCGCAGTGCACCTTCAGCATCGTCAACTCATCGGCCATGGACACTTCGAGGAAGCGGCCCTTGTTGCCGAAGCCCGCGTTGTTGACCAGCAGGTCCACCGCGTTCCTACGGTCGCCGAGCCGACGTTCGACGGCGGCGATCCCGTCGTCCGTCGCCAGATCGGCGGTCAGCACCTCCGCCTCGATGCCGTGCCGATCGTGCAGCTCGGTGGCCTGCTCCCGTAGGCGGGTGGTGTCGCGGGCCACCAGGACCAGGTTGCGTCCATCGGCAGCGAGTCGCCGCGCGAACGCGGCACCGATGCCCGCGGTGGCTCCCGTAATCAGTGCGGTCGTCATAGACGGCACGTTAGTGCCCCTCGCACGCCTTCCGCGCACGCACGGTTCCCCCTGTCCCACCCCCTTCCGCGATCTTTTCGCGATCGTCATCCGAGCCCCACCCGGAACGTACGACCAGCGTCGCAAACCGCGGCCACCAGGACATCAGGGGCGAGCCCCCACTCGCCCCTGAGTCATCCGCCCCCGGATCCCCGGTGGATCCCCTAAGCCCCCGGTTGACCATCCCCTACACCGAGAGTTGCGGGCTAAAGCAACGCACTACGCCGGGAGTTGTTGGCCACCGTGCTTGGCCAGGTAATCCCGGGCCAGCTTCACCAAGTCGGGGTTGAGCGCCTCCCCGGCGACCATGAGTGACGGAAGCAGCGAGCGCTCGGTGGTCTGGGCCCGGAAGGCGACGGCGACCGTCACGTCGTGATCCGGCCGGTGCACCACCTCGATCGGATCGCCGGCGCGTACCTCCCCCGGCTCGATGACCTTCAGATACGCACCGGGCTCCACCTGCTGGGTGAACTCCTTCACCCAACCCTTCTCCGGCAGTCCCAGCTCCCCCATCCACCCCGCGAACGTCCGACACGGCACGCGACCGCTGGTGACCTCCAGGACGACCCGGTCGCCGATGCGCCACCGCTCGCCGATCCTCGCCCCGGACACCTCCAGCCCGACGGTGGTCAGGTTCTCGCCGAACGCGCCGTTGGCGAGCCGCGACCCCAGCCGCCGCTCCCAGCGGTCCAGGTCCTCCCGCGCGTACACGTAAACGGCCTGGTGGGTGCCCCCGTGGTGCTTCGGGTCGCAGACCGCGTCCCCGTCCAGCCCGCTACCGCCGCCGTCGGTCCGCCCGAGGTCGTTCGGGTCGGCCACCCGCACCGGCCCGTCGATCGGCTGCTTGTCGATCCCGGTGAGACCGCCGGGCGTATTGGTGTACTCCACAGCCTTCGGGCGGCCCACGTTCACGGTCAGTAGTTTCATGTGCCCACGCTAAACCCACGGCCTCAAACCTTCTAGACGATTAGTCGCCCGAGGCCCAAGCGTCTCTTATATTTGAAGCATGATCGAGGCACGTCACCTCCGAGTGCTCCGCGCCGTGGCAAGCACCGGTTCCTTCTCCGCCGCCGCCCGGACCCTCGGCTGCACCCAACCCGCCGTCAGCCAGCAGATGAAGGCCCTGGAAGGCTCCGCGGGCACCCCCCTGCTGATTCGTACCGGCCGCGAGATGCGGCTGACGCAGGCCGGCGAGGCGCTGGTGCGCCACGCCACCGGCATCCTCGCCGGGCTCACCGCAGCGGAGGAGGAGGTCGCGGCCATCGCGGGCCTGCGGGCCGGCCGGGTGCGCCTGGTCTCGTTCCCCAGCGGCAGCTCCACCCTCGTGCCCGCCGCCCTCGCCGCGCTCCGGGCCGCCCACCCCGGCACCCGGGTCTCCCTCGTGGACGCCGAGCCCCCGCGCTCCGTGGAGATGCTGCGCGAGGGCGACTGCGACGTGGCCCTGGCCTTCCGGTACGGGGATGCCGCCCGGGCCGCGGCCGACGGCGAGCGCGAGGCGGACCCAGGCTCCGGCTCGGGTCCAGGCCCCGGCTCGGGTTCGGGCTCCGGCTCGGGTGCCGAGCGCACCGAGACCGAGTGGGACGACCTCGTCGTACGCCCCCTCCTCACCGATCGCCTCGTCGCGCTCGTCCCCGAGGGCCACCGGCTCGCCGCGGCGGGCACGGTCTCGATCGGGGACCTCGCCGACGACCCGTGGATCGCGGGCTGTCCGCGCTGTCGCCGACAGCTCGTCGACGTCTGCGAGGCCGCCGGTTTCACCCCCCGCATCGACTTCGCCACGGACGACTACCCCGCGGTGGTCGGGCTCGTCGGCGCGGGCCTGGGCGTGGCCGTCCTGCCCGAGCTGGCGCTGGAATCCGTACGGCCCAAGGGGGTCGTGGCCGTCACCCTCGCCCCCGAAGTGGCCCGTGAGATCGTCGCGCTCACCCTCCCGGACCTCTCCCAGGTGCCGGCGGTGGCCGCCACCCTCGACCAGCTGACCCTGGCCGCCGCGCGCTGACGGCGGCCCGGGTCGGTCCGCCCCGCAGAGCGGGGGTCGGCTGCGGCTGGGCATGCGTGTGCCCCGCCCCCCAACCTCCTTCGGAGGTACGGACGACTCTCCGTGCACCCCGGTGGTCCGGCGCCGCCGGTGACGGCGGTCAGGATCTACGGGGCGATGCAGAGAAACGTTTCTTCGATGTCCTGGGTCGGCGGTCGTTCAGTGGTGCCGCGTCCCCGGCGCGCCGCTCGTCGCCGGGACCAGCCGGTGGCGTGCACGCCCCATGAGCTCCTCGCGTTCGTCCTCGGTCAGTCCGCCCCACACGCCGTACGGCTCTCGGACCGCCAGTGCGTGTGCCGCGCATTCCGCGCGTACCGGGCACCTCATGCAGACCTCTTTCGCCGAGTTCTCGCGCGCGCTCCGTGCTGCACCCCGCTCGCCCTCGGGGTGGAAGAAGAGCGAACTGTCCACCCCACGGCAGGCCGCGAGGAGCTGCCAGTCCCACAAGTCGGCGTTGGGTCCGGGAAGGCGGGAGAAATCTGCCATAGCGCTTGCCCCTTGAAACCGTGCTGAGTGGATCCGGTCGGGTCGTGCGGCTGCGGGATGCGGGCCGCATCAGGCATCCGCACCATGCCTCACGACCGTACATCTACTATCTAAGTAGATGTAAATATGATTCATTGCGAATCTAGCCCCAGACACTACCCAAAGTGAAGAAAAAGCATCTAAATGGGGCATTGCCTCCGGGTAAACCCGCCGAACACGCGGTTCCGGGCGAGGTGCGGAAGAGGGCTGCGGAACCCGTAACTCTTTCGAGTGACCGTCGTTGGTAGGTCGGAGGCGGTTGAAGGAACGAGCGCTCGGGCACATGTCCGAGAGCGTTCAACCGCACAGGTGACGATACGTACCCAGCCTGGAGGCTCAAGGTGACGCGCATCAGCTGCGAGAGCCACGGAGGTCAGTCATGACATCCGTCCTCGTCTGCGACGACTCCCCGCTTGCCCGAGAGGCGCTCCGCCGTGCGGTGGCTACCGTGCCCGGCGTCGAGCGCGTGACGACCGCGGCCAACGGCGAGGAAGTCCTCCGCCGCTGGGGCGCGGACCGCTCGGACCTGATTCTGATGGACGTGCGCATGCCCGGCCTGGGCGGCGTCGAAACCGTACGGAGGCTGCTCTCGGCCGACCCGGGCGCCCGGATCATCATGCTCACGGTCGCCGAGGACCTCGACGGCGTCGCGCTCGCGGTCGCCGCCGGCGCCCGCGGCTATCTGCACAAGGACGCCTCGCGCGCCGAACTGCGGGCGACCGTGACGCAGGCCCTCGCCGACCCGACCTGGCGGCTCGCCCCGCGGCGGCTGCGCTCGGCCGAGATGGGCGCCGCGCCCACGCTCACCGCGCGGGAGATCCAGGTGCTCGAAGGCATGAGTCACGGCCGGTCCAATGCGGAGATCGGCCGCGAGCTGTTCCTCTCCGAGGACACGGTCAAGACCCACGCCCGCCGGCTCTTCAAGAAGCTCGGCGCATCGGACCGGGCGCACGCCGTCGCGCTCGGATTCCGCTGGGGTCTGGTCCGCTGAGGACGTGCCGTGGCGGGGCGCGGGTCCCCCGAAGGTGTTGTGAACCCCGCTCGCCTTACGGTGGTGGGCGGGGAGACGGACCGCTTCGGGCGTCCGTTTCCCGCGCGATGCCGCATCCTTGAGATGTGGAGTTCCTCGGGGAGTCGGTCGAGCGGAAGGGGAGGGCGCAGGAGATGAGTTCCAGCGCACCTGCTCATAACGCTTCGGTGCACAACATGGGACGCGGTGCCACGGAACAACGGACACCGAGGCACCATGGACCGATGCGTGACGACAAGAGCACGGTGATCGGTGCCCTCGTTCATCGTGCCGTCGACGGAGACGAGCGGGCCACGCACGATCTCCTCGCGCACGTCCATCCCCTCGCGCTGCGCTATTGCCGCACCCGGCTGAGCCGCCTGCCCGGCGACGCGCGGCACTTCGTCGAAGACCTCGCACAGGAGGTCTGCGTCGCCGTGCTGATGGCCCTGCCGAGGTACCGCGACACCGGCCGCCCCTTCGAGGCGTTCGTCTTCGCCATCGCCTCGCACAAGGTCGCCGACCTCCAGCGCGCCGCCATGCGCCACCCGGGTTCGACGGCCGTGCCCTCCGACGAGATGCCGGAGCGCCCGGACGACTCCCTCGGCCCCGAGGAGCGCGCCCTGCTCAGCAGCGACGCGGAGTGGGCCAAGAAGCTCCTCGCCAACCTCCCCGAGACGCAGCGCGAGCTGCTGGTGCTCCGGGTCGCGGTGGGGCTGACCGCGGAGGAGACCGGGCAGATGCTGGGGATGTCCCCCGGCGCCGTACGGGTCGCCCAGCACCGTGCGCTCAGCCGGCTGCGTGCACTGGCCGGCCAGTAAGTAGCCCGGGCGTCCGGTGGTCCGGCGCGGACCGGGCCACTTCTTTTGAGCCGCCGCTTTCGCCGCTGCTCTCGCTGCCGCTTTCGCCGCTGCTTTCGCCAGTGCTGAGTCGGCGGCTGAGTCGGGCGGCGCCTTCCTCCGTACTCCTCCGTGGCGGATGTGTGTCAAAGCACAAAGCTGCCGGGTGATCTTGATCGTGGAATGAGACGGTGCCCGGGGCCGTTAGCATGGACATCCGCACCGATCAAGGCCATTTGGGGAAGGTGTCATGACCAACGTCGACGGAGTGCCCGGAAAGTTCGCGACACTCGGGCTGACCTACGACGATGTGCTGCTGCTGCCGGGCGCCTCCGACATGGCTCCCGACCAGATCGACACCTCCTCGTACATCTCCAAGAACGTACGGGTGAACATCCCGCTGCTCTCCGCGGCCATGGACAAGGTCACCGAGTCGCGGATGGCGATCGCCATGGCCCGTCAGGGCGGCGTGGGCGTACTGCACCGCAACCTCTCCATCGCCGACCAGGCCAACCAGGTAGACCTGGTCAAGCGCTCCGAGTCCGGCATGGTCACCGACCCGATCACGGTGCACCCGGACGCCACCCTCGCCGAGGCCGACCAGCTCTGTGCCAAGTTCCGCATCAGCGGCGTCCCGGTCACCGACCCGAGCGGCAAGCTCCTGGGCATCGTCACCAACCGCGACATGGCCTTCGAGACCGACCGCGGCCGTCAGGTGCGCGAGGTCATGACCCCGATGCCGCTGGTCACCGGCAAGGTCGGGATCTCCGGCGTGGACGCCATGGAGCTGCTGCGCCGTCACAAGATCGAGAAGCTTCCGCTGGTCGACGAGGCGGGTGTCCTCAAGGGCCTGATCACGGTCAAGGACTTCGTGAAGGCCGAGCAGTACCCGAACGCGGCCAAGGACAAGGACGGCCGGCTGCTCGTCGGCGCCGCCGTCGGCGTCGCCGGTGACGCCTTCGAGCGCGCCCAGGCGCTGATCGAGGCGGGCGTCGACTTCATCGTCGTGGACACCGCCCACGGTCACTCCCGGCTGGTCGGCGACATGGTCGCCAAGATCAAGTCGAATGCGTCCCACGTCGACGTCATCGGCGGCAACATCGCCACGCGCGACGGCGCCCAGGCCCTGATCGACGCCGGTGTCGACGGCATCAAGGTCGGCGTCGGCCCGGGCTCGATCTGTACGACGCGCGTCGTCGCCGGCATCGGCGTCCCGCAGGTCACCGCCATCTACGAAGCGTCGCTCGCCGCCAAGGAAGCCGGCGTTCCGGTCATCGGTGACGGCGGCCTGCAGTACTCCGGAGACATCGCGAAGGCGCTGGTCGCCGGCGCCGACACGGTGATGCTCGGCTCCCTGCTCGCCGGCTGCGAGGAGTCCCCGGGCGAGCTGCTGTTCATCAACGGCAAGCAGTTCAAGTCGTACCGCGGCATGGGTTCGCTGGGCGCGATGCAGTCCCGCGGCGAGCAGCGCTCCTTCTCCAAGGACCGGTACTTCCAGGAGGGCGTGGCCTCCGACGAGAAGCTGGTTCCCGAGGGCATCGAGGGCCAGGTGCCCTACCGGGGTCCGCTCTCGGCCGTCGTCCACCAGCTCGTGGGCGGGCTGCGCCAGTCGATGTTCTACGTCGGCGGTCGCACCGTGCCCGACCTCCAGGCCAACGGCCGGTTCGTCCGGATCACCTCGGCGGGTCTCAAGGAGAGCCACCCGCACGACATCCAGATGACGGTCGAGGCGCCGAACTACAGCAGGAAGTAGGCGCGAGCCGGCACTCCCCGCGCGTGCGCACAGGGGTGGTGCAGGGCGGTCCCCAGGGCTGCCCGGCACCGCCCCTTCGGCATGAGTCGGGGATACTGGAAGACGCTGACACAGAGGGAAAGGCCCAAACAGGTGACTGAGATCGAGATCGGGCGCGGCAAGCGCGGACGGCGGGCGTACGCGTTCGATGACATCGCCGTCGTACCGAGCAGGCGCACGCGGGACCCGAAGGAGGTCTCGATCGCCTGGCAGATCGACGCCTACCGCTTCGACCTGCCCTTCCTCGCCGCCCCCATGGACTCGGTGGTCTCCCCGCAGACCGCGATCCGGATCGGCGAGCTGGGCGGTCTGGGCGTTTTGAACCTCGAAGGGCTCTGGACGCGGTACGAGGACCCGCAGCCGCTGTTGGACGAGATCGCCGAGCTGCCGGCCGACACCGCGACCCGGCGCCTGCAGGAGATCTACGACGCGCCGATCCGCGAGGAGCTGATCGGGCAGCGCATCAAGGAGGTGCGCGACTCCGGCGTGGTCACCGCCGCGGCGCTCTCCCCGCAGCGCACGGCGCAGTTCTCCAAGGCCGTGGTGGACGCCGGCGTGGACCTCTTCGTGATCCGCGGGACCACCGTCTCCGCCGAGCACGTCTCCGGCGCGGCCGAGCCGCTGAACCTGAAGCAGTTCATCTACGAGCTGGACGTCCCCGTGATCGTCGGCGGCTGCGCCACGTACACGGCGGCCCTGCACCTGATGCGCACGGGCGCGGCGGGCGTGCTCGTCGGCTTCGGCGGCGGCGCCGCGCACACCACCCGCAACGTCCTGGGCATCCAGGTGCCCATGGCGACGGCGGTGGCCGACGTCGCCGCCGCCCGCCGTGACTACATGGACGAGTCCGGCGGCCGGTACGTGCACGTCATCGCCGACGGCGGCGTGGGCTGGTCCGGCGACCTGCCGAAGGCGATCGCCTGCGGTGCGGACGCCGTGATGATCGGCTCGCCGCTGGCCCGGGCGACGGACGCGCCCGGCCGGGGCCGCCACTGGGGCATGGAGGCCGCGCACGAGGACGTGCCGCGCGGCAAGCTGGTCGACCTGGGCATCGTCGGGACGACGGAGGAGGTCCTGACGGGCCCCTCGCACACCGCGGACGGCTCGATGAACTTCTTCGGTGCCCTGCGCCGCGCCATGGCGACCACGGGCTACAGCGAGCTGAAGGAGTTCCAGCGCGTTGAGGTGACCGTCGGGGACTCCCAGCACAAGCGCTGACGCGCGAGCACGGAGCGGGTGAGGGCCCGTGTCGGACCGGACGGTCCGACACGGGCCCTCGTGCGTCAGCGCCGGTGTGCGTGCGGCGGTTCCACGGGCGCGCGCGGGGTCAGTCGCTGCGCCGGGCGGTGGCGAAGGCGACGAGGGCTCCGACGACCATGAAGCTGTACGTCGCGAAGTCCGCCTCCTTGCTCCAGGCGTCCCGCACCGCGCCGAACTCCTCGAAGAAGATCTCGGTGAAGGGCACCTTGAAGAACTCGGCGAGGACCATGGACAGACCTATGAGCTGGCCCAGGTACACCGCGGGCGGCGCCAGCACCGCGGCCACGAAGGGCAGCAGCTTGTGGCCGCCGCCGGCCTTGTTGGCGGCGAAGCCGATGAGGGCGCCGACGCCGAGCGCGGCCCAGCCGAACTCGCGCTCGATGGAGCCCGTGACCAGCCCGTACGCGACCGCCGCCACCAGGGCCGCCGCGACGCCGGCAGCGACGCCGAGCCCCGGCTTGCTGCGCACGGGCATGGGGGCGGGGGCGAGCGGGACGCCGGGTGCGAAGGGCGCGCCCTGCGGCCCCTGGCCCTCGGGGCCCGGGGCGAACGGATTGCCGGACGGCGGCGGAACGGACTGGCTCATCGGTGGATCCCCCCAAGACTGGCTCCCGCACGCACGTGCGGGTCGATGGTCGGGAGATTAACAGCGGCGACTGACAACGCCGCGGGATTTACCGGTCACAGTCGGTGTGCGGCGCCGACGGGGGTGGCGCCGCGGGTGTCCAGGAGGAGCTGCGCCTTCACGGCCAGTCCCTGGAGGTCGTAGGTGCGGTGGTGCTGGAGGAGGACCGTCAGGTCGGCGCCGGACGCGGCCTCGTAGAGGGAGTCGGCGCGGGGGACGGGCCGTTCGTGCACGTGCCAGCCGGGGACGTACGGATCGTGGTAGCTGACGGACGCGCCCAGGTCCATCAGGCGGCGGGCGATCTCGGTCGCGGGGGAGCCCTGGAGGTCGGCGATGTCGGGGCGGTAGGTGACGCCGAGCAGCAGCACGCGCGCGCCGCGCGCGGACTTCCCGTGTTCGTTCAGGAGGGTGGCGCAGCGCTGGATGACGTACTGGGGCATCCGGTTGTTGATCTCCTGAGCCAGGCCCACCATCCGCAGCGGGGGGCCTGGGGTGCGTCCGGGGTGGGGCAGGACGCCCGGGTCGATCGGGACGCCGTGTCCGCCGACGCCGGGCCCGGGGCGGAAGGCGAGGAAGCCGTACGGCTTGGTCTCGGCGCAGCGCACCACGTCCCACAGGTCCACGCCGATGTCGTGGCAGAGGATCGCCATCTCGTTGACGAGCGCGATGTTGACGTGGCGGAAGTTGGTCTCCAGGACCTGGACGGTCTCGGCTTCGCGGGGTCCGCGGGCGCGTACGACCTTGTCGCTGAGCCGGCCGTAGAAGGCGGCGGCGGCTTCGGTGCAGGCGGGTGTTAGTCCACCGATGACCTTGGGGGTGTTGGCGTAGCCGTGGGTGCGGCTGCCGGGATCCACCCGTCCGGGGGAGTGGGCGAGGTGGAAGTCGCGGCCGGCCCGCAGCCCGGAGCCCTCTTCGAGGAGGGGCCGCAGGAAGCCCTCGGTGGTGCCGGGTTGCACCGCCGATTCGAGCAGGACGGTGGTGTGGGGGCGCATGCGGGCGGCGAGGGCGCGGGCGGCGTCGGCGAGGGCGGTGAGGTCGAGGTTGCCGTCGGCGCCGAGCGGGGTGGGGACGCAGAGGGCCGCGGTGCGGACCCGGCCGAGTTCGGCGGGGTCGGTGACGGTCCGGAACCCGTTGGAGACCATGCGGCGGATGTCGGCGGGGGTGCGGCCGGCCGCGGGTTCGGCGAGTTGGCGGGGGTCGGTGTCGTAGCCGATGGTCTGGATCCCGGCGGCCACGGCGGCCTGGGCCAGCGGCAGACCGTAGTGACCGAGTCCGATGACGGCGAGATCTGCGGGCATGGCGTTGGCCGTCCTTCCCTTAACCGATGGCGGGCGTTGGCGCAAGCCCTGTGGGCGAAATGAGGCGGGCGCAATGTCAGACTAGGCGTAAATATGACCGATATGCGGTATTGCGCGGGCGTGGCCGCCCGAGTGTTATCCACAGGCGGTGGCTGAAGTCGGCGAGTGCGGACAGAATCGATGTTGTGAGCCGGGCCACCGGGGCGGATTCCCGGAGGTGGGCACAGCAGTGGGTCGTGTCGTCCGCCCGGTTGGGCGGGGGCGCGGCACATGGGTCGGGCCCGTGCGGGCAGGCGCACGGTGCGGACGTCCGCGCGGCAAGCGCACGGACGTGCGGGCCGCGCGTGTGCGGTACGGGACTTGGACGCGCGCACGGGACGCGGGCGTCCGTGGACGGGGCCCCGGCCGACGCCGGGGCCGGGATCCGGGCCCGGGCACGACAGACGGGGGCGACGGGAGGCACGCAGTGAGGACAGCGACACTGGGACCCGAGGAGCGCGCGCAGGCGCTCGCCGCAATGGCCGAGCGGGAGCTGGACGTGTTGGTGGTCGGCGGCGGCGTTGTCGGCGCGGGCACCGCGCTCGACGCGGTGACCAGAGGGCTCTCGACCGGGCTCGTGGAGGCCCGGGACTGGGCATCGGGTACGTCGAGCCGCTCCAGCAAGCTCATTCACGGCGGCTTGCGCTATCTGGAGATGCTGGACTTCGCGCTGGTCCGCGAAGCGTTGAAGGAGCGGGGTCTGCTGCTGGAGCGGCTGGCGCCCCATCTGGTGAAGCCGGTTCCGTTCCTCTACCCCCTCCAGCACAAGGGCTGGGAGCGCTTCTACGCCGGATCGGGCGTCGCGCTGTACGACGCGATGTCGGTCTCCTCGGGCCACGGCCGCGGCCTGCCGGTCCACCGCCACCTCTCCCGGCGGGGCGCCTTGCGCGTGGCGCCCTGCCTGAAGAAGGACGCCCTGGTCGGCGCCATGCAGTACTACGACGCACAGATGGACGACGCCCGCTTCGTGGCCACCTTGGTGCGCACCGCCGCCACGTACGGCGCCCAGGTCGCCAGCCGGGCCCGGGTCATCGGCTTCCTGCGCGAGGGCGAGCGGGTCGTGGGGGCCCGCGTCCAGGACGTCGAGGGCGGCGGGGAGTACGAGATCCGCGCCCGCCAGATCGTGAACGCCACCGGGGTGTGGACCGACGACACCCAGGCGCTCATCGGCGAGCGCGGCCAGTTCCACGTCCGCGCCTCCAAGGGCATCCACCTCGTCGTGCCCAAGGACCGCATCCACTCCACCACCGGACTGATCCTGCGCACGGAGAAGTCGGTCCTCTTCGTGATCCCGTGGGGGCGTCATTGGATCGTCGGCACCACCGACACCGACTGGGACCTGGACAAGGCGCACCCGGCCGCGTCCAGCGCCGACATCGACTATCTGCTGGAGCACGTCAATTCGGTGCTGGCCGTCCCCCTCACCCGGGACGACGTCGAGGGGGTGTACGCGGGGCTGCGCCCGCTGCTCGCCGGTGAGTCGGACGCCACCAGCAAGCTCTCCCGCGAACACACCGTCGCCCATCCGGTGCCCGGGCTGGTCGTCGTCGCCGGCGGCAAGTACACGACGTACCGGGTCATGGCCAAGGACGCGGTGGACGAGGCGGTGCACGGCCTCGACCAACGGGTGGCCGCCTGCGTCACCGAGGAGACGCCCCTGGTCGGAGCGGAGGGGTACGCCGCGCTGTGGAACGCCCGCGCGAGGATCGCGGCGCGCACCGGGATCCACGTCGTGCGCGTTGAACACCTGTTGAACCGGTTCGGATCGCTCGCCCAGGAGGTCCTGGCCCTGATCGCCGCCGACCCCGGCCTCGGTGAGCCGCTGGCCGGAGCGGAGGACTATCTGCGTGCCGAGGTCGTCTACGCCGCGTCGCACGAGGGCGCCCGCCACCTCGACGACGTCCTCACCCGGCGGACCCGCATCTCCATCGAGACCTTCGACCGGGGCACCCGCTGCGCGCGCGAGTGCGCCGAGTTGATGGCGCCGGTGCTGGGGTGGGACGCGAAGCAGATCGAGAAGGAGGTCGCGCACTACGAGAAGCGCGTCGAAGCGGAGCGGGAGTCGCAGCGCCAGCCGGACGATCTCACGGCGGACGCGGCGAGGTTGGGGGCGCCGGACATCGTGCCGCTGTGACGCGACCCCGGGGGCGGGCCGCCGACGAGCCCGGCGGGGTCGGGCCCCTGGACAACCCTGGTGGTTCGGGGGTGAACCGGATGTTGCTGCGCGGGGAGTTCACCGGGGTGTGACCATCCGGACGGTGAGCTTTGCGAGGATCGGTGGCATGGTGGGCGCCCGGTGCCTTCCGTACTACCCTCGCCACCACCCCGGGCGCGTGACGGACCCGGAAGACGCGCCAGTCCCGGAGTGAGGGACAATGAAAGCTCTGCCAGGGCGTGTTACCGCATCGCGCGGGAGCGGCAGGCGCGGGCGAAGACCAGGGATCGCAGAGGGGACGCATGTCGGAGGCAGAGCAGTCGCGGAAACCCCAGCGGGACGGCTCCGAGGAGCACGGGACTGCGGCGGCGGTCGAGCCCGGCGGGAAGCGTGACGACCGGTCGACGTCGGATGCGGTCGGCCGTACGGCCACGGACCAGGACGACGGCAAGGACGGGGGCGGCGCCGCGGTCGAGGCAGCCGGTTCCGGCCCGGCCGGGGGCGAGAACGCGCCGAAGAAGCCGGCCCGGCGGGTGCCCAGGCAGACGACCGGCGAGCCGTCCCGGACCGCGCCCGAGCCGGAGTCCGCTTCCGCGTCGGAGTCCCCTTCCGAGGAGCTGTCCGCCGACGCCAAGCGGTTGGCCGCCGACGGCGGTTCGGCGGACCGGACCGCCGGGCCCGCCGATGGTGCGCCCCCTGCCCCTGCCGAACAGGCCGACGAGCGCGCCGGCGAGAAGGCCGAGGAGAAGGCTGAGGCGAAGTCGGGCTCCGGCGAGAAGAGCGCGGGCGCGAGCGGAGCCGGCCAGAAGGCCCAGGGCGCTCCGGGCGACAAGGCTCAGGACGAAGGAAGCCGGGGCGACAAGGACCAGAGCGGGAAGGCCACGGGAGACAGAGCCCGGGGCGAGAAGGCGCCAAGCGAGAAGGCGTCGAGCGGGAAGGCTGCGGGCGCGAAGGGCTCGGGCGCCAAGTCGGCGGGCAAGGCCGGGGCGTCCCGGCGGAGTTCCGGGACGGAGGAGAGCGAGGGGCGGCTGCTCGCCGGTCGCTACCGGCTCGGCGGAGTGCTGGGCCGCGGCGGCATGGGCACCGTGTGGCGCGCCGTTGACGAAACGCTCAGCCGCACCGTCGCCGTCAAGGAGCTGCGCTTCCCCAACAGCATCGACGAGGAGGAGAAGCGCCGGCTGATCACCCGCACCCTCCGCGAGGCCAAGGCGATCGCCCGGATCCGCAACACCAGCGCGGTCACCGTCTACGACGTCGTCGACGAGGACGACCGGCCGTGGATCGTGATGGAGCTGGTGGAGGGCAAGTCCCTCGCCGAAGTCATCCGCGAGGACGGCACGCTGACGCCGCGCCGGGCCGCCGAGGTCGGCCTCGCCATCCTCGACGTGCTGCGCTCCGCCCACCGCGAGGGCATCCTGCACCGGGACGTGAAGCCGTCGAACGTGCTGATCTCGGACGACGGCCGCGTGGTGCTCACCGACTTCGGCATCGCCCAGGTCGAGGGCGACCCCTCCATCACCTCCACCGGCATGCTCGTCGGAGCGCCCTCGTACATCTCGCCCGAGCGGGCGCGGGGCCACCGACCCGGGCCCGCGGCGGACCTGTGGTCGCTGGGCGGCCTGCTGTACGCGGCGGTCGAAGGCGCCCCGCCGTACGACAAGGGGTCCGCGATCGCGACCCTGACCGCCGTCATGACCGAGCCGCTCGACCGCCCGAAGAACGCCGGTCCGTTGGAGGAGGTCATCTACGGCCTGCTCGCCAAGGACCCCGACCAGCGGCTCGACGACGCGGGCGCGCGGGCGCTGCTGACCGGCGTGGTGAACGGCCCGGACGAAGCGGAACTCCCCGCGGACGCCACGCGTGCGATGACGCTGCCGGTGATGCCGCCGCCCGCCCCGACGCCCGCGCCCCGCGCGGAGGCGCCGGCCGCGGACCGGGTGCGCGGCGCCCTGCGGTCCGCGCGCAACGCGTCGGCGGGCCAGGGCGCGCGCCCCGCCGCCCAGCACGGCGCGACCGGTGCGCGTACGCCCGCGCAGGCACCCCCGCCGCAGCCGCCCGTGCAGCGGGCCGCGCCCACCCGCGCGCCGCTGACGGACGTGGTGCCGCGGCGCACTCTGGTGTTCCTGGCCGTCGGCATCGTGCTGGTGGTCGTCGGCGTCATCCTGTACCTGACGCTCGACGGCGAGGACGGCGACGACAAGTCGGCCCCCGGCGGCGACAAGTCCGCGTCCGCCGGTACCACCCCCGGCAGCGGCGACAAGAGCGGCGACGGCTCCCAGGAGCAGCCCAAGGGCGACAGCGGCAAGGAGACCGGGAAGCAGAGCGGTCAGCCCAGCGGTTCGGGATCGGGCACCGGCATCACCCCGCCCAAGGGGCAGGACCCCGTGAAGGGGGGAGTGCCGGCCGGGTACCAAAGCGTGTCGAACGACCAGTTCCGGTTCACCATGGCCATGCCGCAGGGCTTCCGCATGACGGACATCGCCGGACGGAACTCGGGCGGCATCTTCAACACCGCCGAAGGCGCCTTCCCCCGGGTCCAGGTCGACTTCAACAACAGCCCCAAGGACGACGCCGCTGCCGCCTGGTCCGCCGCCGTCGCGGCGACCAAGGGCGCCAGCAGCGGCTACCAGCACATCGGTATCAAGGCCGTCGAGTACAACGGCTACCCGACCGTCGCGGACTGGGAGTTCGAGCGCGACCAGGGCGGCGAGCGAATACGCGTCCTGAACCGCGGTTTCAAGGTCGACGCCAAGCGGGGCTACTCGATCATGGTCTCCTGCAAGGCGAGCGAGTGGGACGCGGCGGAGTGCAAGACGTTGCGCGAGACCGCGTTCGCGACATTCAAGCCCAAGGACTGAGTGGGTACACGTATCGTGAGAGGTCGCGGGCGGGCCACGACCACACCGCGCCCCTGACCGACCGGACATGACCGGCCGTCGGTTCCACGGGGGCCGAGGAGCGGGGCAGGAGGGGAGGCGGCATGGAGGACTACGCGGGCAGGGTGCTGGCCGACCGCTACCGCCTTCCGCTGCTCCCGTCCGACGAGTACGAACTGGTCGAAACCCGGGCCTTCGACACGTACAGCGGGCAGGAAGTCCTGGTGCGCCAGGTGCCGTTGCCCGAGGTCGTGGACGCGGAGGTGGTCGATCCGGACGCCGAGCCCGGCGCCCACGGATCCGGGCGGCACCTCGGCTACGCCGCCAGCCGCGCGGCCCGCCGCGCCATGGACCCCGCCGTCGTCCGCGCCATCGAGGCGGCCCGCGCCGCGGCGCAGGTCCCCGACCACCCCCGGCTCGACCAGGTCTTCGATGTCTTCGCCGAAGACGGTTCGCTGTGGATAGTCAGCGAGCGCGTGGCCTCCCGCCCGCTCGCCGCGCTGCTCGCGGAGAAGCCCCTCACGCCCTACCGGGCCGCCGAGATCGCCTCCGACGTGCTCACCGCGCTGCGCGTGCTGCACGCCCAGGGCTGGATCCACCGCAACATCTCCGCCCGTACGGTCCTCGTCTGCGACGACGGGCGGGTCGTGCTCACCGGCCTCGCGTCCGGCGCCGCCGAGGAGGCCCTGTGCGGCTACTCGACGGTCCCGACCGCGCACGACGTCGACGCGGACCCCTTCGCTGAGGGTTCCGTCGAAGACGATGACTGGTCGGACGAGGACTCCAGCGAGTACTCAGACGCGTACTCGGGGGGGTACTCAGACGCGGAAGGCGCGGAAGACCACGGCGGCTTCGAGCCGTCGGCGCCCGCCGAGGGCCGCACCTCGGACCCCGGCTCTGACCTCGATACGGACCGTGGCTCCGCCTCGGACGTGGATCCCTACGACGGCCCGGCCCCGCCCGCCGTGCCGGACGTGCGGTCCGCGAGAGCCGGCGCCATCGCCGCGTACCGCGCCGGCGCGCGGGCGGCGGCCCGAGTCAACGAGGAGCAGCGCCGGGCCGGTGACCCCCCGGTGCAGACCGGCTCCGACCCCGACTGGTGGGCGCGCAAGCCCGGTGAGGGCGCCCAGGACCCCGGCCCCGTCGGCCCGCGCTACCACGACCACGTGACCCCCGGCCCCGAGGACCGCCAGGGCCAGGACGACGACTCCGCCCCAGGTCACGCCCGCCTCGCCGGCACCTGGCACGACGCCCCGCTGCCCGGCCACGACGGGCCGCGCCCCCTCGGCGCCGGCGGTGGACTGCCGGCGACCGGCCCAGTGGCCCCCGACGGCGGCGGACCGCACCACCGTCCGCAGCGCGACAGCGACCCCTACGGCGTACGGGCCCTGCCCCCCGCCTCCGGCGGTCTGCCCGCCCTACCGGTGGCCCGCGCGGGCAGACCGGGCGGCGCGCCCGCGCCCGGGCCCACACCACCACCGGAGCCGTACGCACCGCACCGCAGCGCCGAGTCCAGTTGGCAGGAGCGTGCGGGCGGCGGTGCGCTCGGCGCGGACGCCCGGCGCCAGCCGGCCCCCGCCTCGCCGCCCCCGCCCGCACCGTCCGCCGTGCCGGCGAGCCGACACCCCCAGTCCGCCGCCGGCTGGGACGCACCGTCGGACGACGACGGCCCGCCCGCCTACCAGGGCCCCACGACCCCGCTCGCCGCCGAGCGCGCCCGCCAGGCCAGGATCGCCATCGTCGGCGCGGTCACCGAGCGCTGGGCGCCCGAGCAGGCCGGCCCCGTACACGAGAACTGGCAGCTGGCCGCCCCCGTCGGCCCCGCCACCGACCTCTGGGCCCTCGGCGCCCTGCTCTACCGGGCCGTCCAGGGCCACGCGCCCTACCCCGAGGAGAACGCCGCCGAGCTCGTCCAACTCGTGTGCTCCGAGCCGCCCGCCTTCGCGGAGGAGTGCGGTCCGCTGCGCCCGGTCGTCGAGTCGCTGCTGCGGCAGGACCCCACCGAGCGGCCGGACGTCGAGGAGCTGCGCGGCTGGCTGCGTTCGCTCGTGCGCTCGGCGCCGGAGCCCGAAGCCGGCACGGACGTCGTCGCGCTGCCGTCCGGTGCCGGCGCCGCGACCGGCGGCGAGCGACTGCCCATCCTGCGCCGCAAGGGCGAGTTGGTGCGCCGGCGCCGCAGATCCTCCGCCGAGGTGGAGCACGGCCGCCACCGGCACAGGAAGACCCGGCAGCAGAGCCGGGCCGAGAAGCCCCGCCCGGCCGAGAAGCCCCGGCGTGAGCGCGGCCCGAAGTCCCTCGGACGCCGGCTGCTGTTGCTGGTGCTGCTGCTCCTCGCCGCCGCCGTGGCGTACGCCGTGCTGTTCATGCCGAAGTCGGGCGAGTCCGGGGACCGCACCGCGCCCCGGGGCAACCCCCGCCCCACGCCCGGCGGTACCCCAGATCCGTCGACGAACGGCGGTCCGAGCAGCCCGGGCAGCTCCCCCGGCTCCGAGCAGGCGCAGACCTCCGCGCCCGCGGCCGGCTCCGCCGGCAAGCTGCCGAAGGGGTACGAGCTGCGCAGCGATCCCGAGGGCTTCAGCGTCGCCGTCGACCGCACCTGGCAGCGCCGCCCCATGAACGACGCCGGCCAGGTCCGTTACGCGGACGACGACTTCGTACTGATCATCGTCCCCGGCCGGGACACCGTCCGCTCCGACGACGAGGACCCGCTGGCCTACCAGCGCGACCGCGAACGCGAACTCCAGCCGTTCCGCGACTCGTCGTGGTCGTCGTCGAGCGGACTGCGCCGGATCGAGGTCGGGCGGCGCGTCATGGCCGAGGGGGAGTACACCTGGCAGGACGGCAGCGGACGCGAGGTCTTCGTCCGCAACCGGGTCATCGTCATCGAGGGCCGGTACCACGTCGTCCAGGTGATCGGCCCGAGCGACCGCCGCGACAAGGTGACGGAGGCGTACGAACTGGCCGTCGACGCCTACCGGAAGAACGGCTGAGGGCGCCGGCGCGCCACGGATGACACCGGCGTTTCCGACTCACGGACCCCTTCCGTAGTCTGGGCACCAAGGAATGGGGCAGGGGGACTTCGCGGACGTGGAGAACGAACAGGGCGTGCAGGTCGGCGCCGGAGTGCTGCTTGCGGGCCGCTATCGGCTCGTGGAGTCCATCGGCCGCGGCGGCATGGGCCGGGTGTGGCGCGCGCACGACGAGGTGTTGCACCGGGTCGTCGCCGTCAAGGAGCTGACCGCCGGCAAGTACGCGTCCGACGCGGACCGGATCGTGCTCCACGCCCGTACGCAGAAGGAGGCGCGGGCCGCCGCCCGGATCACCCACCCCGGCGTCGTCACCGTCCACGACGTGCTCGAACACGACCAGCGCCCCTGGATCGTGATGCAGTACGTGGACGGGCCCTCGCTCGCCGAGGCGGCCAAGGAGGCCGAGGGGCTGTCCGCGCTGGAGACCGCCCGGATCGGTCTGCGGGTGCTGCGCGCGCTCGGCGCGGCGCACGCGGCCGGGGTGCTGCACCGCGACGTCAAGCCGGCGAACGTGCTGCTGGCCCGCGACGGCAACGTCCTGATCACCGACTTCGGCATCGCCGCCATCGAGGGCGACTCGACCATCACCCGCACCGGCGAGATCATCGGCTCCATCGACTACCTGGCGCCGGAGCGCGTCCGCGGCGCCGACCCGGGGCCGGCCTCCGACCTGTGGTCGCTGGGGGCGACGCTGTACGCGGCCTTGGAGGGGCAGTCGCCGTTCCGGCGCACGTCACCGCTGTCGAGCATGCAGGCCGTGGTCAGCGAGGAGCCGGCCAGGCCGGAGCGCGCGGGGCCGTTGGAGCCGGTCATCTTGGCGCTGCTGGCGAAGGAGCCGGAGGCCCGACCGGTCGGGTTCGAGGTGGAGCGGATGCTCAAGGCGGTGGTGGCGGAGTTGGAGGGCACGGTACGGATCGCGCCCGCGCAGACCGCGGCGATACGCACGCGGCCGGAGCCCGCGCCCGTGGCCCCCGCCGCATCCCCCGCATCCTCCGCTCCCCCCGCATCCTCCGCTCCCCCTGCTTCCTCCGCATCCGCTTCCTCCGCTTCCGTCTCCGCGCCCGGTGCCGGCCACGAGGGCACGGCCCCCACTCGCGCCGTCCCGCACTCCGCAGGCGGAGAGGCACCCACCGTCGGTGCGCCGCCCGAGCCGCGGGTGTCGACCGCGCCGCTCCCCGTCGGCGACCCGGCCCAGACCCCGGCCCCGGCCGCCGCACCGCCCGCGGCCCACCCTCCGACGACTCCCGCCGCGGAGCCCCCGGCTCCGGTACCGGCTCCGGCACCGTCCGGACAGCAGCAGAAGAAGAAGCGCCGTGGCGGCGGGCGGCTGCGCCGGGCCGCGGTCGTGGTCCTGCTCTCCGCCGTCGTGGGCGGCGGCGCCGGTTTCGCCGCGATGAAGTACGGCGACTCGGACGACGGCAAGGACCAGGCCCGTACCGGCACGGAGACCTCCACCGAGGGAGCCACCGGCTCGTCCAAGGCGCCCAATTCCGGCTCCAGTTCTGGCTCCGGCTCCGGCTCTGGCTCCGGCTCTGGCGATGACTCCACCAAGCCGTCGGACGCGCCCGACGACCGGGGGTCCGTGCCGGAGGGCTGGCAGCGCCTGAAGGACCCGTTGGGCTTCTCCGTCGTCGTCCCCGAGGGCTGGCGGCGCGTCACGGCCAAGAACGGCCAGGCCGACTACTCGCCCGACGGCGGCCGGCACCTGCTGCGCATCGGCGTCAACCGGGCGCCGGAGTACGACGATTCGTACGACCTCGCCCTCCAGTTGGAGCGGGACCTGCGCAGGCTCCCGGACTACGAGCGGACCTCGCTGAAGCGGAACACCTTCAAGGGGCAACAGAAGGCCGCGCTGTGGGAGTTCAGTTGGACGGAGGGGCAGGCCGGTCCGCGCCACGCCGTGGACCAGCTGTACCAGACCGCCGACGGCACCGAGTACGCGCTGTATCTGTCGGGGCCGGCGGCCACCTGGGCGAAGACGCGCGGCGAGTTCGACACGATGCTCGAAGGCTGGCGGGCGACGGGCGAGGAGTGAGCCCGGCGGGCCCGTCAGCCCGGCGGCGCGCGGACGGCGCGTTCACGGCGGTCGTAGGGCGGTCGTGCGGCGGCGTACGGCCGTTTCCCGGTCCGCCACTGTCACGGCTCTGCATCCGCTGTCCACCGTGGGTAGCATCCGCCTGCACGACGTCACGAGGATGGTGCGCATGACGAACGACGGAGGACGGGCAGCCGAGCCCACCAGCTATCAACTCAGGCCGCCGAACGCGCCGCAGGTGCCCGTGCAGTCGACGGGGACGCCCGCTCCTCCTCAGGCACCGGCCGCGCAGCACGCCCCCGTTCCGCCGCCCGCCACACCCGCCGAGGCCGACCCCGCCCCGGCGCCCGGCCCCTCCAGCACCTCTGAGACCTCACATACCTCCAACACCTCCAACACCTCCAACATCTCCGGCTCCGGGCGGCTGATCGGCGGGCGCTACCGCCTGTTGAGCCGGCTCGGCCAGGGCGGCATGGGCACCGTGTGGCAGGCCCGGGACGAGGTCGTGGACCGGCAGGTCGCCGTCAAGGAACCCCGGCTGCCCGACCACTTGAGCCAGGCCGAACGCGAGACGGCCCATCTGCGGATGCAGCGCGAGGCGCGCGCCGCCGCCCGGATCGACCACCCCAGCGTCGTCACCATCCACGACGTCGTGGTGGAGGACGCGCAGCCCTGGATCGTGATGGAGCTGGTCCAGGGCCAGTCGCTCGCCACCCGCCTGCGGGACGGCACGCTCGACGTCAGCGAGGCCGCCCGGATCGGCGCCGCCGTCCTCGGCGCGCTGACCGCCGCCCACGCGGCGGGGGTGCTGCACCGCGACGTCAAGCCGGACAACATCCTGTTGGGCCGCGCCGACCGGGTCGTCCTGACCGACTTCGGCATCGCGCACGTCGAGGGGGAGCAGCGCCTCACGGAGACGGGCGGCTTCGTCGGCACGGTGGAGTTCATCGCCCCCGAGCGGGCGCTCGGCCAGGCCCCCGGCCCGGAGGCGGACCTGTGGTCCCTGGGCGTGGTGCTGTACGCGGCGGTCGAGGGCGTCTCGCCGTACCTGCGCAGCAACATCCACGCGACGCTCCAGGCGGTCGTCTCCGCCGAACCGCCGCCGCCGTCGCGCGGAGCGGGTGCGTTCGGCACGCTCGTGATGCGCCTGTTGCGCAAGGAGCCCACGATGCGGCCGGACGTGGCGGAGATCCGCCAGACGTTGGAGTCCCTGGCCCGGCCGCAGACGTCGGTGCACGAGCTGACGCAGCTCGCCGGCGCCGCCGGGCGGGGTCCGCAGGGCCGCGGCAGCCGCTGGGTTCCCCCGGTCCTGCACGGCAGCAAGAAGGCCCGGTACGGCATCGGCGGCGGGGCGTTGGTGCTGGCCGCCGTGCTCACGCTGGTCCTCGTGAACCCGTTCGCGAAGGAGGGCCTCCCCGACGGCTGGGAGGTGCGCAACGACCGCGAGGTGGTCTCCGCGAGCATCGCCGTGCCCTCCGACTACCGCCGAGAGCAGGACGACGACGGCAACACCGTCACCTACCGCGACCCGAGCGGCGTCTTCTACGTCTTCGTCGAGAAGACCGACACCACCGCCTTCGACAACGAACTGGCCCCCACCAAGGAGGCGTGGCAGCGGCACTACGAGAAGGGCGGCGTGGACGGCCGGGAGATCGAGAGCGCGGAGGTCACGGTCGAGGACACCCGCCACCAGGGCAAGCCCGCCTTCGACATGACCGTCGAGCACGTGCAGTACGCCGCCACGGCGAAGGAGTCCGAGCAGCGCGACCGCTGGATGGAGCGCGTGGTCGTCACCGGCGAGGAGGGCAAGGAGGTCTACTGGCGGCTGCGCGTCGCCGGACCCGCCGACGGATGGGCCGCCGAGGAGGGCGAGCGGATCTTCGACACCGTGGTGAAGAACCTGAAGATCGAGGACCTCTGAGGCGTCGGAATGGCGCGTGTCCCCGCCGCCGGTTCCCCCCGATTCCCCCCGGTTCCCGCGGGTCACCAGGGTCCCCCACATCATCTCCACGCCATCTCCGCACCGGCCCGTCGCACCGGCGTCGCAAAGGCGTCGCACCGGTCTGCCGCAGCCGTCCAACCGCGATGGCGCCCCTGATCAGGGCTTATCCGGCCAGTGATCGCTGGCGTGGTCCCGGGTTCGGCCAAAAGCTGTTACCCACGGGTACCCAAAGGGTCGGTCGGGGCATACGCTCGGCCACATGACGGACTCGAAGGCCCCGACCACCCTCGACGCCACCCCCGACGTGCTCGGCACCAACCCCAAGGCCACCGCACCGGCCGGTGCGCGCACCGCGGCCGACGTGGTGACGCCCGAGGTGGTGGCCCAGCTCACCCGCGGAGTCGTCGGTTCCGGACGTACGGCCAACCACACGCCGTTCACCGGCGCCAAGCTGGCCGACCTGCCCGAGTCCACCCCCGACGACGTCGCCGAGGCGTTCGACCGGGCCCGCGCCGCCCAACCCGTCTGGGCCGCCACCCCGGTGCGCACCCGCGCCGCCGTCCTGCTGCGCTTCCACGACCTGGTGCTCCAGCGGCAGGCCGAGGTCCTCGACCTCATCCAGCTGGAGACCGGCAAGGCCCGGATGCACGCCCACGAGGAGATCCAGGCCGTCGCCGTCGCCGCCCGGCACTACGGCCGCCGCGCCGCCGCGTATCTGCGCCCCAAGCGGCACGCCGGCGTCGTCCCCGTGCTGACGAAGACCACCGAGCTGCGCCAGCCGCGCGGCGTCGTCGGCCAGATCGCCCCCTGGAACTACCCGCTGGAGCTCTCCGTCGGCGACGCGCTGCCCGCCTTCGTCGCCGGCAACGCCGTCGTGATGAAGCCCGACACGGAGACCGCACTGACCGCCCTGTGGGCGCGTGACCTGCTGATCGAGGCGGGACTGCCGGCGGAGGTCTTCCAGGTGGTCCTCGGCGAGGGCCCGGTCGTGGGGCCCGAGGTCGTCAAGCACGCCGACTACGTCTCGTTCACCGGCTCCACCCGCACCGGCCGCGAGGTCGCCCGGACCGCCGCCGACCGACTCGTCGGCGTCTCCCTCGAACTCGGCGGCAAGAACGCCATGCTCGTGCTGCACGACGCCGACGTGGATAAGGCCGCCGCGGGCGCGGTCCGCGCCTGCTTCTCCTCCGCGGGGCAGCTGTGCATCGCCATCGAGCGGCTGTACGTCCACGAGTCGATCGCCGACGACTTCGTGGAGCGGTTCGCGGCGCGCACCCGGGCGATGCGGCTGGGCACCTCCCTCGCGTACGGGGCCGACATGGGCTCCCTCGTCGGGGAGCGGCAGTTGGAGACCGTCACCCGGCACGTCGAGGAGGCCGTGGCCAAGGGCGCGACCGTCGTCACCGGCGGCGTCGCCCGTCCCGACATCGGCCCCCTCTTCTTCGAGCCGACGATCCTCGAAGGCGTCGAGCCGCCGATGGCCGTGTGCACCGAGGAGACCTTCGGCCCGGTCGTGTCGATCTACCGCTTCACCGACGAGGACGACGTCGTCGAGCGCGCCAACGCGACCTCGTACGGGCTGAACGCGAGCGTCTGGACCCGCGACGGCAAGCGGGGCCACGCGATCGCGGCCCGGCTGCGCACCGGGACGGTCAACATCAACGAGGGGTACGCCCCGGCGTACGGCAGCGTGCAGTCCCCGATGGGCGGAATGAAGGACTCCGGCCTAGGGCGGCGGCACGGCGCGGAGGGCATCCTCAAGTTCACCGAGGCGCAGACGGTGTCCCAGCAGCGGCTGGTGCCGATGGGGCCGGCGTTCGGCATGGACGACGAGAAGTACGCGGAGCTGATGAGCCGTTCGCTGCGGCTGATGAAGACCTTCCGGCTGCGCTGACCGTCTGATCAGTAGGACAGGTCCTAGCTCGATCCGCCCTTCTTACGGAGGAGAGCCGTGCCCGAGGTACCCCCTGCCCGCAGACACCCCGGCGACGACTACGACTACGACGTCATCGTCATCGGGTCCGGGTTCGGCGGCTCCGTCTCCGCCCTGCGGCTCACCGAGAAGGGCTACCGCGTCGGCGTCCTCGAAGCCGGCCGCCGCTTCACCCGCGCCACCCTGCCCAAGAACTCCTGGGACCTGAAGAACTTCCTGTGGGCCCCGGCGCTCGGCCTCTACGGCATCCAACGCATCCACCTGCTCGGCAACGTGATGGTGCTGGCGGGCGCGGGCGTGGGCGGCGGCTCCCTCAACTACGCCAACACCCTCTACGTACCGCCCGCCGCCTTCTTCCAGGACCCGCAGTGGAAGGACATCACCGACTGGCAGGGCGAACTCGCCCCGTACTACGACCAGGCACGGCGGATGCTCGGCGTCCGGATCAACCCGACGACGACCGCCTCCGACGTCCACCTGAAGGCGACCGCCGAGTCCATGGGCATCGGCGACACCTTCCACCCGGCGCCCGTCGGGGTCTTCTTCGGCGACGGGGCCGACGGCTGCGGCGTCACGGCGGCCCCCGGGGACGCCGCCCCCGACCCGTACTTCGGCGGCGCCGGGCCCGCCCGCCGGGCCTGCACCGAGTGCGGCGAGTGCATGACCGGCTGCCGCCACGGCGCCAAGAACACCCTGAACGAGAACTACCTCCACCTCGCGGAGCGGGCCGGCGCCGTCGTCCACCCGATGACGACCGCGGTCACCCTCACCGAGGACTCCCGCGGGGGTTACGCCGTCGGCACCCTGCCCACCGACGACCGGAGGAAGGGCAGGGGCCGGGTGTTCCGCGCCCGGCGGGTGGTGGTCGCCGCCGGTACGTACGGCACCCAGAGCCTGTTGCACCGGATGAAGGACACCGGCCTGCTGCCGCGCATCTCGCCCCGCCTCGGCGAACTGACCCGGACCAACTCCGAAGCGCTGGTGGGGGCGCAGACCGGGGACCGGCGCTACCGCAAGCGCCACGGCGCGCCCCGGGTGGACTTCACGCGCGGGGTGGCCATCACCTCCTCCATCCACCCCGACGCCGACACCCACATCGAGCCGGTGCGCTACGGCAAGGGCTCCAACGCCATGGGACTCCTGACGACCCTCCAGGTCCCCTACCGCGCCACGGCCCGCGGCCGGATCACCGGCTGGCTCGGCGGCATGGTCCGCCACCCGGTGCTCGCGCTGCGCACCCTCTCCCAGCACCGCTGGTCGGAGAAGACCCTGATCCAACTCGTCATGCAGTCGCTGGACAACTCCCTCACCACGCACCGCAAGCCGTCGGGCATAGGCAAGGGCCTGCTGACCGCCCGCCAGGGCCACGGCGCGCCCAACCCGAACCAGATCCCGGCGGCGACGCGGGCGGCGACCGTGCTCGCCGAGGAGATCAACGGCTTCGCCGGGTCGAACGTCGGGGAGCTGATGGGCACCCCGTTGACCGCGCACTTCCTGGGCGGCTGCCCGATCGGCGCGGACCCGCGGACGGGCGTCGTCGACCCGTACCACCGGCTCCACGGCCACCCGGGCATCTCGGTCGTCGACGGCGCGGCCGTCACCGCGAACCTCGGCGTCAACCCGTCCCTGACGATCACGGCGCAGGCGGAGCGGGCGATGGCGCTGTGGCCGAACCGGGGCGAGGCGGACGCGCGGCCCGCGCCGGGGGAGCCGTACCGACGGCTGGCACCGGTGGCGCCGCACTCGCCCGCGGTGCCCGACGACGCGTTCGGTGCGCTACGGCTGACGCACCTCGGGATGCCGGTCGTACGGCCCTCGGAAACCGGGGCCGGCACGGTAAGCGGAGCCGAGGACGCCGGACGCACGCGGCCGGAAACCGACGCTTGACCCCGAGCGGCGCCTGAGCGCAGCGCAAAGCAGAACGGCGCGGAGTGGGTGGCCCGCAAAGTCAGCTCGGAAGGCGGCCTGGATTCGGCCCGGATTGGGCCCGGAAGTCGGCCCGGATAAGGAGGAGGCCGCTGCACCCCCCTCCGAGTGCAGCGGCCCCCACGACCCGCGCGTGGTGCGAGCACACGGACGTGGCTGCTGGTGCGCGGTGGATGACCTCTACGACCCCTGTCCCGCCGAAACGGTTGCAGTTGAACTGACAAGAACTTTATGTGGTCTAGGTCACTAAATCCTCGGCTCGATGCGCCGCGGGCGGCAGAGCGTGGCGCGGCAGCGCATGACAAGGGCCCCGCGGGGTGCGCGCACCGCGGGGCCCTTGGTGGTCAGCACCGACGTCAGGGCGTCGTCGGTGCCGAGGCGCGGCGCCGGGGGGGTTGCGCCGCGGGGGAGCTGGTCTGGGGTGGTGCCGGTCGACCCGGTGCCCGGCCCGGCCTGGACCCTGCCGGACGTGGAGCATCGTGGGGGAGCGGCTGCGCGCCGCGCAACCGGGGGCACCGGATTGCGGCCGGTTCCGGGCGTCCCCGGAACCGGCCGCGGGGGTGACCGGGCTGCTGTCCCCTGCCGTCCGGTCACGCGCGCTGGCGCGAGGTCCCACGACGTACTGCGTACGTCACACGCTCCAGCGAGCCACGCGTGGATTTCCCTTCGGGGCCGCCCCTGGCTGACACGGACACCGGTACCAACGAAGCCCCGTCGTCGACGGTCACGCGCCGTACGGGTGAGAGCGCGCCCGAACTCAGATGCGGCCCCGACACAGCTCCAGCACCGTCATGGCGAGCGCGGTGCCGGGCTTTCCGAGGGCGTCGCGGAAGTGGCCGAGCACCTCCATCTCGCGGGAGAGGTTCACCCGGCGGCCACCGGAGGCGATCCGGGCGTCCTGGATCACCGCGGAGACCGCCATCCGTTCCTGGACGAGGCCGATGATGCGGTCGTCGAGGGCGTCGATGCGCTGCCGGGCGGATCCGATCAGCTCGGCGGCCTCGGGCGTGCGGGCGCCCGTGGTCTCCGTCACTTCGGCGGTGCCGGTGCCGGTGCCGGTGCCAGTGTCGGTGGTGGCGGTGGTGGCGGTGGTGCTCGTGGTGGTCACGGTGTGGCTCCTCGGGGTTCGTTGCGGGGCGGTCGCGAAGGTACGTCGCGGTCTCCCGTGGAGCCCCGGTCCGGTCACTGCGGTCCGGAAACGACGGGCGCCCCGGGCCGAAGCCGGCCCGGGGCGCCTGGGAAGTCGTGTGTCAGCGGATCACACGCACGACCGTGGCAGCCGGACGGGCCGGTTGCCATAGGTAAAGACGGAGGTCGTGTGGTGACGCATGGAGGACAGTATGGCCCCGGTGGCCTGCCGGGGCCAACGCGGGGGGCCGGTAGAATCGGGTACACCGACCCCCGCCCAGACCCCCGCCGGAAGGCCGCCAGTGTCATCAGCGTCCCCCGCTGCCGCGCCCACCGTCGCCGATGTAGTACTCGTCGTCGACTTCGGTGCCCAGTACGCCCAGCTCATCGCCCGCCGCGTCCGTGAGGCACGGGTCTACAGCGAGATCGTCCCGTCCACGATGCCCGTGGCCGAGATGCTGGCCAAGAACCCCAAGGCGATCATCCTCTCCGGCGGGCCGTCGTCCGTCTACGCGGACCAGGCGCCCACCCTCGACCGCGCGCTGTTCGAGGCCGGGGTCCCCGTCTTCGGCATGTGCTACGGCTTCCAGCTGATGGCCACCACCCTCGGCGGCACCGTCGACAACACCGGCGCGCGCGAGTACGGCCGCACCGGGCTGCACGTCTCCAAGACCGCCTCGACGCTCTTCGAGGGCACCCCGGCCGAGCAGGAGGTGTGGATGTCGCACGGCGACGCCTGCTCCGCCGCGCCCGAGGGCTTCACGGTCACCGCCTCCACGGACCTGGTGCCCGTCGCCGCCTTCGAGAACGACGAGAAGCGGCTGTACGGGGTGCAGCACCACCCCGAGGTGATGCACTCCACCTACGGCCAGCAGGTCCTGGAGCACTTCCTGTACCGGGGCGCCGGCATCCGGCCCACCTGGACCACGGGCAACGTCATCGACGAGCAGGTCGCCGCCATCCGCGAGCAGGTCGGCAGCAAGCGCGCCATCTGCGGACTCTCCGGCGGCGTGGACTCCGCCGTCGCCGCCGCCTTGGTGCACAAGGCCATCGGTACCCAGCTGACCTGCGTGTACGTCGACCACGGGCTGATGCGCAAGGGCGAGACCGAGCAGGTCGAGAAGGACTTCGTCGCGGCCACCGGCGTACAGCTGAAGGTCGTCGACGCCGCGGAGCGCTTCCTGTCCGCCCTCGCCGGGGTCTCCGACCCCGAGCAGAAGCGGAAGATCATCGGCCGGGAGTTCATCCGGGTCTTCGAGAACGCGCAGGCCGAGATCGTCGCCGAGGGCGCGGCCGACGGCGAAGAGGTCGCCTTCCTCGTCCAGGGCACGCTCTACCCGGACGTCGTCGAGTCCGGCGGCGGCACCGGCACCGCCAACATCAAGTCCCACCACAACGTGGGCGGGCTCCCGGAAGACCTGGAGTTCCAGCTCGTCGAGCCGCTGCGCAAGCTGTTCAAGGACGAGGTGCGGATGGTCGGCCAGGAGCTGGGCCTGCCGGACGAGATCGTCCAGCGGCAGCCCTTCCCCGGTCCCGGCCTCGGCATCCGCATCGTCGGCGAGGTCACCCGCGACCGGCTCGACCTGCTGCGCGAGGCCGACGCCATCGCCCGCGAGGAGCTGACGGCGGCCGGTCTCGACCGGGACATCTGGCAGTGCCCGGTGGTGCTGCTCGCCGACGTCCGCAGCGTCGGCGTCCAGGGCGACGGCCGCACCTACGGCCACCCGATCGTGCTCCGTCCCGTCTCGTCCGAGGACGCGATGACGGCGGACTGGACGCGGATGCCGTACGACGTGCTCGCCCGCATCTCGACGCGGATCACGAACGAGGTCGCCGACGTCAACCGGGTCGTGCTGGACGTCACCAGCAAGCCGCCGGGCACCATCGAGTGGGAGTGAGCCCCCGGGGCCACTGAGACATACGTGCGCGGCTCCGCCAGGGGCCGCGCACGTCTCTGTCCGGGGCCGCGCACGTCTCTGTTCACCTGCGGGGACGCGCGCTAACTTCCGCGCATGACGCAGACGCCCGCCCGCAATCCGTCCCCGTCCCCGTCCCCGGACCCCGGCCCGGTAGCGGCCCCCTTCCCCGCCCCGCTGCCCGCGCCGCCTCCCGTCCCCGTCGAACGGCTCGCCTTCGCCCTCCCGCCGCGCCACGACTCCCCGCAGGCCGAACGCGCACACCGCAAGGAACGCCTCGCCGGAGCGCTCCGGATCTTCGCCCGGCTGGGGTACGAGGACGGGGTGTCCGGCCACATCACGGCCCGGGACCCGGTGTACCAGGACTGCTTCTGGGTGAATCCGTTCGGCCTGCCCTTCGCCCTGGTCACCCCCGCCGACCTGCTGCTGGTCAACGAACGGGGGCAGGTCGTCGACGGCGGCCACCACGTCAACCAGGCCGCGTTCGCCGTGCACGCCCAGGTCCACCTGGCCCGGCCGGACGCGGTCGCCGTCGCCCACACCCACACCGTCCACGGGCGCGCCCTCGCCGCCCTCGGCGAACTCATCGAGCCCCTCACCCAAGAGGCGTGCGCCTTCTACGAGGACCACGCCCTGGTCGACGCGTACACCGGGGTCGCCGTGGACGTGCCGGAGGGCCGCCGCATCGCCGAGGCGCTGGGCCCCTACAAGGGCCTCGTGCTGCGCAACCACGGACTGCTGACCGTCGGCGCCTCCGTGGACGCCGCGGCCTGGTGGTTCATCACGATGGAGCGCTGCGCCCGGGTGCAGCTCACGGCCCGGGCAGCCGGCAAGCCCACCCTGATCCAGCGCCGGGACGCGCTCGCCACCCGCGATCAACTCGGCACCGACCTCGTCGCCTGGATCAGCTACCAACCGCTGTGGCGCCGCTGGGGTGCGCCCGACGGCGCACCGTGACGGGCCGCGGGCCGGGGCCGCTCGGCCGAACGCCACGGCCACCCGGTGAAAAACCTCGTACGGCCACCGATCCGTATGGCGTCGCCATACGTATTGGTCAACAGGGACCGGTCGACAAAGATCGGTCCACCGGGATACGTACGTCCACGGGGATACGTATCGGTCGACAGCGGGTCTGACGGCTCGGACGCGCCCATCGGAGGCAGGACCAGCGATGACACACACATATCGGACGGCGACGGCCGGATACGGCGGCGGGCCGGGCGGCGTCCGCGGCCTGAAGGACCAGGCGGCGCGGTACGCCCTGCTGCCGCTGCGGATCTTCCTCGGCGTGACCTTCATCTACGCAGGACTCGACAAGCTCACCGACAGCAAGTTCTTCGCCGACAGCGGGGCCGGCTCCGTCGGCGACCTGATGCGCGGCGTGCGCGACACCTCGGCCGTGCCCTGGCTGGTGGACCTCGCCCTCAAGAGCCCCGAGGGCTTCGGCTACGCCATCGCCTTCGGCGAACTCGCCGTCGGCATCGGCACCCTCCTCGGCCTGCTGGCCCGGATCGCCGCCCTCGGCGGTGCGCTGATCTCCCTGAGCCTGTGGCTGACCGTCAGCTGGCAGGTCGAGCCGTACTACTACGGCAACGACCTGATCTATCTGATGGCCTGGCTGCCGCTGGTGCTCGCCGGGGCGTCGGTGCTGTCGGTGGACGCGCTGATCGCGGACCGCCGGCGGCGCATCACGTAGTGCACGGTGCCCACCGTGCCGGCCAGCAGCAGCCCGCCGAAGACCACCGGGAAGACCACGAACCAGGGGGTGTGCCAGGTGCCCGCCGCATCGCCCGCGAACAGCACCGTCGCGGCCAGCACCGACTGACCCGCCAGCGCCTTCCCCAGCCGGAAGGGGTGCAGATACGCACGGCGCGGCCGGCCTTCGTCGACCCGCCCGGCCCCCGCGGGCCGGGCGTCGGCACGACCGGGGGCGGTCGGATCGAACTGCACGTCAGGGCGCGGCACGTGTCACCTCCACTTGTCCGACGCTCACCTGGAGGTGGAGCTCCACGCTGCCGGACTCCTTCGCCCCCTTCGGCGCGGACAGCGTCTGCGTGCGCTGCTGCCCGGGGGACACGTCGATGTCGTTCTTCGGATCGCCGGGGAACACGATGTCGCCCACGCTGGCCTCGGCGCGCAGCTTCACCGGGGCGTCGGCCGGCAGGACCACCTTCAGCTTGCCCAGGCCGACCTGGCCCGTCGTCGACAGGGTCTGACCCGGCGGCACGACCAGGGCCGACAGATCGAGGGTGCCGACGCCCGAGCCCAACTCGTACCGCGGCTGGAGGGCGGTCGAGGAGGCGGGCTTCCAGGACGTCTCCCGCCAGTTCGTGCTGATGTCCTTGGGCAGGGCCGCGGAGGCGGCCAGCAGCAGCGCGGTGACGACGGTCAGCAGGATCGTGCCGAAGCCGGTCCGCCCCAGGAACGAGCTGAGGGCCAGGCCGAGACCGAGGACGCCCAGCGCGGCCACGAAACCGATCTGCAGGCTCGTCCCCAGCGGATGGTGGTCCCAGCTGAGCTTGATGCCGAGGACGCAGGCCACCACCGCGAGATTGGCGACCGGACCGCCGATCGACTGGGGGCCGCGGGAGATCCGCGGGCTCCACTTGCGCGTCCCCCCGCCCCACAGCGGTCTGCGTGACCGGGCCTCGGCCTCCTCCGGCGGGCCCCAGAGGTACGCCGTCGGCGCACCCGCCGGCGCCGCCCCGCCGCTCCTGGCGACCGGGTCCCGCCACCAGGACGGGCTCTCCGGCACGGGCGGCGCCTTCGTCTCCGGCGGGGCGTCCGACACCGCGTGCACCGTGGCCGCGTCGAGCGGGGCGCCGTCGGGCGCTGCCGTACGGCGCCGGGACCACACGCAGATCCCTATGGCGGCCAGCGCGAGCTGGGCGGCGAAGAGCAGCGTCCCCCGGCTGTTCAGCATCGTCAGGAACAGTCCGCAGCCGATGAGGGCGAGGAACACGGCGGTGAGCGCCGCACCCTCGACCCGGCCGCCCAGCAGCCGACGGCCCTCGCTCTCCTCCTCGCCCTGCATCGGCATCAGCAGCCAGGCGAACCCGTAGAAGATCAGGCCGAAGCCGCCCGTCACCGCGAGCACGCCGATCACCACGCGGAACACCACCGGGTCCACGTCGCAGTACCGCCCGAGACCGCCGCAGACGCCGCCGATGACCTTGTGGCCCGGGTCGCGGCGCAGCTGGCGGAGGCCGCCGGGCTGCTGCTCGGCTGCGGGCACCGCGGCAGCCGGGTCGTCCTGCGGCCCGGGAGGGGCGGCGCTGGTCTGCTGGTTCATACGTCCATGGTGACGGTCGCGGACCGCCGGCGGGAGCGGGGGCGACCCTGGCCCGTCCCTGATATCCGAACCCCGACGACCCCGAAGACCCCGAAAATCCGGACCCCGAAGACCCCGACGCTTACGGGGTGCCCCCGGCCCGACCTCAGGGTCGTTCTCCGGGTCGCCCCTGATACCGGTCCCGGGGCCGTCCGTGTGACGATCGATGCATGCCCGTCGCCCCGCCCCGCACGCCTCCCACGTCCTCCCGCGCCCCCGCGCCCGAGGACGTGCCGCTGCGCCGGCTCTACCGCAGCGCCGACGGACGGATGTTGGGCGGCGTGGCCCGCGGACTCGCCGGGCACCTGGGCGTGCCCGTGGTCTGGGTGCGGCTCGTCTTCCTCGTCCTGCTCATGGCCGACGGCCTCGGGATACTGCTGTACGCCGCGTTCTGGGTCGTCGTCCCGCTCGGCGTCGGCGGGCGCACCGTCGAGCCGCGCTCCCTCTTCGAGGTCGCCAACGACGGTCGGCGCCGACTGCGCAAGCCGGACCGGGGACAGGTGTTCGCGCTGGTGGCCCTCGCCTTCGGCTGCCTGATCTTCATCGACGACCTGAACAGCACCAGCCACGCCAACCGCTACGTCTGGCCGACGCTGCTGATCGGCGCCGGCGTGGTGCTGGTGTGGCGGCAGGCGGACAACGCCCGGCGCGCCAGTTGGACCGCCGCCGCCTCCAGCCGCCGCAGGCTGTTCCAGATCGCCCGGGCCCTCGCCGGGGTGGCGCTCGTCGGCATGGGCCTGACGGTCTTCATGGTCGTCCGCGGCTCCGCGGCCCAGTTGGGGAACGTGCTGACGGCCGCCGTCGCCGTCATCGCCGGGATAGCGCTGCTGGCCGGCCCCTGGCTGGTGCGGATGACGCAGGACCTCTCCGAAGAGCGGACCATGCGCATCCGGGCCCAGGAGCGTGCGGAAGTCGCCGCCCACGTCCACGACTCCGTACTGCACACCCTCACCTTGATACAGCGCAGGGCGGACGACCCCGGCGAGGTGCGCCGCCTCGCCCGCGCCCAAGAGCGCGAGCTGAGGAACTGGCTGTACAAACCGGAGGGCACCGGCAAGGAGGAGGCCGAAGAGCCCGAGACCCTGGCGGAGGCCGTCAAGCGGGCCGCCGCCGAGGTCGAGGACAAGCACGGCGTTCCGCTGGAGGTCGTCGTCGTCGGCGACTGCCCGCTCGACGACAAGCTGACCGCGTGCATGCAGGCCGCGCGCGAGGCGATGGTGAATGCGGCCAAGTACGGTGGCGAGGGCGGCGCCGTCCAGGTCTTCGCGGAGGTCGAGGGGCGTACGGTGTTCGTCTCCGTACGGGACCGGGGGCCGGGCTTCGACCTGGACTCCGTGCCGGACGACAGAATGGGCGTCAGGGAGTCGATCATCGGCCGGATGCAGCGCAACGGCGGGACGGCCCGGCTCACCTCGGCGCCCGGGGAGGGCACGGAAGTGGAGCTGAGCATGGAGAGGGCGGACGGATGACGAACCCCAACACGGACGCGACGGGCCCCGGCGAGCCGACGGACGGCGGCGCGGGCCGCCGGGTGCGGGTGGTCCTCGTCGACGACCACCGCATGTTCCGCACCGGCGTCCAGGCCGAGATCGGACAGACCGAGCGCACCGGCGTCGAGGTCGTCGGGGAGGCCGCGGACGTGGACCAGGCCGTCACCGTGATCACCGCCACCCGCCCCGAGGTCGTCCTGCTGGACGTGCACCTGCCGGGCGGCGGAGGCGTCGAGGTGCTGCGCCGCTGCGCCCCCCTCATGGCGGCGGCCGAGCAGCCGGTGCGGTTCCTGGCGCTGTCCGTGTCCGACGCCGCCGAGGACGTCATCGGGGTGATCCGCGGCGGCGCCCGCGGCTACGTCACCAAGACGATCACCGGCACCGACCTGGTGGACTCGATCTTCCGCGTCCAGGAGGGGGACGCCGTCTTCTCGCCGCGGCTGGCCGGCTTCGTGCTCGACGCGTTCGCCTCCACCGACGCCCCGCCCGTCGACGAGGACCTGGACCGGCTCACGCAGCGCGAGCGCGAGGTGCTGCGGCTGATCGCCCGCGGATACGCGTACAAGGAGATCGCCAAGCAGCTCTTCATCTCCGTCAAGACGGTCGAGTCGCACGTCTCCGCGGTCCTGCGCAAGCTCCAGCTGTCGAACCGGCACGAGCTGACCCGCTGGGCGACCGCGCGGCGCCTGGTCTGACCGACGCCCGCCCGGTCGCTCAGGCGGGGCGGCTCGGGCAGGGGCGGCTCAGGCGGGGCGGGCGGCACCCGCGAAGGGCATCTCGTCGATCGACGCGATGCGCACCGGCGCGCCCGGCCGGGGCGCGTGGACCATCCTGCCGCCCCCGACGTACAGCCCCACGTGGCTGATCCCGGGATAGAAGAAGACCAGGTCACCGGGGGCGAGTTCGGACCGTGCCACCCGCTTCCCCGCATTGATCTGGGTGTACGTGGTGCGTGGCAGCGAGATGCCCGCCGCCCGCCACGCCGCCTGCGTCAGCCCGGAGCAGTCGTACGAAGCGGGCCCCGTCGCCCCCCACACGTACGGCTTGCCGAGCGCCCCGTACGCGTACGCCACGGCCCGCGCCGCCCGCTGGCCCGTCGCACCGGTCGCGGCCGGCCGCGCCGGCGCCGCCGTCGCCGGGGCGTCCCGCGGTGCGTCGTAGGCCGCGCGCTGCTCCGCCGTCAGCTGCGCCAGCAGGCTTTCGGCGGCGGCCAGCTTGCGCTGCACCGAGCTCTTGTGGTCGGCCAACTCCTTCTGTCGAGCCTTGAGTTCGGCGGATTGGTGGTCCGCCGTCTCCTTGAGTCGGTCGATCCCGACGAGCTGCTGGCGCACCTGGGCGACGGCCGCCGCCTGCCGGTCGCCGACGCGCTGGGCGAGCGCGGCGCGCTCCAGGTACTCGTCGGGGTCGGAGGTCAGGGCGATGCGGAGCCCGGAGTCCATGGTGCCGGCGCGGTACTGGGCGGTGGCGATCGAACCGAGGGCGTTGCGGGTGGAGTTGAGCCGGTCGGTCCGACGGGCGGCCTCGTCGCGCAGCCGGTCGAGCTCCCGGCGGGCCCGGTCGGCCTGCTCCTTGACGCCGTTGTAGTCCTCGGTCGCGGCTTCCGCCTCCTGATAGAGCTTGTCGACCCTGGCTTTGATCTGCGCGGGCGTCGGGGCGGTGTCGGCCGCGCCGGTGCCGTTGAACGCCGTGGCGGTCGCCGCGCCCGCGAGCGCCAGGGTGGTGGCGGTCCTGGCGGCGGGGCGCGCGGCGAACGGGTACCGCCGCTGCTGCCTGGGTTTGCGGTGCGCTGCCACGGGGGCGTCCACGTCCTTCCGGTTTCCGGTGAGGTGATGGTTCGGTCAGTCGGTCGGTCGGCCGATCGATCGGTTGATCGACGTACGAGGTCTTGGACGGCTTGGTGCGTCCGGGGCAGGACGCTAGGCGCGAGGTAACGGACCGGAGGCGGAACGACCGGTTCTGTCCGAAGGTGGCCAACCCCTAGCACGTTCGGTGATCGATCGGTCACCATGGGTGTGCGCGCTTGTGTGGGAGTGACCGATGCGGCGAATGAGGTCCACCTGACCTGAAGGGGGTGATATGGCGCTGGTTAGGCTCCGCTCATGGACGTACTCATCAATGTCTTCGTGGCCCTGCACGTCATCGGCATCGCCTCCTTGCTCGGCGGGTTCCTCACCCAGATGAAGGCGATAGGCGCGGGCACCGCCCGGTTCAACCCGGCGATGCTGCACGGCGCACTGACGATGCTGATCACCGGCGTCGCCCTGGTCGGGCTCAACCAGGCCGACGACCAGGCGGTGAACAACGTCAAGATCGGCATCAAGATGGCCGTTCTGGTGGTGATCCTGGCGCTGGTGTACGTCAAGCGGGACGACGAGCAGGTGGAGAAGGCGGTCTTCGGCGCGGTCGGCGGCCTCACGACGGCGAACATCTTCATCGCCACCCTCTGGACCTGAGGGCCACCGGCTCGACGCGAGACGAGCCGGCTCGACCTGAGGTCCACTGGTCACTCAGGGATTCGGAACGCCACCCTCCGGTGGCGTCGGGCGGGCGATGCGGTCCCTTTCGCCAGGGGGCCGCGGAGTGTCAGTGCCGAGGCATAGACTCAGAGAGCGATGAGCAGCCTCTTTGACGAAGACTTCCTGGCGGGCCTCCAGCACTCCGCGGAGGAGCCCCCGCCGCCGCCCGAGGACCACGAGGACCACGAGAACCCGGAGGGTCACGCCCGGGAGGAGGTCCCGGACGACCTCTTCCAGGGCGCCTACGACGTGCCGCCCGCCCGCGACGCGTACTACCGCGGGGGCGCCGCCCGCCCCGTCGTGGATCCGGACGCCCTGCTGGAGGGGTTGAACGAGCAGCAGCGCGCCGCCGTCGTCCACACCGGCTCCCCCCTGCTCATCGTCGCCGGCGCCGGCTCCGGCAAGACCCGGGTGCTCACCCACCGCATCGCCCACCTCCTCGCCACCAGCCGGGTGCACCCCGGTCAGATCCTCGCGATCACCTTCACCAACAAGGCCGCCGGCGAGATGAAGGAGCGCGTCGAACAGCTCGTCGGCCCGCGGGCCAACGCGATGTGGGTCTCCACCTTCCACAGTGCCTGCGTCCGCATCCTGCGCCGCGAGTCCAAGAAGCTCGGCTTCACCTCGTCGTTCTCGATCTACGACGCCGCCGACTCCAAGCGGCTGATGGCCCTGGTCTGCCGCGACCTCGACCTGGACCCGAAGAAGTTCCCGCCGAAGTCCTTCAGCGCCCAGATCTCGAACCTGAAGAACGAACTCGTCGACGAGGAGACCTTCGCCGATCGAGCCGCCGACGGCTTCGAGAAGACGCTGGCCGAGGCGTACCGGATGTACCAGGCGCGGCTGCGCGAGGCCAACGCCCTGGACTTCGACGACATCATCATGACGACGGTCCACCTCCTCCAGGCGTTCCCCGACGTCGCCGAGCACTACCAGCGCCGCTTCCGCCACGTCCTCGTCGACGAGTACCAGGACACCAACCACGCCCAGTACACCCTGGTGCGCGAGCTGGTGGGCACCGGCCAGGAGGACCTGGCCCCCGCCGAACTGTGCGTCGTCGGCGACGCCGACCAGTCGATCTACGCCTTCCGCGGCGCCACGATCCGCAACATCCTCCAGTTCGAGGAGGACTACCCCGAAGCCACCACGATCCTGCTGGAGCAGAACTACCGCTCCACGCAGACGATCCTCTCCGCCGCCAACGCCGTCATCGAGCGCAACGAGAGCCGTCGCCCCAAGAACCTGTGGACCAACGCCGGCGAGGGCGCCCGGATCACCGGCTACGTCGCCGACACCGAGCACGACGAAGCGCAGTTCGTCGCCGACGAGATCGACCGGCTCACCGACGCGGGCGACGCGAAGGCCGGCGACGTCGCCGTCTTCTACCGGACGAACGCCCAGTCCCGCGTCTTCGAAGAGATCTTCATCCGCGTCGGCCTGCCCTACAAGGTCGTCGGCGGCGTGCGCTTCTACGAGCGCAAGGAGGTCCGGGACGTCCTCGCCTACCTGCGGGTCCTCGCCAACCCCGAGGACAACGTCCCGCTGCGCCGCATCCTCAACGTCCCCAAGCGCGGCATCGGCGAGCGCGCCGAAGCGATGGTCGACGCCCTCGCCCTCCGGGAGAAGATCACCTTCCCGCAGGCGCTGCGGCGCGTCGACGAGGCGTACGGCATGGCCGCCCGCTCGGCGAACGCGGTCAAGAGGTTCAACGCGCTGATGGAGGAGTTGCGCACCGTCGTGGACTCCGGCGCCGGCCCGGCCGTCGTCCTGGAGGCCGTCCTGGAGCGCACCGGCTACCTCGCCGAACTCCAGGCGTCCACCGACCCCCAGGACGAGACCCGCATCGAGAACCTCCAGGAGCTGGCCGCCGTCGCCCTGGAGTTCGAGCAGGCGCGCACGGACGAGGAGGGCGCCGGCACGCTCGCCGAGTTCCTGGAGCAGGTCGCCCTCGTCGCCGACTCCGACCAGATCCCGGACGAGGACGAGGAGGGCGCGGGCGTCATCACCCTGATGACGCTGCACACCGCCAAGGGCCTGGAGTTCCCGGTGGTGTTCCTCACCGGCATGGAGGACGGCGTCTTCCCGCACATGCGCGCCCTCGGCCAGACGAAGGAGCTGGAGGAGGAGCGCCGCCTGGCGTACGTGGGCATCACGCGCGCCCGCGAGCGGCTGTACTTGACGCGTTCGTCGATGCGCAGCGCCTGGGGCCAGCCGTCGTACAACCCTCCGTCGCGCTTCCTGGAGGAGATCCCGGTCAAGCACCTGGAGTGGAAGCGCACCGGTCCGATGGGGGCGCCCGCCGGCGCGACGTCCGGCGTCGGTTCGCGCCTGCCGGCCATGCCGTCGGCGGGGGCGGGCGGCTCGTCGCGGCGCACCGCCCAGTCCCGGTTCGCCACCGGGCGCGGGGCGTCCGAGAAGCCGGTGATCGCACTGGCGATCGGCGACCGCGTCACGCACGACCAGTTCGGTCTGGGGACCGTGATCGAGGTCAAGGGGACGGGGTCGGACGCGCAGGCGACGATCGACTTCGGGGACACCAAGCCCAAGCGGCTGCTGCTGCGTTACGCGCCCGTCGAGAAGCTGTAGACGTAGCTGTAGGGACCACGTGCCGTCGTGACGGCCGGGCGTATTGGGCGCCCGGCCATCAGAAGGGTCTCGGGGGCGGGCGTCGGAGGGGGTCTCAGAGCGGGTTGAGGCCCTTGCTCTGGAGCCAGGTCAGCGGGTTGATGTGCGAGCCGCCGCCGGGGCGCACCTCGAAGTGGAGGTGGGGACCGGTGGAGTTGCCGGAGTCGCCCGCGTAGCCGATGACGTCGCCGGCCTTCACCTTGCCGGAGCGGATCTTGGCGCTCGCGAGGTGGCAGTACCAGGTCTCGGTGCCGTCGGGGGCGGTGACGATGACCATGTTCCCGTACGCCGGGTTGATCTGCGTGCGGACGGTGCCGTCGCTCGCGGCCATCACCTCGGCGCCGTACGGCACGGGGAAGTCGATGCCCGTGTGCAGCGCCATCCAGTTGACGCCGGACTCGCCGTAGTACGTGCTCAGGCCCTTCTGCGCCACGGGGAGGGCGAACTTGGGCCGCAGCGCCTCCTTGCGCTTGGCCTCCTCCGCGCGCTTCTGCCGCTCCGCCTCCTGGCGGGCCTTCAGGTCGAGGCGCTCCTGGGTGCGGGAGGCGCGGTCGCCGAAGTCGCGGGCGTCGGCGCTGAGCGCGGCGAGTTGGGTGTCCATCTTGTTGTTCGCCGCCACGTTCTCGACCGGCGTGGTGTCGGCGGCGGCCAGCGTGGTGGTGTCGTCCTTCTTCTGCTCGGTGCCGCCGATGCCGCCGACTGACGCGGCGGCGATGCCGGCCACGCCCATGACGCAGGCGGAGGGCACGGCGACGGTGAGCAGCGCGGAGCGCTTGGCGGGCGTGCGGCGTCGGCCGCGGCTGCCACCGCCGGAGCCGCGGCGGGCGGCGCGGGTCGCGCCGGCGTCGTGGGCGGCCCGGGCGGGCTCGGTGCCGATGCCCTCGTCGAGGGCGTACGGGGAGTCGTCGTACGCGGAGTCGCCGTGAGGAGGTTCGGCGTACGAGGAATCGGCGTACGGGGAATCGGTGACGTCGGCGGTGGTGGAGGTGTCGACGGCGTCGATGACCTCAGTGGCGTCGGCGTGCGCGGTGTGGGGGAGGTGGGCGGACTGGTCGGCGCCGAGCTGCTGCGCCAGTTCCTCCACCGCCTCGGGCCCGAACTCCTGCGTGCCGTCGGGGAACTCCTGCTCCGGCACGTACTGCGGCGGTACGAGCGGAAGGGGCTCGGCCTCACCGGTGCCGTTCCAGGCGGTGGCGTCGTAGCTGCCGGAGTCGAACGTCGGCCCCGTCCAGGTGCCGGTGGTGTCGTACGTGAAGGCGGCTGCGGCGTTCTCGAACTGCCCGGTCTGCCCCGACTGGTTCCAGGCTGCGGCGTCCCACTGGCCGGTGGTGTCGTAGCCGTCCGCGGCTGCGTGCTGGGGCGACGCGTAGGCGTCGTAACCGCCATAACCCGTGGCGGTCGGGGTGGCCGAAGTGGTGTGATGGGAACCGGTGTCCCATGCGGAGGCGTCGTACTGACCGCTGTGCCCGGCGTCGTAGTCGGTGGCCGGGGTCGGGGTCGGGTTCGCTGTTCCGGGGAGTGCACCGAAGAGCGGGTCGGTGTCAAAGCTGCCCGTGGGGTAGGTGTCGTGGCCGTACCCGGCGTGGGCGTGCTGGTCGTTCACCAACTTCTCTCTCGCCTCGGCAACAGGACCGCTGGATTCTGGGGCCGAAGAAGCGGACGGGACCCAGAGGGGAGCCAGTGGCGGCGACTGTACCCGGCGGTATGCGACGGCGACAATCTTCCGCAGGTTTTGCGCGTTCAGGAAACGGGCATTCGAGCGCCTTTCGGTGGGCCGGGGGGACAGCTTTGGCCGTACGTTCGAAATTAGTTCGACGGATCGTCACCTGGCGTGAGCCTTTGGGTCGAACCTGCGAGGGGGAAGCGCAGGGAACGGGGGGATCGGGGAGGTCAGACGAACGAGACGACGTCCGGGTCGGTCGTCGGGTCGGTCGTCGAAACGTCTTCGCCGCCCGTGCGGCCGGGGCGTGTCGCGTGCTCCTGCCGGTCGGCGTCGTCCTCGGGTCCCTGGAGGGCCTGTTGGACGCGGGCGGCGACGGCGGGGTGGACCAGCAGCGCGAGATGGCCGATTCCGCTGACCCGGACGTTCTCCACGATGAGGTCGGGGTGGTCCAGCCGGGCCGTCTCCACCGGGGCCATCAGCTGGTCCAACTCGCTCCAGACGGAGACGAAGCGGGTGCGGCAGCCGGGGGTCGCCTCGGCCAACTCGGCGATGACGGGGGAGTCCGGCCGCATCTGCCGCACGATGGGGTGCGCGCTGGCGAGGGCGGCGACGGTGGTGCCGGAGTGCGGCGTCCCGAGCGTCACGAGGGTCCGCACCCGGCGGTCGCCGCCGAGGCGCTGGACGTAGTACCGCGCGATCAGGCCGCCGAGGCTGTGTCCGACGACGTCGACGTCCTCCCGGCCGGTCCGGGCGCAGATCTCCTCGACGTGCCGTCCCAGTAGGTCGGCGGCGGCGCGGATGTCGCAGGTCAGGGGGGAGTAGTTCAGGCACTCCAGCCGGCTCCAGCCGTGCCGGGCCAGGAAGCGGCGGAGCAGGACGAAGACGGAGCGGTTGTCCACCAAACCGTGCAGCATGATCACGGGGCGGGGGCCGGTCACCGCGGCTGCCCCCGGCTCGTCACTGCCGCTCCTCGCGGCGGGCGCCTTGGGTGGTGCGGTGTCCTCGGTGGTGCGCTCGGCGGTGAGCCCCGAGGGGTACAGCAGCAGGTGTCCGGCGAGGATCGCCAGCTCGAAGGCGGTGGCACGCAGCGGTACGGGCAGGGATACGGACGGTAGCCGCAGGTCACGTAGCTGATCGACGGAGAGGCCGCGGGTGAGCAGCGGGCTGAGGCTCCCGAGCTGCCCGAGGCTCCCGAAGCTGCCAAGACTGCCGAGGCTTCGGGGGAAGAAAGGCAGAACCTGCATGGCCCACCTCCGTCCGGCACCGGGAGGCGACGCTGTCTCCCGTGCGCCCTCGTGGAGCCGTGCAGCCCGAAGCCCGTGGCCCGGCGCTGATGCGGCTCCTCGGACGCTGCGGATGCCGGGCCGGGCCTGGCATGACCCGATCGGGCGGCGACGCCCGTTTTGCGTGTCCCAACATGTGATTTCCCCCTCCAGGTCCTCCGCGAAACGGCCGCGTGCGGGATGCTGTAGATAACGCTCGTTCACTCGGCGGCGGATTCAGTGTCTGGAGGCAGCGATGGGTGTGACCGGTCCGATCCGCGTGGTGGTGGCGAAGCCGGGTCTTGACGGCCACGACCGAGGCGCGAAGGTGATCGCACGGGCGCTGCGGGACGCGGGCATGGAGGTGATCTACACCGGCCTGCACCAGACCCCGGAACAGATCGTCGCCACCGCGATCCAGGAGGACGCGGACGCGATCGGCCTCTCCATCCTCTCCGGCGCGCACAACACGCTGTTCGCGAAGGTCATCGAGCTGCTGAAGGAGCGGGACGCGCTGGACATCGTGGTCTTCGGGGGCGGGATCATCCCGGAGGAGGACATCGCGCCGCTGAAGGGGCTCGGGGTGGCGGAGATCTTCACGCCGGGTGCGACGACGACGGCGATCGTCGACTGGGTGCGCACCCACGTCCGCGAGCCCGCCGACGCGTAGGCGCGCGTGCGCGCGCGATGACTTAAGGCGCGTGCGCCCACCTCGCCCCGTGACGCACCCACGATTTCCCTGCGGGGTGCGTTGGTCTCTGCGGCTTGGTGGGGGCTGTTCGCGCAGTTCCGCCCCCTACGCCCAGAGGGCGTGGGGGGACCCCCAGCGCCCCTGTTTTGCTGCCCCCGCCATTCGTCTGCGGGCCAGGGCATGGGCATTTTGGGGCGCGGGGAACTGCGCGAACAAGCCCCACCCGGCCGCAGGGAGCAATCTGCCCGCGGTGCAACGGCGCTGGGTCCCCCCGCCCTCTGGGCGTAGGGCGCGGAACTGCGCGAACTAGTCGCGCCGGGTCGCGGGGGCCAACCCGTACCTGGGGGGCTCGGGGGTGAGTTCTTCGTGCATGGCGGCGCGGAGGCGCAGCGTGGACACGAGGCGTTGGAACGCCTCGGACCAGTACGCCGCGGCCCCCGGCGACGCATTCGCCGGGTCCTCGCCGTGCGTCGTCAGCAACGCCAGCCGCCCCGCCTCCACCGGATCCAGACAGCGCTCCGCCAAGCCCATCACCCCGCTGAAGCTCCACGGGTAGCTGCCGGCCTCGCGGGCTATCTCCAACGCGTCGACCACCGCGTGGCCCAGCGGCTCCGACCAGGGGACCGCGCAGACTCCGAGGAGTTGGAAGGCGTCCGAGAGGCCGTGCGCCGAGACGAAGTCGGCGACCCAGAGGGCGCGTTCGCCCTCCGGGAGCGTCGCCAGCAGCTTCGCGCGCTCGGCCAAGGAGGACGTGCCCGGGCCCACCTCGGGGGGCACGCCCGGGGTGCCGAGGAGGGCGCGGGCCCAGCTCGCGTCGCGCTGCCGGACCGCCGCCCGGCACCACGCGGCGTGCAGCTCGCCGGCCCAGTCGTCCGCCGCGGGGAGCGCCACGACCTCCTTGGGCGTACGGCCGCCGAAGGCGCGGGACCACACGGCGAGCGGCGCCGCCTCCACCAGTTGGCCCAGCCACCAGGAGCGCTTGCCCCGGCCGGTGGGCGGCGTGGGCGCGACGCCGTCGCGCTGCATGGCCGCGTCACACTCCTCGGGCGCGGCCACCACGATGGCCAGCTCCCCGCTGCTCGCCCGATCCAGGCGTACGCAGGCCGCCGCCCGCTTCGCCATGCGGCCCGCGAGGGCCGAGCGGGGCAGCGCGGACAGCAGCTCCGCGGCCGTCGCTCGGACGTTGCGGCTGCGGTCGGCCAGCGCACGTTCCAAGAACGGCTCGTCCGCGTCCGACAACCCCGTGCGCAGGGAGTCCAGGAACATCAGCCGGTCCTCGGCGCGCTCCGTCGCCCACGTGCCGGAGAGGAGGGCGAGGGCCCGGGCGGGGTCGTCCTCGCGTACGGCGCCGAGCAGCGCGACGCGTTCGGCGAACAGCCCCTCGTCCCACAGCCGGTGCACCGCCTCCTGGTCCGTCGGGTCCGGCAGCAGCACGCCGCCGCCCGCCGAGCCGCGGAGCGCGAACTTCCACTCCGGATTGAACCGGGCCAGCCACAGCCCGCGCGCGCCGGCGAAGGCGAGCGCCTGCGGCCTGAGGTCGGTGCGGGCGCGGGCCGCGTCCAACAGGGCGGGCAACTGCGCGTACGGCGCCTGATAGCCCCGTTCATTGGCGGCGGCGAGCCACTGGGGCAACAGCTCGGTGAGATCCGGTGCCGCGCCGCGCCGACCCGACGACGACGGTGCGGAGCGGTCCGCCAGCAACAGCGCGAGCCTGCGGCGCGCGGCGGCGGGCAGCGCGGGGCGGGCGTCCTCGGGCGCGGGCTCCGGGTGCGCCGCCGCCGGGGCCGGCAGGAGCCCGGCCCGGCGGCGCACCGTGTGCAGGGCCGCGGCGTCCAACAGCGCGGTGGGGGCGTCCTTGCCCGGGGCCGTGAACTCCACGGGCGGCGTACGGCGGTCGGTGCCGAGCAGCGCGGAGGTGACCAGCTCCTGCCAGCGTGCCTCGTCGCCGCCGAAACTGTCTTCGGCGGCGGCGGTGTCTTGGGCGCGGCTGTCGACGGTGCGGTCGGGATCGGTGTGGGTCATCGCGTCCTCCCCTGGAGACGGGCCATCAGGCGCTGGGGTCCCCCCACGCCCTCTGGGCGTAGGGGGCGGGCGGTCATATCAGGGGCACCGCCTCCGCCCCGGTCGCCGGCGACCACGCGGCGAGCGGCGTCACCCCCGCCTGACCGCACTCGGCGAAGACCGTGACCGGTCCGCCGCCCGACAGGGCCACGAGCTTCCACAGCCCCTGCCGGGTCAGCGAGACCGGTGTCAGGGGCAGCGCCGAATCGCCCTGCGCATCGGCGAGCTGCCAGCCGACGCCGTCCGGGGTGGACGCCGGCACCGGCACGACGTCCGTGAGCGTCACCGGCCAGGAGTCCAGCCACGGATCCTCGGCAAGGGCGCGTCCGTACGCATCGAGGGCCGAGGCGACCGGGCCGCCCCGCGGCGGACCTTCGACCGGCGCCGGCGCCCACGAGCCCTCACGCAGCTCAGCCCGCAACCGGCCGGCGCCCCCGTACGGCACGAGCTCCGCCTCGACCGCCCCGCCCACCGGCAGCGCCAACTGCGGCGCGCGCCCCGCCGCCCCGTACGACAGCAGCAGGGCGAAGCGCCCCGACCCCTGCCCGTACACCCACGCCCGGCGGGTGGTGACCTTGCCGTCGGACGAGTCGTACTGGGCGAGGACCAGCCAACGGTCCCGGACGGGGACGCCGTCGGCGGGGGCGGTGAGCCCGACGCGGGTGCGCACCGTGGCGGCCAGCGGAGCCGGCAGCAACTCCCGCCCCAGCCAGGCCGAGTCCAACAGATGGAGGAGGGCGCACTCCTCCAGCAGCCGCACCGGCCACCCCGGCCCCGTCCCCGGAATGGCCCCCAACTCCCGCACCCGCGCGGCCAGGCCCGGAGCCTGGGCGTCGACCATGCGCGCCGCGGTCTCCTCCCACAGGCCGTACCCCGCCTGCTCGGCGGAGGCGAGGCCGCCGCGCAGCAGGTCCGCGAGGCGCTGCTCCAACTCCAGGGCCCCGGAGGTGATCCGCGCGGCCCGGCGCTCCGCCCTGCGCCGGGCCGCGTCGGGCGCGGCCGTCGCCCCGGGCCGACCCCGGCCCTCCGGCGCCCGCCCCTCCTCCTGCTCCGCGCGCCTGCGCCGCCCCGCGAGCCACTCCTCGGCCCACTCGGGCGCGGTGCCGTCACGCACCGCGCCCGTCTCGGACGCCCAGAGCAGCAGCAGCCCCAGCGCGTGCTTGCAGGGGAACTTGCGACTGGGGCAACTGCACGCGTAAGCCGGCCCCGTCGTGTCGACCACCGTCCGGTACGGCTTCGAGCCGCTGCCCTTGCACTGGCCCCAGACGGCGCCCCCGCCGCTGCTGCCCGCGTCCGACCACGGCCCGGCCGCGCCGAGCCGGCCGCCCGCCTTGCGTGACGTGGCGTCAGGAGCCAGCGCCAGCACCTGATCCGCCGTCCAACGAACCCCCGGTCCAGTCATGCATCCGACCGTACGGCCCACCACTGACAATCGCCCGAAAACCTGCTCTGACCTGGGGAGACGGTCGATTGTCAGTGGGGTGGTGCAGGCTGGGAACCACGTCGGACCGCATCGGTCGCAACGACCTGGAGGGGGATGCTGCACCGTGCTCGAAACCACCACACATGACGCTCCCGTCAGTGCTGTCGACACCGTCAGCCAAGGTGCCGAAGCACTTCGCCCACACGCGGAAGACGCCTTCGCCCACGAGCTCGCCGCGCTCGCCGCCGCGGACGACCGCCCGCGCCCGGCCGGTTGGCGCATGTCCCCGTGGGCCGTGTCCCGCTATCTCCTCGGCGCCACCCTCGACGACGGCACCGTGATCACCCCCAAGTACGTGGGGCCGCGCCGCATCGTCGAAGTCGCCGTCACCACCCTCGCCACCGATCGCGCCCTGCTGCTGCTCGGCGTGCCCGGCACCGCGAAGACCTGGGTGTCCGAGCACCTGGCCGCCGCCGTCAGCGGCGACTCGACCCTGCTCGTCCAGGGCACCGCTGGCACCCCGGAAGAGGCCATCCGCTACGGATGGAACTACGCCCGGCTGCTGGCCCACGGGCCGAGCCGGGAAGCGCTCGTGCCGAGCCCCGTGATGCGCGCCATGTCGGAGGGCATGACCGCGCGCGTGGAGGAGCTGACCCGGATCCCCGCCGACGTCCAGGACACCCTGATCACGATCCTGTCCGAGAAGACGCTGCCCATCCCCGAGCTGGGCGAAGAGGTGCAGGCCGTCCGCGGGTTCAACCTCATCGCCACCGCCAATGACCGCGACCGCGGGGTCAACGACCTCTCCAGCGCGCTGCGCCGCCGCTTCAACACCGTCGTGCTCCCGCTGCCCGCGACCGCCGACGACGAGGTGGACATCGTTTCCCGCCGCGTCGATCAGATCGGCCGCTCCCTGGACCTGCCGGCCGCCCCCGAAGGGCTGGAGGAGATCCGGCGCGTCGTCACCGTCTTCCGCGAACTGCGGGGTGGGGTCTCGCTCGACGGCCGCACCAAGCTCAAGTCCCCGTCCGGCACGCTCTCCACGGCGGAGGCGATCTCCGTCGTCACCGGCGGCCTCGCCCTCGCCGCGCACTTCGGGGACGGGGTGCTCCGCCCCGGCGACGTCGCGGCCGGCATCCTCGGCGCCGTCGTCCGCGACCCGGCCGCGGACCGGGTCGTCTGGCAGGAGTATCTGGAGACGGTCGTCCGCGAGCGCGACGGGTGGAAGGACTTCTACCGGGCCTGCCGGGAGGTGAGCGCATGAGCGCCGCCCCGCCCGCAGGACCCCTGTTCCTCGGGGTGCGGCACCACGGTCCGGGCTCCGCGCGTGCCGTGCGCGCCGCGCTGGCGGCCCGGCGGCCGAGCGTCGTGCTCATCGAGGGGCCGCCCGAGGGGGACGCACTGCTGCACCTGGCCGCGGGGGAGGGGATGCGCCCCCCGGTCGCCCTGCTCGCCCACGCGGTGGACGACCCGGGGAGGGCCGCGTTCTGGCCCTTCGCGGAGTTCTCGCCCGAGTGGGTGGCGATCCGCTGGGCGCTCGCCGAGGCGGTGCCGGTGCGGTTCATCGACCTTCCCGCGGCCCATTCGCTCGCCCTCGCGGCGGAGGACGAGGCCGCCGCGGAGGAGGCCGCCGCGGGCGCGGGCGGGCCGGCGTCGGATGTGGTTCCGGGGGGATCCACATCCCGCGCGGGCGCGTCCCGCCCCGCGGCGGCGACCGTCGACCCGGAGTGGGACCTCACCCCCGCGCCCGGCGCGCCGGCCGCCGCCAGCGCCGATCCCGAGTGGGACGTGGCTCGGGCCGCCGTCGTCGACCCCGAGTGGGACATCGGCCCGAGGCAGGGCGCGCCTCCCGCGCGGGGCCGGGGCGGGGATCCGGAGTGGGACGTCGCGCCGCGCGGCTCCGCGATCGACGCACCGGCCCCCGTACCCCTGCTCACGGAACCGGAACCGGAACCGGAACCGAAACCCGGACCCGGACCCGGACCAGGGCCGGAATCGGGACCGGACCCGGCGCGGATGCGGGTCGACCCGATCGCCGTGCTCGCCGAGGCCGCGGGGTACGACGACCCCGAGCGCTGGTGGGAGGACGTCGTCGAACACCGCGGCGCGGCCGACCCGTTCGCCGCCTTCGCCGCGCTCGACGAGGCCATGACGGCGCTGCGCGAGTCGTACGGACACGGGGGCCACGAGCGGGACCTGGTCCGCGAGGCCCACATGCGGCTGCAACTGCGCGCCGCCCGCAAGGAGTTCGGCGACGACGTCGCCGTGGTCTGCGGCGCCTGGCACGTGCCGGCGCTGAGGGAGCGGACCACCCTCGCCGCCGACCGGGCGCAGTTGAAGGGGCTGCCCAAGCTCAAGACCGAGACGACCTGGGTGCCCTGGACGCACCGGAGGCTGGCCCGCCGCAGCGGGTACGGCGCCGGCGTCGAATCGCCCGGCTGGTACGGACACCTCTTCGCGGCGCCGGACCGGCCGGTGGAGCGGTGGTTGACCAAGGTCGCCGGGCTGCTCAGGGACGAGGACGTGCCCGTGTCGTCGGCCCACGTCATCGAGGCGGTACGGCTGGCGGAGGCGCTGGCCGTGATGCGCGGGCGCCCGCTCGCCGGCCTCACCGAGACCACCGACGCCGTCAGGGCCGTGATGTGCGACGGCTCCGACGTCCAGTTGGCCCTGGTCAGGGACCGGCTCGTGGTCGGGGACGTACTGGGGGAGGTGCCGGATGACGCCCCCGCCGTCCCGCTCCAGCGGGACCTGAGCCGCCGACAGCGCAGCCTGCGCCTGAAGCCGGAGGCCCTGGAGCGCGAGTTGGAGCTGGACCTGCGCAAGGACACGGACGCCGAGAAGAGCCGACTGCTGCACCGGCTGCGGCTGCTCGGCGTGGGCTGGGGAGAGCCCGTAGCCGGCCGCGGCAGCACCGGCACCTTCCGCGAGAGCTGGCGGCTGCGCTGGGAGCCCGAGTTGTACGTGAAGGTCGCCGAGGCCGGCGTGTGGGGCACCACCGTGCCCTCCGCCGCCACGGCCAAGGCCGAGCACCGGGCCCTCACCGCGACCGCGCTCGTCGAAGTCACCGAGCTGGCCGAGGACTGCCTCCTCGCCGAGCTGGCCGACGCCCTGCCCGTGGTGATGCGCGCCCTCGCCGACCGGGCCGCGCTCGACACGGACGTCAGCCACCTCGCCCAGGCGCTGCCCGCCCTCGCACGCTCGCTGCGCTACGGGGACGTGCGCGCCACCGACACGGCCGCCCTCGCGGAGGTCGCGGCCGGGCTGGCCGAGCGGATCTGCGTCGGGCTGCCACCCGCGTGCACGGGGCTCGACGCGGACGGCGCGGCCGTCATGCGCGTGCACCTGGACGCCGTGCACAGCGCGATGGGACTGCTGCCGACGGCCCGGGAGCTGGCCGACCGCTGGGGCGCCGTGCTGCACCGGCTGGCCTCCAGGGACACCGTCGCCGGAGTCGTCCGGGGCCGGGCCGCCCGTCTGCTGCTCGACGACGGGCGGCTCTCCGAGGACGAGGCCGCCACCTTGATGAGCCTCGCCCTGTCGCCCGGTACGCCGCCCGCCGACGCCGCCGCATGGATCGAGGGCTTCGTCGGCGGCGCATCCGGCGGCGGCATGCTGCTGCTCCACGACGAGCGGCTGCTCGGCCTCGTGGACGCCTGGCTCACGGGCGTGCCCTCCGACGCGTTCACGGACGTCCTGCCGCTGCTGCGCCGGACCTTCTCCGCGTACGAGCCGGGCGTCCGCCGCGCCCTGGGCGAGCTGGTGCGCAGTGCACCGGGGGCGGGGCCGGGCGCCGGTGCGGCCGGCGGCGCGGCGGCCACGGCCGGCAGACCGGGCTTCGGCCCGGGGCTGGACCGCGCCCGAGCCGACGCCGTGGTGCCGCTGGTGCGGCTGTTGCTGACGGCCCCCGCCGAAGGGGCGGCCCCGCGGGACGACGTGGACAGCGCCGACGCGGCCGGCACCGACACAGACCGTACGGATCGACGCACGGAGGCGAGGACATGACGACCGACGTGACCGTGACCGATGGGACCAAGCCCCACGCGATGGCGACCGACGCGAACACGGGCGCCGCCGACGAGCGGTTGCGGCGCTGGCGGCTGGTCCTCGGCGGTGAGTCCGCCGACGGCACCGGCCACGCCCTGTCCGGCCGCGACGCCGCGATGGACGGCACCCTGACCGCCCTGTACGGCAGCGGAACGGGCCAGGGCAGCGGAGCCAAGGGCGGCGGCCGGAGCCGATCGGCCGGGCTCGGCGCCTCCGCGCCCTCCGTCGCCCGCTGGCTCGGCGACATCCGCACGTACTTCCCCAGCTCCGTCGTGCAGCTCATGCAGCGCGACGCGATCGACCGCCTCGGGCTGTCCACGCTCCTCCTGGAGCCCGAGATGCTGGCAGCGGTGGAGGCCGACGTGCACCTCGTCGGCACCCTCCTCTCCCTCAACAAGGCGATGCCCGAGACGACGAAGGAGACGGCCCGCGCCGTCGTCCGGAAGGTCGTCGAGGACCTGGAGAAGCGACTGGCGACCCGCACCAGGTCCACCCTGACGGGCGCGCTCGACCGCTCCGCGAAGGTGCACCGCCCGCGCCACCGCGACATCGACTGGGACCGCACGATCCGGGCCAATCTGAAGAACTACCTCCCCGAGCACCGCACGGTGGTCCCCGAGCGCCTCGTCGGCCACGGCCGGGCCGCGCAGTCGGTGAAGAAGGAGGTGGTCCTCTGCATCGACCAGTCGGGCTCCATGGCCGCGTCGATCGTCTACGCGGCCGTCTTCGGCGCCGTGCTGGCCTCAATGCGGTCCGTCGCGACCCGGCTCGTCGTCTTCGACACCGCGGTCGTCGACCTCACCGACCAGCTCGACGACCCCGTGGACGTCCTCTTCGGCACCCGGCTCGGCGGCGGCACCGACATCAACCGCGCCCTCGCCTACTGCCAGGAGCGCATCACCCGTCCGGCGGACACCGTGGTCGTCCTGATCAGCGATCTGTACGAGGGCGGGATCAGGGACGGGATGCTGAAGCGGGTCGCGGCGATGAAGGCGTCCGGGGTGCAGTTCGTGGCGCTGCTCGCGCTCTCCGACGAGGGCACGCCCGCGTACGACCGCGACCACGCGGCGGCGCTCGCCGCACTGGGCGCACCGGCCTTCGCCTGCACGCCGGACCTGTTCCCCGAGGTCATGGCCGCGGCGATCGAGAAGCGGCCGATACCCGTACCCGACCGAGCGGCGCCCTGACGCGGCCCCGGTCGCCGAGACCACCAGTGCCGGCGACCGGCAGGACGCCCCGCACACCAGCGGAACCGGCCCCTCCGGCGCTGTCGGCGCAATCCCTGCAACGGCCCCTGTAGAGGCCATCGACCCGGGTGTCGGGCGGGGCGATCTGTGACCGTTCTCACCACTCATGTGTGAGCTCCGATTTAGGGAGCCACCGTTCACGGGGATAACCTGCGAGACGGACATGCCGCGTGCCGGACACCGTGTACGCCTCCCTTGTGACGATCGCAGTCACGTTGCCCTCCGCGGCACGCCCACGCAGACAACGAACCGCGATCATCAGAAAAGGGACGGACGCGCGTGGACCTGTTCGAGTACCAGGCGAGGGACCTCTTCGCCAAGCACGGTGTACCGGTGCTGGCCGGTGAAGTCATCGACACGCCTGACGCAGCGCGCGCGGCGACCGAGCGTATGGGCGGCAAGTCGGTCGTCAAGGCGCAGGTCAAGGTGGGCGGGCGCGGCAAGGCCGGCGGCGTCAAGCTGGCCACCACCCCGGATGACGCGGTCGAGAAGGCCGGCCAGATCCTGGGCATGGACATCAAGGGCCACACGGTCCACAAGGTGATGATCGCGGAGACCGCGCCCGACATCGCCGAGGAGTACTACGTCTCGTACCTCCTCGACCGCACCAACCGCACCTTCCTCGCCATGGCGTCCGTCGAGGGCGGCATGGACATCGAGGAGGTCGCGGCCACCAAGCCCGAGGCCCTCGCGAAGGTCCCGGTCGACGCCAGCGTCGGCGTCTCCGCGGAGAAGGCCGCCGAGATCGTCGCCGCGGCGAAGTTCCCGGCCGAGGTCGCCGACCAGGTCGCCGAGATCCTGGTCACCCTCTGGAAGACCTTCGTCGCCGAGGACGCGCTCCTCGTCGAGGTCAACCCGCTGGCCAAGGTCGCCGACGGTCGGGTCATCGCGCTCGACGGCAAGGTGTCCCTGGACGCGAACGCCGACTTCCGTCAGCCGGAGCACGACGCCCTGGAGGACAAGGCCGCGGCCAACCCGCTGGAGGCCGCCGCCAAGGAGAAGGACCTCAACTACGTCAAGCTGGACGGCGAGGTCGGCATCATCGGCAACGGCGCCGGTCTGGTCATGTCCACCCTGGACGTGGTCGCGTACGCCGGTGAGGCGCACGGTGGCGTCAAGCCCGCCAACTTCCTCGACATCGGCGGCGGCGCGTCCGCCGAGGTGATGGCGAACGGCCTGGAGATCATCCTGGGCGACCCGGACGTCCGGTCCGTCTTCGTCAACGTCTTCGGCGGCATCACCGCCTGCGACGAGGTCGCCAACGGCATCGTCCGCGCCCTGGAGCTGCTGAAGTCCAAGGGCGAGGACGTCACGAAGCCGCTGGTCGTCCGTCTCGACGGCAACAACGCGGAGCTGGGTCGCAAGATCCTTTCCGACGCCAACCACCCGCTCGTTCAGCGGGTGGACACGATGGACGGCGCGGCCGACAAGGCTGCCGAGCTCGCCGCGGCTGCTGCGAAGTAAGGGACGAGGAACACCACCACCATGGCTATCTTCCTGACCAAGGACAGCAAGGTCATCGTTCAGGGCATGACCGGTGCCACGGGTATGAAGCACACCCGGCTGATGCTGGGTGACGGCACCAACATCGTCGGTGGCGTCAACCCGCGCAAGGCCGGCACCAGCGTCGACTTCGACGGCACCTCCGTGCCGGTCTTCGGCACGGTCGCCGAGGCGATGAAGGAGACCGGGGCCGACGTCTCCGTCCTCTTCGTGCCGCCGGCCTTCGCGAAGGCCGCCGTGGTCGAGGCCATCGACGCCGAGATCCCGCTGGCCGTCGTGATCACCGAGGGCATCGCGGTGCACGACTCCGCCGCCTTCTGGGCGTACGCGGTCGCCAAGGGCAACAAGACCCGGATCATCGGCCCGAACTGCCCCGGCCTGATCACCCCCGGCCAGTCCAACGCCGGCATCATCCCGGGCGACATCACCAAGCCGGGCCGCATCGGCCTGGTGTCGAAGTCCGGCACGCTGACCTACCAGATGATGTACGAGCTGCGGGACATCGGCTTCTCCTCGGCCGTCGGCATCGGTGGCGACCCGGTCATCGGCACCACCCACATCGACGCCCTCGCGGCCTTCGAGGCCGACCCGGAGACCGAGCTGATCGTGATGATCGGCGAGATCGGCGGCGACGCCGAGGAGCGCGCGGCGGACTTCATCAAGGCGAACGTGACGAAGCCGGTCGTCGGCTACGTCGCGGGCTTCACCGCCCCCGAGGGCAAGACGATGGGCCACGCCGGTGCGATCGTGTCCGGTTCGTCCGGCACCGCGCAGGCGAAGAAGGAGGCCCTGGAGGCCGCCGGCGTCAAGGTCGGCAAGACCCCGACCGAGACGGCGAAGCTCGCCCGCGAGATCCTCTCGGCCTGACGGCCGAAGGCCGCACGGCGCCGGTGGCCCTACGGCTGGTGTCCGACGGCTGACGCACGACGCGTGTGGGCCCGCACTCCATCACGGAGCGCGGGCCCACACGCGTTTCCCCCGCGCTCACTCGATCCGCGGCACCAGCTTGCCCGGGCCGCTGCCCGGCAGCTCGCGCAGCATGTCCCGCAGCGCCGCGTCCTGCGGGCTGAGCTGCGGCGGGGGACCGGCGTGGCCGGGGACGCCGCCGACGCGCTGCGCGGGGGCGATCTCCGGTACGTAGCGGGTGGGCGCGGTCGACAGCGTCATCCCCGTGGCGCCGATGATCAGGACGGTCACGCTCAGCGCGGCCCGGGTCCAGAACCAGGCCCGGCGCTCGCTGGTGGTGCGCACGGTCGCCGCCGGCGCCGGGCGCGGCGGCGGCCCGGCCGCCACGAGCGTGCCCAGCTGTTCGCGCAGCGCCTCCGGGGACGCCGCGAGGTGCGGCAGCCGTTCGGCGAGCGCTTCGCGCGCGTGCAGCAGCCGGTTCGCCGCGGCCGGGGTGCTGGCCTCCGTCTCCGCCGCCGTCTCGGGCAGGTCGAGCCCGAGCCCGTCGTACAGCAGGACGGTGCGGCGGTACGGCGGCGGCAGCTCCAGCAGGGCGTCCAACAGCTCCCGCCCGGCCTTGTCCAGCGGCGGGCTCTCGGGGTGCCGGTGCGCGGGCCGCAGCCGGTGCCACGGCGACAGCGCCAGCTCGTAGGCGACGGCCCGCACCCAGCTGACCGGGTCGCGGTCCTGGGCGACCTTCGGCCAGTTCTGCCAGGCGGTGTGGAAGGCACGCTCGACGGCTTCGTGCGAGAGCTGCTGTCGGCCCGTGAGCAGATAGACCTGTCGTACGAGGTCGGGGGCGGCGTGCGCGTACAGGGCGTCGAACGCTGCGGCGGGGCTGAGGCCGGCGGTCGCCTGGGGCGGGCTCGCGGGCGGGCTTGTGGGGACGGGCGTGACCGACCCGGGGGCGACGGCCCGTTCCGCAGCGGCAGCGGACTCGACTGCCGCAGGTGACGTAGCCGCCGTGGTCGCTTCGACCGGTGCCGTCCGTTCCGCCGCCGCGGCCGGTTCGCTCGACGTGTCGGGCTCACCCGCTTCGTTCGACGGGAGGGGGCGTGCGAGCACCTTCGCGTACGCCTCCCGTCGGCGTCCGCGCGGGTCGCTGCGGCCGGTCTCCCACGCCCGGACCGTCGCCTTCGTGACGCCCACGGCGTCGGCCACCTGCGCCTCGCTCAGCGACAGCGCCTCGCGCAGCCTGCGCCGTTCCTTCGGGGTGGGCAGGGGCGACTCCGCCGACGGGGCCGTGCTCTGGGTCATGGCGCGCCCCCGTGGCCGGGGCGCGGACCCGTCGAGCACGGGCCTCCCGGGCGTGGACTCACCCATGCGGTGCACTTATCAGAAAAGTACATAAACGTATATTGAGCGACACAACGGCTATTCGCCCGTTACGCCGCGAAAGCGCGTGTCGTTGGGAGCATGGCCGCGTGACCCAGACGACGGAACACGGCCCGGCCTCCACCGACTTCCCGCAGACCGTCCTCGTACAGGGCGGGCGCAGAGCCGCGCTGGTGAGGTGCCTCCTGCGCGGCGCCACCGCCGCGGGGCTCGGGCTCGGCGCGCTCACCGTGCTGGTGATGGTGCTGTGGATCAGCTCCCCCTACCCGGACAGCGGACCGGACGGCGCCCTGCACGTGGCCGCCTCGCTGTGGCTGCTGGCGCACGGCACGGAGCTGGTGCGCGTCGAGACGCTGTACGGGACCCCCGCCCCCATCGGGGTCGTACCGCTGCTGCTCGCCGTGCTGCCCGCCTGGCTGGCCCATCGCGCCGTGCGCGACGCCCTGACGCCCGACGACGCCGAGCTGCGACCGCGGCCGTCGACCCGGACGGCGGTGTGGGGCGTCGCCACCGGCTATCTGCTCGTCGGCGCGTGCGTGACCGTCTACGCGCGCGAAGGCTCGATCGTCCCCGATGCGCTGAGCGCGCTGCTCCATCTGCCGCTGCTCGCGTTCGCCGCGGCGACGACCGGCGCGTGGTCGGCGAACGGCCGCCTGTTCGCGCCGCCGGCCGGAGCCCCGCCGGCCGGAGCCCCGTCGGCCGGGGCGGCGGCGTCGAAGTGGCCTTCGTGGGACGACGTACGGGTCTGGCTGAGCGGCGCCCGCGCCGCGGTGGCCGCCCGCGCGGCGGCTGCCGGTGCGCTCGTGCTGCTGGGCGGCGGGGCGGTGCTGGTGGCGTCGTCGCTGGTCTGGCACGCGGACGCCGCGCAGGACTCCTTCCTGCACCTGGCCGACGAGTGGTCCGGCCGGGTCGCCGTCCTCTTCCTCGGGATCGTGCTCGTCCCCAACGCGGCGGTGTGGGCCGCGGCGTACGGACTCGGCCCGGGCTTCGCGCTCGGCACGGGCGCGACGGCGACGCCGCTCGCGCTGTACGGGGACCCCGTGCTGCCGCACTTCCCGCTGGTCGCGATCGTCCCGGCGCAGGGCCCAGGCACCCCCCTGAACTGGTCCAGCGCGGTGGTGCCGGTGGTCGCGGGGCTGGCCGTCGGCTGGTTCGGCGCGGGCGAGCGGGGCGCGCCGCTCCGCCGCACGGCGGCGAACGCGCTGCTGGGCGCGGTGGGCTGCGGCGCCCTCACCGCGACCCTGACCGCGTTCGCAGCCGGCCCGCTGGGCACCCACCGACTGGCCGACTTCGGCCCCGCGTGGTGGCTGACGGGCGCGGCGGCGGTGGTGTGGACGGGGGCGCTGGGAGTGCCGGTGGCGCTGGGGGTACGGGCCTGGCGGGGCCGCGACAGCGCCCCCGCGGAGGCGCAGCCTCTGAAGGCGCCCGCGAAGACGCCGCCGACGGTGTCCCCGAAAACGACCTTGAAAACGTCCCCGAAGGCACCGCCGGTCACGGGGCAGCCGAAGCCCCTGAGTCGGGGCCTGGGAAGGCTGAAGACCCTCAAGCGCGCCGGGCCCAAGCCGAAGACGACGGCGCCCGCTGCGGAGAAGCCGAAGCCGTCGGCGAGCCCGCTGGACGCACTGGAGGGCCGGGACCCGCTGGAGGTCCTGGACGCGCAGGACGGACCGTACGACTTCCTCCCCCTGGACGCCTGGGCGGACCGCCCGCCCCCGTCCCCCCTCCCCCCGACGGACCCGTCCCGCCCCTGGGCGGCCCCGCCGAGCCCCTGGCCGAGCGACCCGGACGGCGGCAAGGGAGGACAAGGCAAGGGAGGGCAAGGGGCCTGATGGGACACGTGATCGTGACACATCACGTGATAACGGAGAGCTGTTCCCCGGTGGTCATGTGCTCAGTAATCTCGCGTGTACATGGCGAGAAGGGGAGGGGCGCATGGCGCGCAGGAACAGGGTCGTCACGGCCGCGTTAACACCGGTGCTCGTCGCGGCGGGCGCCGGATGGACCGCGGCCACCGCCACCGGCACGGCCGCGGCGGCCACCGTCACGGCCGCACCCGCCGCGGGAGTGGCGAAACCGCAGGCGGCGCCGGGGCCGTGGAGCACGCCCACGCCGCTGACCAGTGCCGACGAGGCCAACTGGGCCGGATCGGTCGCGATTGCGTCCGACGGCTCCGCCGTGACCATGTGGTCTCGCGAAACCGGCACTCGCTCCTGGGAAGTCTGGACGGCCACCCGTCCACCGAAGAGCACCGTCTGGGGCCCGGCTCGCAGACTGGCCGCCGACTCGCCGGGAGGCGGCTTCCTCCACACCGCGGACGACGGCTCAGTGACCGCGGTCTGGCAACAGGCGTCGGGGGCGGGCTTCGCCTACAGCATGTCCAGCTTCATTCCCGGTTCGGGGACCTGGACACCCGTGACACAGATCGCGCAGGTCACCGAGGGGCGTGATCTGACGCTGGCCGGCAACCCGAGCGGCAGGCTCGTCGCCCTGTGGACCGACGAGGTCATGAGCCATCCGAACGGGTGGCCGACTTTCAAGCTCTACGTGTCCGAGCGCAGCAACTCCGACGGCTCGTGGTCGACTCCCCTCAACCTGACCGACGACCCTGCCCAGGCTCCGACGGCGTTCGTCGAGCCGGACGGCACGACCACCCTCGCCTGGTCCACCTCCGACTACTTCAAGCCCGAGGGGCACGGCGTTCACGTCCTCACCAGGGCCGCCGGGGCGGCTGACTGGGGCGCACCGGTCACCATCAGCGGATCGGCGAGCTCCCAGCCGACCAACCACGCGGTCATGACGAGGAGCGCGAGCGGGGCGGCGGTGCTGGGCTGGAACACCTCGGAGCGCAGCAAATTCGCCTACCGACCGGCCGGCAGCACCCAGTGGGGCCCGGCCGAGGACGTCCCCCAGAACACCGAGCGGGTCAGCAAGCCGCTGATCGGCCCAGACGGCGACGTCACCTTCGTCTGGGGCAGCTTCGAATGGGATGAGGCAGCACCGCCCCGCGGGGCGACGGAGACCTCCACCCGTGCGCCGGACGGGACTTGGAGCCCGGTCCGGACGCTCTCCACCAACCTGACCTCCAACTTCTGGGACGCCAGCATCGGTGCCGACGGCACGATCCACACGTACTGGACCGAGCGGACGGCCGATCGCAACGTCTCCGACGTGTTCACGGCTTCCAGGAACGCGGGGGTGTGGTCCCGGCCCACGGGCCTCGGCCGGAACGGCACCTACGAATCCGGCAGCAGCGCCACCGGCCGCGACGGCGAAGCCACCGTGGTGTGGACCCACCGCCCCACCAGTGCCTGGCTCTTCCAGGTGTTCGCCGCCGGAACGGGGCTGACCACCCCCAAGCCCGGGCACCGGGACTACGTGGGCGGCGACGGCTTCCCCGACCTGTTCGCGCGCGCTTCGACCGGTGCCGTGAGCATCTACAAGGGGAACGCGTCCCAGACCGTCAACGAAAGGGTCAGCGCGGGCACCTGGCCCGCCGACAGCACCCTCGTCCCCTTCGGTGACCTGAACGGGGACGGCAGCAACGACGTCCTCGTACGGGACGGCTCGGGCGCCCTGTACCGCTACGGCGCACCGCGCGGCACCGCGGTCACGCCGCAGTCACCGGCCACCAAGATCGGCAGCGGGTGGAGCGGCTTCGACGCCCTGCTGCACTCCGGAGACCTGACCGGAGACGGCGTCCCGGACCTCGTGGCACGGGACGCCGCCAGCGGCGACCTGTACCTCTACGGCGGCACGAAGACCGGCGGCGTCACCGCGGCGGGCAGGATCGGTACGAACTGGAAGTCGCTGACCGTCGTCGGCCCCGGAGACCTCAACGGCGACGGGCACGCGGACCTGCTGGCCCGTACCGTCACCGGCGACCTCTACCGGTACTTCGGCACGGGGCAGGCCACGATCCAGCGCGGCGTGGTGATGGGCACGGGCTGGAGCGGCTTCCGAGACATCGTCGGGGTGGGCGACCTGACGGGCGACGGGAAGAACGACATCGTCGCCCGTACGACGACGACCGGCGAGCTGTACCGGTACGGCGGCGACGGCGCGGGCGGGGTCACACGCGGCGTGAAGATCGGCACCGGCTGGCAGGACTTCGCCTCGCTGCACTGACCCTTTGCCCCCGTCCCTCCAAGACGCGCCGGGCGACCCTTCAAAGCGTCGGGCCCGGGGAGTGCTGGTCGCCCCAGCACTCCCCGGGCCCGGTGGACGCGGGGCGCCGCAGTGGCACCCCCAGGGCGTGGGCGTCAGTCCTTCACGCCGTAGAGCTCGCGCAGCGGCTCCGGGAGCTTGCTGTTGCACGACACCTGGCCCGCCTTCGTCAGGGCGTCCCGTTCGCAGGTGTAGAAGTCCTGGTAGACGAGCTGGACCGCGTACGTGGACGCGACGACCAGGAGGGCCAGGGACGCCATCACCAGGCCGGTGATCGCGGAGGTGCGCTGGGTGCGGCTGGCCGTCTGGGGCGAGGGGGCCGGGGACGCCGGCGGCGTCGCGGACGTGGGGTCCGGGCGCTTGGGCTTGGCGCGCAGGGAGCTGATCGCCCAGTACATCGCCAGGGCGCCCAGCAGGAGGGCGATCTCCATGAAGTCGAAGAGGACGAAGAAGAACGCCCACATGCCCGCCAGCAGCGCGTACCGCGCGCGGCGCTGGGCCGGGTCCGTGGGGTCCCAGCGCGGGCCGGCGCCCTGGGAGGAGCCGTTCTCGGAGGATCCTCCGGGGCGACCGCCGAAGCCGCCGCCCGACGAGCGGCCCGGCTGGCGGCTGCTCCACTGGCTGCCCCAGCCCGACCGGCCACCTGACGAGGTCGAGGACTCCGGGGCGTCGGCGGAGCCCGAGGAGTCCGACCCGTCGGAGGGGCCGGAGTCGTCCGGGCGGCGCGGCTGCCAGGGCTGGTCGGGCCGGCCCTCCGGCGGCGGCGCGAAGGGGTTGTTGTCGTCGGTGGACTGGCGCTCCCGCGGCAACAGGAGGTCCGTACGGCGGCGTCGGTCCCGCATCTGGTGAACGTCTTCCCCTCAGACCCGGTGCACCTGGGGTCTTGTGTCGTCGTCTCGTGCCCGTCCGGGGACGGGTGGTTGTCCCCTGACGCTACCTCCCGGCCGCGCCCCCGTCCCCCGGGGGCCTTCCTTGGTGCCGGTATCGTTGCTGACGGTCGGCCCTTTCGTAGAGTTCCCCGTATCGAGGGGCGCGATTCGTTCGTACGACCACACAAAACCGTGCGCACCCGCACGCCGTACCCGAAAGAGATCCGCCGTGGCCCCCGCTCCCGCCCGACCCGACGACGCGCCGGCCCGCCGTCCGGCCAGGATCGTCGTCCTCGTCTCCGGATCCGGTACGAACCTCCAAGCCCTCCTCGACGCGATCGAGGCCGACCCGGACGGCTTCGGCGCACGCGTCGTCGCCGTCGGGGCGGATCGTTACGGCGCGGGCGGCCTGGAGCGCGCCGAGCGCGCCGGGCTGCCGACGTTCGTCTGCCGGGTGAAGGACCACCCCACCCGCGAGGCGTGGGACCGCGCGCTGGCCGAGGCCACCGCGGCGTACGAGCCCGACCTCGTCGTGTCCGCCGGGTTCATGAAGATCGTGGGCAAGGAGTTCCTCGCCCGTTTCGGCGGGCGCTGCGTCAACACGCACCCCGCCCTGCTGCCCAGTTTCCCCGGCGCCCACGGAGTGCGGGACGCACTCGCGTACGGCGCCCGGGTCACCGGCTGCACCGTCCACTTCGTCGACGACGGCGTCGACACCGGGCCGATCATCGCGCAGGGCGTGGTGGAGGTCCGGGAGCAGGACGACGAAGCCGCTCTGCACGAGCGGATCAAGGAAGTCGAGCGAGTGCTGCTCGTCGAGGTCGTCGGGCGGTTGGCCCGTGACGGCTACCGCATCGAGGGACGAAAGGTTGTTTTCCCGTGAGTGTTGAGGCTGCCGCGAGCGGCAGGCGCCCCGTCAGGCGGGCGCTGGTCAGCGTGTACGACAAGACGGGCCTCGAAGACCTCGCCCGCGGTCTGCACGGGGCGGGCGTGCAGCTCGTCTCCACCGGGTCCACCGCCGCGAAGATCGCCGCCGCCGGCGTGCCCGTGGTCAAGGTCGAGGACCTGACCGGCTTCCCCGAGTGCCTGGACGGCCGGGTCAAGACGCTGCACCCGCGCGTCCACGCCGGCATCCTCGCCGACCTGCGGCTCGACGCGCACCGCGAGCAGCTCGCCGAGCTGGGTGTGGAGCCGTTCGACCTGGTCGTCGTGAACCTCTACCCGTTCCGCGAGACCGTCGCATCGGGCGCCAGCCCGGACGAGTGCGTCGAGCAGATCGACATCGGCGGCCCCTCCATGGTCCGCGCCGCCGCGAAGAACCACCCCTCGGTCGCGGTCGTCACCAGCCCCGAGCGGTACGCCGACGTGCTCGCGGCCGTCGAGGACGGCGGCTTCGACCTGGCCGCGCGCCGCCGGCTCGCCGCCGCGGCCTTCGCGCACACGGCCGCGTACGACGTCGACGTGGCGTCCTGGTTCGCGGCCCGGGCCACCGCTGAGGACGGAGCGGACGCGCACTTCCCGGACTTCCTGGGCACGACGTACGAGCGCGCCGGCGTGCTGCGCTACGGCGAGAACCCGCACCAGGGCGCCGCGCTGTACGTCAACGGCAAGGGCGGGCTGCCGGCGGCCGAGCAGTTGCACGGCAAGGAGATGTCGTACAACAACTACACCGACACCGAGGCCGCCTGGCGCGCCGCGCACGACCACGCCGAGCCGTGCGTGGCGATCATCAAGCACGCCAACCCGTGCGGCATCGCGATCGGCGCGGACGTCGCCGAGGCGCACCGCAAGGCGCACGCCTGCGACCCGCTGTCCGCGTTCGGCGGCGTCATCGCGGTGAACCGCCCCGTCTCGGTCGCCATGGCCGAGCAGGTCGCGGAGATCTTCACCGAGGTCATCGTGGCTCCGGCGTACGAGGACGGCGCGGTCGAGGTGCTGGCGAAGAAGAAGAACATCCGGGTGCTGCGCTGCCCCGACGCGCCCGCCGCGCCCGTCGAGGTGAAGCTCATCGAGGGCGGTGCGCTGCTCCAGGTCGCCGACCGGCTCCAGGCCGACGGCGACGACCCGGCGAACTGGACCCTGGCGACCGGCGAGCCGCTGTCGGAGGCGGAGTTGGCGGAGCTGGCGTTCGCCTGGCGCGCCTGCCGCGCGGTGAAGTCGAACGCCATCCTGCTCGCCAAGGACGGCGCGTCCGTCGGCGTCGGCATGGGGCAGGTCAACCGGGTCGACTCGGCGAAGCTCGCGGTCGAGCGGGCGGGCGAGGAGCGGGCGCAGGGCTCGTACGCCGCGTCCGACGCGTTCTTCCCCTTCCCGGACGGGGCGCAGATCCTGATCGACGCCGGCGTGCGGGCGATCGTCCAGCCGGGCGGTTCGGTCCGGGACGAACTGGTCGTCGAGGCGGCGCGGAAGGCGGGCGCGACGATGTACTTCACGGGTACGCGCCACTTCTTCCACTGATCGACCGCCGTACGCGAGCCGCTGTACGCGAGCCGCTGTACGCGAAGGCCGCGCCACCTCGGAAACGGGTGGCGCGGCCTTCGCGCGTCGCGCGGTCGGTCCTTCGGCGTCAGACCGGTCAGTTGGACTTGACGACGACCGTCGAGCAGATCTTGTCGGCGAAGGTCTGCTTCTTGTCGTCCCACAGCGGCCAGAAGTAGCCCAGGTAGCAGGGCAGTCCGTCGACGATGTGGGCGAGCCGGCGCACGAACGCCTTGCCGAAGCCGACGACCTGGCCGTCCTGCTCCCGCAGCAGCTTGATGCCGAGTACCTGCTTGCCCGGGGACTGGCCGGTGGTGCCCTCGCGGTGGGCGATCCACAGGGTGGTGGCGATCATCCACACCGCGGTCAGGAGGACGATGAGCGTCGACACGCGCGAGGCGGCGGCGATCACCGACACCACGATGTACGGCGTCGCCGAGATCAGGCTGTCTATCAGGAAGGAGCCGACGCGCAGACCCCAGTGGGCCAGCTCCGGCATCCCGCTGCCGTAGCCGGGCTGCTGATAGGCGTCGTACGGCTGGACGGGCGGGGCCTGCGGGTAGCCGTACTGGCTCTGCTGGGGCTGGGGCGGCCCCTGTTGCGGATAGCCGTACCCCTGCTGGTCCTGGGGCTGCCCGTAGCCTCCGGGCTGCTGGCCGTACCCGCCCGGCTGCTGGGGCTGGCCGTAACCACCGGGCTGCTGGGGCTGGCCGTATCCGCCCGGTTGCTGCCCCTGGGGCTGGCCGTAGGGGTTGTTCGGGTCGCCGAAGCTCATGGCGAGGTTCCTCCGTGGAGAGTGCGGGGACTCCGCGGTCCAGCGGGAGGACGGGAGAACAGGCTTCGCGGTGTTCCCCCCGATGATTCGCCGCGGTGCTTCCTGTTCCCCCACATCGTGCTGTCGCCCCGGACGCTTTGTCCAGCCGGCACCTCAGGTGTTGTGCAAGTGCAACCTGCGGTTTCAGGACCTTCCGATGCGCTCGACCGCATCGGCGGGGAGCGGATACGGGCGCTCCGCGGGCAACAGCGCCCCGGCGGCGGCCCGGTCGCCGGCGAGCACGGCCGCGTGCACCTCGTGCGCCAGCGGCGTCACGTCCCGTACGGCGGTGATCCAGTCGTCCACGTAGCGCTCGACCGCCTCGCCCGACAGCCCGACCTGGATCGCGCGGTGCGGCAGTGGGTTCAGCCCGAGGTCGCGCTCGGGGTCCCACTGGACGCGGACCGGGCTGGACTTGAGGGCCGTGCGCCACTCGTCCTCGGTGGCGAAGCGGGTGCGGTCGTAGTGGCTCAGGCAGGCGTTCGACAGCGCCCACTCGAAGCCCTCGCGGGTGATGTCGAGGGCGAGGACCCGCTCTTGGTCGGGCTTGGCGGCCCAGCCGCAGCGGTACATCATCCACAGGAAGGACGGCTTGATCCAGGTCATCCGGGCGCGCTTGAACGGGTCGACGAAGGTGCCCGCCTTCAGCGCGGGGTCCGCGATCCGCGCGGAGTACGCCTGGTAGACCGTGATGGTCTCCTCGGTGAAGACCGCTCGCACCTGGTGCGAGGGGATCTCCACGGAGCCGTCGGGGCGTGCGCCGTCGGTCATACGGACGCCTCCTCGGCCCACGCGCCGGGCTCGGCCAGCGCCGGGTCCGCGACGGAGCGCGCCCCGCAGACGTACGCGAGGAAGCGCAGCTCCTCCCAGGCGAAGAACGACTCGCCCCAGGTGTCCACCCACAGCCGCAGCCGGTCCCCGCCGTCCTTCGGGTGCGTCAGGTCCCAGAACGCCCAGCCCCGCGACTCCAGTTCGGGATGGAAGCGCGACAGCCAGTCCTGGATCTCCCAGGGACCGCTGCCGGTCCGCTCGGTGTACCCCGCCAGGCCCTCGGCGGCGAATTCTTCGGTGGGCTCGGTCCCCCCGCCGCCGCGGCACACGCCCACGAACCACGCGGGGAGGGTGTCGACCGGCACCACTTCCTCGTCCAAGTCCTCCCGCACGGCGAGGTCGTACACCGCCGCCAGGACCTCGCGCAGCCGGCGGGCGTACGCCTCGGGCGAGCCCGCCACCGCCACCTCGACGTAGGAGAGCAAGGGCACATCGGGATCGATTTCAGGCCGCTCGGAAACGCGTGACCGCTCCTGCTCGACACCCTCGATTTCGTGCAGCATCCCCACTACTTTCCGTCATCAAAATCCTGAACGATCTTACCAGAGCCCGGAATGATGACCCCTCGCATTTTCTCGATGACTTCATTGGGGAGACCGTAGAGGTCCTTTCCCTTCGTGGGGTCGGAAATCTCCGGGTAGGACTTCTTGATCTCCCGCCATTCCGCCTTGGTGAAGCCCAGGTCCGACGGCTGCTCCTGCGGGACGGCCTCCCGCCGGACGTATTCCAGGAAGCTCTTCGGAACTTCGAAGGCGACGATCTGTTGTGACCCGGCTTCGCCCTCGCGGAATTCGGTGGTGTGCCGGATGTCCCCGCTCATGTTGACGTACAGCGAGTTCTTTCCGCTGATCCTGACGTTGCCGTTCTCGTCGATGTGGACGCGCTGGCTCTGTGGATAGCGCGTCTGCTTCCGGTACACCGTGACCGTGCATTCGTCCGGCGCGAGCCCCAGGTGATCGGATCCGGTGAGCGGATTGTGGACGTACGTCGACGGATTGGGCGCCGGCGAAAGGCCCAGCGGATCGGGGCTCAGATAGCGCGCCGTCTCCGGGTCGTAGGTGCGGAAGACGTTGTAGTGGAGCCCCGTTTCGGGGTCGAAGTACTGGCCCGGGAAGCGCAGCGGCGTGTACGCGGTCGCATCGCGGTTCCACAGGGTCGTGCCCCACACGGTGGAGCGCCTGCGCCAGGAGATCTCGCCCTGTTCGTCGACGAGTTCGGTCGGGGTGCCGACCAGGTCCGTGACGACGGAGAAGAAGCGGCTGGCGATCTCCTCCCGACTGGCCGAAAGGATGCGTTCCCGCTGGGCGACGGGGTGCAGTCCGCGGTGGTCCCACGTCAGCGTGACCGGGTGCTCCGACCCGGCGTGCGCCGCGGTCGTCTGCTCGCAGAGGGTCGAGCCCTCCCAGGTGAAGGTGGTCTCCTCGACGACCTCCCCGCCCGCGGAGAGCCGCTGCTTGGCGGAGCGGCGGCCCAGCGGGTCGTAGCGGTAGCGCCAGCGCGCGCCGTCCGGGGTCACCACCCCCACCAGGCGGTCGTCCGCGTCCCATGCGTAGCGCCAGGTCTCCGGCTTGCGGGAGAGCCGGGTCTTCTGCCGCAGCACGACGCGCCCCTGGGCGTCGTACTCGTAGCGCAGCCCGCCGGCGTCCGTGAGCCGGTTCCCGGTGTACGAGCGGGGGCCGGTGGCCACCTCGGCGTCCGGGTGCGAGGCCGGCCACGACGCCGCGGTCTGGTTGCCCGCGGGGTCGTACGCGTAACTCTCCGACCAGCCGTCCGCCTCCACCGCGGTGACCCGGGCGCCGGCGTCGAGGGTGTAGCTGCGCCGGCCGCTGACCGAGTCGTCCACGTCGGTCAGGTGGCCGTCGGCGCGGTACGCGTAGCCCCGCCGCTGCACCGTGGCGCCGTCCTGACCGACCAGGTGCTGCTCGGTGAGGCGGCCCAGTTCGTCGAAGCCGTGGGTGAGGGTGAGGGACGAGCCGATCGTCCGGGTCAGCTCGCGGCCGGCGGCGTCGTGCCGGAAGGTGAGCGTGCGGCCCGAAGCGGTCAGCCGGGTGAGGGCGTTCTCGGCGTCGTGGGTCCACTCGCTGACGGCGCCGGTGGGCGTGGTGCGGCCGACCGGCCGGCCCCACTCGTCGTAGGCGAAGCTCAGCGTCCGTCCGTCGACCGTCTCGGAGCGCAGCAGGCCGAGGGCGTCGCGGATCCGGTCCAGGGTGCCGTCGGGGCCGGTGGCACGTGCCAGCTCGTCGAAGGCGTCGTACGCGAACTCCGTGACGGCGCCGGCCGCGTCCTTGCGGAGGAGTTGGCCGAGCGCGTTGTAGGCGTAACGGGTCGTCTCGTCGAGCGCGTTGGTGCGGGAGGTCAACTGGCCTGCGGCGTCGTAGCCGTAGCGCAGGGTGCGGCCGTCGAAGTCCGTCTCGGACGTCAGCCGGCCGACCGGGTCGTACTCGTACGTCCAGGTCAGCCCGCGCGGGTCGGTGACCCCGGTGAGCCGCAGCTCGGTGTCGTGGGCGAACTCGTAGCGCGCGCCGTCCGGGCCGGTGCGGGCGGACAGCCGGTCGAAGGCGCCGTACTCGTACGCGGACCGGCCGCCGCCGGGGTCCGTGCGGCCGGTGACGTTGCCCTCGCCGTCGTACGTCCACGTCCGTTCGGAGCCGTCGGGCTCCACGCGGCGCACGAGCCGACCTTCGGTGCTCCAGGTCAGCCGGGTGACCCGGCCGAGCGGGTCGCTGACGGCGACGGGCCGGCCGAAGGCGTCGTACGCGTACCCGGTGACGGCGCCCAGCGGGTCGGTGGACTCGACGACGAGACCGGCGTCGTCGCAGCGGAGCGTCGTCGTCCGGCCGAGGGGGTCGGTCGTGGACGCCAGCCGGCCCCGGCCGTCGTAGCCGAAGCGGGTCGTGAGGCCGGTGGGCCCGGTCACGGAGGTGCGGTTGCCCCGGTCGTCGTACTCCTGGCGGACGGTGCGGCCGTCCGGCTGGTTCACCAGCACGGGCAGGGCGGGGGAGCCCTCGTACTCGACGGTGGTGCGGCGGCCGTCGGGGCGGGTCACCGAGGTGACGGAGCCGTCGGCGTCGTACGTCACGCCGATGGTGCGGCCCAGCGGGTCGGTGCTGCTCAGGAGCCGGTCGTAGCGGTCCCGTTCGAAGACGCTCGTCGCGCCGTTCGCGTCGGTCTCGGCGACGAGTTGGAGCAGCTCGTTGAGGTGGAAGACGGTGGTGGCGCCGGTGGAGTCGGTGTAGCGGGTGACGCGGGTGCCGGTGTCGGGGTCGGGGCCGGTCCCGTACGCGAAGGTGGACGACAGGGTGCCGTCGGGGCCGACGGTCCGCACGACGCGGCCGGCGGGGTCGTAGACGTACTGGAACGTGGAGTCGTTGCGGTCGGTCCAGGACGTGATGCGCGCTTCCGCGTCGTACGCGAAGCGCATCGGCAGACCGGAGGAGTTGGTGACGGCGTCGAGGTTGCCGTCCCGGTCGTAGCCGTAGGTCAGGACGGTGACGGGGCCGTCGGGCGTGCGCAGCGACAGTTCGTGCACGCGTCCGTCGCGGCAGGCGACGCCGACCTGGTAGCCGCCGTCGTGGAGGACCCTGGTGGGGGAGCCGTCGCCGCGGCGCTGGAAGGTGACGCCGTTGCCGTTGCGGTCCTCGATCTCCCGCAGCCAGAAGGCGGCGGACTCGCCGTACGGGCTGCCGGTGAAGGTCCGGACGGTGCCGTCCGCCGGGTCGGTGACCAGGTACGACGTCTCCGCGTCCCGCTGCCCGCCGTGCACCAGGCGCAGCCGCGGGCCCTCCAGCGGCAGGACGCCGTCGGGGTCGCCGGGCGCGGGGAGCCGGGGGTAGAGGAGTACGGAACCGTCGTCGCGCGCCCAGATCGCGCCGCGGCCGGCGGCGTCGAGTTCGATGCGCTCGTCCAGGGTGGAGGCCCAACTGCGGCCGAACCAGCGGCCGTAGCGGTACTCCGACAGATGGGTGCGGCGCAGCGTCAGGGGAAGGACGCCGGGCAGCACCAGATCGGTCTGCGGGAGCGTCATCTCGCCGGTGGCGACGTCGATCGGGTCGTTGCGGCAGGTCTTCTTGTCGAGGGGGACGGAGTGGCGCCGGGGGTCGTTCTTGACGTCGTCGAGCGACGCGGGTTGGGTGCGGACGTCGTCGGGGCGCTTGCGGGCGGGGCCTTCGGATTCGGCGCGTTTGCCGGTGAGGTCGTCGGTGTCGCGTTTGCCGCTGCCGGTGATCTTCTTGATGCGGTCGTCGACGTCCTTGTCGGTGTTCTTGTGGGTCTTGGAGCTCTGGCCGATGGCGTCGGGGAGTTTCTTGCCGACGTGGTCGCCGAGGTGGTTGTGGCCCTTGATCAGCTTTTCGACGACGCCTTCGATGGTGCCGTCGAGGACTGCGGTGAGGGAGTCCTTGCCCTTGG